>CALRZF020000224.1:0-6499 GCA_943372585.1 Ramlibacter sp. 2FC | reverse complement strand
AGCATTCCGACAACGAGCGTGGCAACCGCCACGGCCGGGCCCGTGAATTTGCGCCTGACGGCACCACGGTGCTGTCAGACAGCGTTTACGACAACGGCAGCGAGGCGGGGCTCGCGCGGCGCTTTCATGCCAACGGCCAGCTGCGCCGGGCCGTGTTCTTTGACAAACCCGGCACCGAGTTCGCTTCGGTCGAGTTCAACGAGCGCGGCCAGCTGTCGCAGCTGCGCTGCGGCGACCGGCCTGCGCTGGCGCCGGCGGCTGATGATGCCCGCCTGTGCGGCTTTGGCGTCGCGCCGTCGCAGGTGGATCTGTACGACAACCGGGGTACCCTGTCGTCGCGGTCCAGCTATGCGGCGGGCGAGCGCGTGCGCTACGAGCAGCTGTACCCCAATGGCAAGACCCAGCTGCTGCGCGAACAATCCGCCACGCGGCAGCTGGAGCGCCAGTTTGCGCAAGACGGCGTGCTGCGCCGCGAGACCGAGCGCACGCTGGACGGCAAGACGGTGGCCGCCATGACCCTGCGGCAGTTTGCCGAGAGCGGCACCCTGACGCGCGACCAGCGCTGGGTGGCAGGCAAACCGGTGAGCGACACCACGTTCTACCTGAACGGGCAGCCGCGCAGCAAGAGCCAATGGGGCCCCGCCGAGGCCGGCGGCAGCTGGGTGGACGAGACGGAATACCGCGACGACGGCAGCGTGGCCGCCACCGGGCGCTACCTGGAGCCCGCACGCGGGCGCCGGGTGGCCACTGGCGTGCACAAGCTGATCAACCCGGCCGGCCGCGTGGTGGCCGAGTCGCATTACGACGCGCGCGGGCGCATCACGCGCGAGCGGGCCTGGGACGACACTGGTGCGCTGCTACGTGACGACGAGGTGTTTGAGGACGGCTCGCGCAAGGCCTACGCGCGCTAGGCACTTTGGCCGATGGCCGACAATGCCGCGCATGCAAATCGGAACCGCTGCAACCCAGACGACCGCCCGTCGCCTGGTGATCTTCGACGGCATCATGGGTTCGGGCAAGTCCACCTCCACCCGATGGCTGGGGCAGCGGCTCAACGCGCAGGGTATCGCCGCAAGCATCCAGACCGAGCGGCAGTGGCGTCGCCCACCGTGCATGTCATTGACGGCCAGCTGTTCCATGGCGATGTGACCAACCTGTTTTTGATGAACATGCCGCCCGATGACATTGCGCGCAATGTGCAGGCCATGGCCGACATCATCCGCCCGCTGCGGCCCCTGGTGGTGTACTACCACCAGACCGATGTGGGCCATGCCATCCGCCGCACCGCCGCCGAGCGTGGGGATGAACTGGGCGTGCGCTACCAGGTGGACTGGAAGCTGAAGTTTGCGTATGCGGTCGATCGCGGGCTGCAGGGCCTGGACGGGTTGTCCAGCCTGTATGTGGACTACCGCGCGCTGACCGACCGGCTGTTTGCCGAACTCACCCTCGACAGGATAGCCATCGAAAATTCAGCGCGCGACTGGCCGGCGTATTACGCGCAGATCGAAGCCGCGTTGGGTATCACGGCCCCCGCGGGTCCACCACCGGCGCATGCAGCGCCATCAACCCCGCCACCCAGTCAATAAACACGCGCAGCTTGGCGCTTACGTGCCGGTTGGGCCGGTACGCCACGTACAGCGGCATGGGGTCAAACTGCCAGCCGTCAAACAGCGGCACCAGTTCGCCCTGCGCCAGGTGCGGCTTGCACATGTAGTGCGGCAGCCATAACACGCCCAGGCCCGCCAGCCCTGCGGCCAGGTAGGCGTTGCCATCGTCCACCGCCAGCGCGTAGCGACCTTGCACTTGCAGGGTTTCGCCGTTGCGGCGCATGATGTACGGATAGGTCTTGCCGCTGCGCGCCCAGATAAAGCCGACCACGCGGTGGTGCGTGCCGTCCAGCTCGCGCGGGTGCGCGGGCGTGCCCGCTTGCCGCAGGTAGCCGGGCGCGGCGCAGGCCACCAGCTGCAGGTCGCCCACGTGGCGCGCCATGAGCGATGGGTCGGTCAGCGTACCGCCGCGCACCACGCAGTCCACGCTGTCGCCGATCAGGTCCACCCGGCGGTCGCTCACACCCATGTCGATCTGCATGTCCGGGTAACGCGCCAGAAAGGCCGGCAGCGCCGGCACCAGGACCATGCGCGCCAGCGGGCTGGGCACGTCCACCCGAAGCCGGCCGCCGGGCACGGCTGATGCGCCGGACAGGCTGGTCTCGGCGTCGTCCAGGTCGGCCAGCAGGCGCTGCACGCGCTCGTAATACACAGCCCCGTCAGCGGTGACGTTCACGCGGCGCGTGGTGCGGTTCAGCAGCTTCACGCGCAGGCGGGCTTCCAACTGCTGCACCAGTTGCGTCACGCTGGTTTTGCTCATGTGCAGCGTTTGCGCTGCCTTGGTAAAGCTGCCCGACTCCACCACCCGGGCAAAGGCCTGCATCGCATCAAAACGGTCCATCGCTGTGCTCCAGGGGCAGGGATTGTTTGGATTTTACGAACAGTGGTGGGTGGCCTTGCCTGTTTATCCAGCGCGCGGGCGGCCCTAGATTCGTTTCATCCCATTCAATACAAGGAACATGTGATGACTCAACGTGATGTGGTTTTCCCCGCCGGACGGCAGGCGCTGTATGAACGCAACCGATATTCGCCGGCCGTGCGGTCCAACGGCTTCCTGTTCGTGTCGGGTCAGGTCGGCAGCCGTGAAGACGGCTCACCCGAGCCGGATCTGGAGGCCCAGGTGCGCCTGGCGTTCGACAACCTGAACGCGATCCTGAAAGCCGCCGGCTGCACGTTCGACGACGTGGTGGACGTCACCGCCTTCATCGTCAACCCCGAATCCAGTTTCGAGACGGTCTGGAAGGTGTTCGCCGACTACTGGGGCGACGCGCCACACCCGACGCTCACCGGCATCGGCGTGACCTGGCTCTATGGATTCCAGTTCGAGATCAAGGTGATTGCGAAGCTGCCGCAACCCGCCTGAGGGGCCCGCATCAGCCGCGGCGTGCGGCCTCAATTCTGGCGATGTCGATCTTCTGCATGGTCATCATCGCGTCGAAGACGCGCTTGGCCACGGCAGGGTCGGGGTCGGCGATGCCGTCGGTCAGCGCGCGCGGCGTGATCTGCCACGACACGCCCCATTTGTCCTTGCACCAGCCGCATTCGCTCTCCTGCCCACCGTTGCCGACGATGGCATTCCACAGGCGGTCGGTTTCGGCCTGGTCGTCGGTGGCGATCTGGAAAGAAAAGGCCTCGGTCTGCTTGAAGTGCGGGCCGCCGTTCAGGCCGATGCAGGGGATGCCGACCACGGTGAACTCCACCGTCAACACATTGCCCTGCTTGCCGTCGGGGTAGTCGCCTGGGGCATGAAACACCTTGCCCACGGAGCTGTCAGGAAAGATCTGGGCATAGAAGCTGGCGGCGTCTGCAGCGCCGCCTTCGTACCAGATGCAGATGGTGTTCTTGCTCTTCATTCGGCTACTCCTGTGGGTTGGGTTGACCGGATTTTCAACTCCCGGCATCCCACGACGAACCACAGGGCAGCGAATCGACATGAACAACCATCTTTTACAGACGGCACTTCACAGCTTGGCGATGGACACCTCGGTGGACTTGACCAGCGCCACCACGTCGGAGCCCACGCCCAGCTGCAGGTCGTCGACCGAGCGGGTGGTGATGACGGAGGTGACGATGCCCCAGGGGGTTTCGACATCGACTTCGGATACGACGTCCCCACGGATGATTTCGCGCACCTTGCCCTTGAACTGGTTGCGTACGTTGATGGCTTGAATGGACATGGAAATTTCTCCGGTTAAAAAATCACGAATCAGACAGCCCAGCGCAGGCCGTGCGCCGGTGTGGCGGGCCAGTGCGGGTCGGGTGTGGCTTGTGCGTCGGGCTTTTGCAGCACGCGGTCCAGGATGCGTTTTTCCAAAGCGGCAAAGGCGGCGTCGCCATGGCTGCGCGGGCGGGCCAGCGCAATGCGCTCGTCCAGCGCGATGCGGCCGTCTTCGATCAGGATCACGCGGTCGGCCAGGGCCACGGCCTCCTGCACGTCGTGCGTGACCAGCAGCGCGGTAAAGCCGCTGCGCTGCCACAGGCCTTCAATCAGGCGGTGCATCTCGATGCGCGTCAGCGCGTCCAGCGCGCCCAGCGGCTCGTCCAGCAGCAACAGGCGCGGGTGGTGCACCAGCGCACGGGCCAGCGACACGCGCTGGCGCTGCCCGCCGGACAGCCGCGCCGGCCAGTCGCCGCCGCGGTCGCCCAGGCCCACGCTGGCCAGCACATCCTGTGCGCGGCCCTGCTGTGCCTTGGGCAGGCCCAGCGTTACGTTGTCAAACACACGGCGCCAGGGCAGCAGGCGCGAGTCCTGGAACATGATGCGGGTGTCGTCGCGCAGGCCCGCTATCTCCTGTCCGTCGGCCTGCAGGCTGCCGCGCGTGACAGGCTCCAGACCCGCCACCAGGCGCAGCAGCGTGCTCTTGCCACAGCCGCTGCGGCCCACGATGGCCACAAACTCACCAGGTTCGATCACCAGATCGTTGTTGCGCAGCACCTCGCGGGCACCATAGTTTTTGGACAGGGCTTTGAGTTCAAGCCGGACGCCGCTCATGCTGCGCTCCCCTGATAGCCGGGATGCCATCTGAGCCAATAACGCTCCAGGCCCCGTGCAAACACATCGGCCAGCTTGCCCAGCAGCGCATACAGCAGGATGCCCACCAGCACCACGTCGGTCTGCAAAAACTCGCGGGCATTCATGGTGAGGTAGCCAATGCCGGCCTGCGCCGAGATGGTCTCGGCCACGATCAAAATCACCCACATCAGTCCCAGCGAAAAGCGCAGCCCCACCAGGATGGACGACAACGCGCCGGGCAGGATGATCTGGCGGTACAGCTGCCAGCGGCTCAGGCCGTAGGTGCGCCCCATCTCGATCAGCCCCGGGTCCACGTTGCGGATGCCATGAAAGGTGTTCAGGTAAATGGGAAAGAACACGCTCACGCTGATGAGGAACAGCTTGGCCGATTCATCAATGCCGAACCACAAAATCACCAGCGGAATCAGCGCCAGCGCCGGGATGTTGCGCAGCATCTGGAAGGTGGAGTCCAGCAGCTTTTCGGCCAGCCGCAGCGAGCCTGTGAGCAGGCCGAACGCCAGGCCCAGCCCGCCGCCAATGGCCAGGCCCGCGAGCGCCCGGCCGGCACTGACCTTCACATGGGTCCATAGCTCGCCGGATGCGGTCAGCGTCCAGGCGGCCTTGACCACCTCGTGGGGGGCCGGCAGCACGCGGGTGGACAGCCAGCCGAAGGCCGAGGCGATTTGCCAGGCAGCGACAAGTGCGACAGGAACGAGCCAAGGCAGCAAGGCTTTCGCCAGTCCCCTCGCCCATCGCGTCATTCCCGCGAAGGCGGGAATCCAGCGCGTGCGCTCTCGTACAGCAGAGGAATGCCCTGGTTCCCCGCCTTCGCGGGGATGACGGCCGTCTCGCAGATGAAGTCCTTCGCCCAAAGCCACGTGCGCAAAGCCCGTGGGCACCGGCAGTTCAGAGGTTTGCACGCTCATGACTGCGACACCTTGGGCGCGTAGCTGTTGGCCACCACCTCGCCAAACGGGCCGTTCAGCCGCTGGCCCGGCAAGCCTTGCTCCAGCCCCGCGCGCAGCTTGCGCGGCAGCAGAGGGAACACCAGCTCGGCAAAGCGGTAGGCCTCTTCCAGGTGCGGGTAGCCCGACAGCACGAAGGTATCGAGCCCCAGCGCGGCGTATTCCTCGATGCGCTGCGCCACCTGCTGCGGGCTGCCCACCAGGGCTGTGCCCGCGCCGCCGCGCACCAGGCCCACGCCGGCCCACAGGTTGGGGCTGATCTCCAGGTCGGCCCGGGTGCGCTTCTTCCCTCCCCCATGCAGCGCGGCCATGCGCCGCTGCCCTTCTGAATCCATCCTGGCGAATGCAGACTGCGCGCGGATCACCGTGTCGTCATCCAGCCGGCTGATCAGGTCGTCGGCAGCTTGCCACGCGGCGTCTTCGGTCTCGCGCACGATCACGTGCAGGCGGATACCGAATTTCACGGTGCGGCCGTGTTTGGCTGCACGTTCACGCACATCAGCCACCTTTTTGGCTACGTCGGCCGGGGGCTCTCCCCAGGTCAGGTAGGTATCCACCTGCTCGGCCGCCAGCTCATGGGCCGGCGCCGACGAGCCGCCGAAGTACACCGGTGGATAGGGCTTTTGCAGCGGCGGGAACAGCAGCTTGGCGCCCTTGACGCTCAGGTGCTGGCCGTCGTAGTCAAAGCTTTGGCCGTCATGGCTTTTCGTGATGATTTCGCGCCAGATGCGGATGAATTCCGCCGACTGTTCATAGCGCGACGCATGGTCCTGGAATACGCCGTCGCCTTCCAGCTCGGTCTGATCGCCGCCAGTGACCAGGTTGATGAGCAGGCGCCCACCCGACAGCCGGTCAAACGTGGCGGCCATGCGCGCCGCCAGGCTCGGCTGGTGCAGGCCGGGGCGCACCGCCAC
>CALRZF020000223.1:0-6562 GCA_943372585.1 Ramlibacter sp. 2FC | reverse complement strand
GCCGTGGTGACCGTGGTGCTCAATACCTATGCGCTGTGGAAGCAGGAGCCGCGCGGCGCCGTGCGCACCGCGCCCGCGCCCCAGGCCCCGCGCGCTTCGTTTCGCGCTACCTGGCGCGCCTTTGCCGCTCAGCGCCACGCCATGCGCCTGCTGGTCACCGTGGGGCTGGGCTCGGCCGCGTTCAGCATGCAGGACGTGATTCTTGAGCCCTATGGCGGCGAGATCCTGGGCCTGAGCGTCAGCGCGACCACGCAGCTGACCGCCATCACCTCGCTCGGCGCCCTGGTGGCGTTTGCGCTGGCCGCCCACTGGCTGGGCCGCGGCATCAACCCCAGCCGCCTGGCCGCCACCGGCGCGATGGTGGGCATCGTCGCTTTTTCTGCCGTCGTGTTTGCCGAACCGCTGGGCTCGGCCCTGCTGTTTCGCTGCGGCGTGGCCCTGATCGGCCTGGGCGGGGGCCTGTTCTCCGTGGGCATGCTGACGGCCGCGATGGCGCTGGAATCCGGCGGCTTGCATGGCCTGGCGCTGGGCGCGTGGGGCGCCGTGCAGGCCACCTGCGCCGGCCTGGGCCTGGCCCTGGGCGGCGCTTTACGCGACGTGTTCTCCGGCGTGGCCATGAGCGGCGCGCTGGGCGCGGGCATGGCCACACCCGCCGCCGGCTACAGCTTTGTCTATCACCTTGAAATCACCTTGTTGTTTGCCACGCTGGTGGCCGTCGGACCGTTGATCCGCCGGCGCAGCGGGGCACCCGTTTCCCCGCCTGCCAAGTTCGGACTGGCCGAACTTCCAGGTTGACCGTTCACTGCCAGCGCCAGCCTCAATTTACTGAAGGAGCTCACCATGACCACTGGAGCCATTACCGGGTACATCGACGTCGCCCAGATCACGCTGTACGCGTTCTGGATCTTCTTTGCCGGCCTGATCTATTACCTCTTGCAGGAAAACAAGCGCGAGGGGTATCCGTTGCAATCCGACCGCTCGGGCAGCATCAAGGTGCAGGGCTGGCCGCCCATACCGGAGCCCAAAACATTCCTGCTGCAAGACGGCACCACCGTGAGCGCGCCCAGCTACAAGGTGTCGAACCAGGTGCTCAAGGCGGCTCCGGTGGGCAACTTCCCCGGCGCGCCGCTGGAGCCTACGGGCCACAACCCCATGCTGGATGGTGTGGGCCCCGGCGCCTGGGCCGACCGCGCTGACAAGCCGGACGTGACCTACACCGGCGAGCTGCGCATCGTGCCGCTGCGCGTGGCGTCTGACTTTGGTGTGGCACCGCAAGACACCGACCCGCGCGGCCTGACCGTGCTGGGCGCAGACGGCGAAGCCGGCGGCACCGTGGTGGACGTGTGGGTGGACCGCTCGGAAGTCATGTTCCGCTACCTGGAGGTTGAGGTGGCCAGCGGCCGCCATGTGCTGCTGCCGATCAACTTCACCCGCATCGGCCAGCGCAGCATCAAGGTCCGCTCCATCCTGGGCAGCCAGTTTGCCGATGTGCCGGGCACCCGCCTGCCCGAGCGCGTGACGCTGCTGGAAGAAGAAAAGATCATGGCCTACTACGGCGCCGGCACCCTGTACGCCACGCCCGACCGCCAGGAGCCGCTGCTGTGAGCCAGCCCCGCCCCATCCAGCTGGCCCACGAACACGAGTTCGAGGCGGCCCACGGCCTGCCCGAGGCGCTGCCTGCCGGCGAGCGCATCCTGTGGCAGGGCGCACCCGAGTGGCGCGCGCTGGCCCGCGACGCCCTGCATGTGCGCACCATCGCCATCTACTTTGCCGTCATGGTCGGCCTGCGCGGCGCCTTTGTGCTGGGCGACGGCGGCTCGGCCGCCGACGCGGCCATTGCCATGGCCTGGCTGCTGCCGGCCGTGGTGTTTGCGCTGGTCATGCTGAGCACCGTGGCCTGGCTGTCGGCGCGCAGCACGGCCTACACCCTGACCAACCGGCGCGTGGTGATGCGCGTGGGCATTGTGCTCACGCTCACCTTCAACCTGCCGCTGCGCAGCCTGTCGGGTGCGGGCCTGCGCAAGCACGACCACGCCAGCACGGGCGACATCCCGCTGCAGCTGGCCGGCGAAAGCAAGATTGCCTGGATCCACCTGTGGCCGCATGTGCGGCCCTGGCGCGTGGGCCGGCCTGAGCCGATGCTGCGCAGCATTGCCAATGTGCATGAAGTCGCCCGGCTGCTGACCGAGGCATGGAGCATCGAGACCGGCCTGGCCGCCAAGGCCGCACCGGTACAGGCTGCCAACGACGCACAGGCCCGCCACCTGCAGCCCGTGGCCGCCGGAGCCGCGTCATGAGCCACGCCCACGGCCACGACAACGTGGGCGTGCCCCGCCCCGCCCTGCTGGCCATGGGCGCCCTGGTGCTGTTTGCCCTGCTGGCCACCACCTGGGTGCGCCTGTCGGGCGTGGACATCCGCGCACCCGACGCCGCTGTGGCGCAGGAACGCGAACTGCGGTTTGAAGATCGCGCCGACGGCAGCATCGCCGTGCTGGACCCGAAAACCGGCAGCACGATCGACACCGTGACCGGCCAATCCGGCTTTGTGCGTGGCACGCTGCGCGGCCTGGCCCGCGAGCGCAAGCGCATGGGCTTGGGCGCCGAACAGCCTTTTGTCCTGATGGGCCGCGCCGACGGCCGCCTCACGCTCAAGGACCCGGCCACCGGCCGCGTGGTCGACCTTGAATCCTTCGGGCCCGTGAATGCCGGCGTGTTCGCCCGCATGCTGACCCGCCCCGCTGCGAACTGACCCGCATTGACCTGACGACGTACCGGAGCCCGCCATGACCACCGCAGACATTGTTGAATCGCCCGCTGATGCCACCGAGAAGGCCCGCGCCAGCTCGCTGCTGAGCCCGCGCTTTTACACCACCGACTTCGCCGCCATGGACCGCCTGGACGTGTCGTCCATGCGCGCCGAATGGGACGCGATGCTGGCCGAGTACGAGGGCGACAACAACCACGACCACTTCCAGCGCACGCCTGAATTTGCCGCCGAGGTGGCCCAGCTCACGCCCACCTGGTCGCCCGAGCTGCGCCAGGAATTCCTGGACTTCCTGATCAGCTCGCTGACATCGGAATTCTCCGGCTGCGTGCTGTACAACGAAATCCAGAAGAGCGTGACCAACCCCGACATCAAGCAACTCATGCGCTTCATGGCGCGTGATGAATCGCGCCACGCGGGCTTCATCAACCAGTCGCTGCGCGACTACGGGCTGGGCGTGGACCTGGGCAACCTCAAACGTACCAAGGCCTACACCTACTTCAAGCCCAAGTACATCTTCTATGCGACCTACCTGTCCGAGAAGATCGGCTATGCGCGCTACATCACCATCTACCGCCAGCTGGAGCGCCACCCCGACAAGCGCTTTCACCCGATCTTTCGCTGGTTCGAGCGCTGGTGCAACGACGAATTCCGCCACGGCGAATCGTTTGCGCTGATCATGCGCGCCAACCCGCAGCTGCTGCGCGGCGGCAACGTGTACTGGATCCGCTTCTTCCTGCTGGCGGTGTACGCCACCATGTATGTGCGCGACCATGCCCGCCCGCAGCTGAACGCCGCCATGGGCCTGGACCCCACCGAATACGACTACGAAGTCTTTCGCATCACTACCGAAATCTCCAAGCAGGTGTTCCCCGTGAGCCTGGACACCGACCACCCGGCGTTCCGTGCCGGCCTGACCCGCCTGCTGGACATCCAGACCCGCATGGACGCGGCCAAGGCCCGCGGCGGGCTGGTGGGCCGGCTGCAGCAAGCCGGCCTGGTCATGGCCGGCGCCGCCACCTTTGTGCGGCTTTACTTCATGCCGGTGCACCGCCACGACCTGCCGGCGCAGGTGCGCATGGCACCCGCCTGGTAGGCGTATGACCCAGCACGTCTGGCCGGTGCTGTTCACACTGCTGGTGTGGTGGTTCAGCACGGGCGCCATCCTGTACCTGGACGGCCTGCCGCGGCGCACCTTCAAGTGGACGATGGGCGCGGCCACGGTGATGCTGGGCCTGGCGCTGTGGGGCCTGGCCGTGAGCAGCCAGCAGACCAGCGTGGGCTCGGCCTACTGCGCGTTTTTGTGCGCGGTGCTGGTCTGGGCCTGGCAGGAAATTGCCTTTTTGCTGGGCTACGTCACGGGCCCGCGCCGCATTGCCTGCACGCCGGGTGCTTCGGGCTGGAAGCGCACCTCAGAAGCCGTGCAGGCCGTGCTGCACCACGAGCTGGCCCTGATCTGCCTGGCCGTGGCCGTAACCACCGTGAGCTGGAACGCGCCCAACCAGACGGGTCTGTGGACCTACGCCCTGCTATGGGCCATGCGCACCAGCGCCAAGCTCAACATCTTTCTGGGTGTGCGCAACCTGGCCGAGAGCTTCTTGCCCGACCACCTGCGCTACATGCAAACCTACTTTCGCCGCGCGCCCATGAACGCGCTCTTCCCGTTCTCGGTGATCCTGTCCACCGCCGTGGCCATTCCGCTGTGGCTGACCGCCGTGGCCCCCACCACCAGCGATTTCCAGGCCGTACAGCTGAGCCTGGTGGGCGCCATGCTGGTGCTGGCCATCGTCGAGCACGGCTTCATGGTGCTGCCGCTGCCGTCCGAGGCGCTGTGGAAGTGGGGCATGGGGTCGCGCAAGTAGGCGATGACCCTGCCGGGTCGCTGCTTGAGACGGTGATCCGGCGCACAGCAATACCCGAGACGCACTGGCCGCACAGGCCGACGACCTGCGATTGTCTGCACGGCAACAGGGTTTGTCATGCCGGACTTGATCCGGCATCCACGGTGGCGAGAGTCAGCGTGTCGGACACCCCAATGGGCCCTGTTCAACAAAGCAGCTTTCCCCCATGGAGGCCAGGTCAAGCCCGGCATGACAGCTCTTGTGGGGCGCAGTCCCACACACTTCAGACCTAAAGCAAAAGGCGCCCCGCAGGGCGCCTTTTGCATGGGAGTGCAGTTGCGCTTATTTCTTCGCAGCAGGCGCCGCTGCAGCAGCCGCAGGCACCACCGCCTGCGCCATCTCGGCCTTCACCACGCTGGCCAGCTCCGGGTGGTCCTTGAGCATGTTGGCGCCGTTCAGGGGCTTGTAGGCGCCCTGGTGGCAGGTGGCGCAGTTGACCTTGGCCACGTCACCGCCGGGGCCCAGGCGCTCTTGCGGGAACGTCTTGGTCAGCGGCTCCATGTAGGTCAGGTTCAGGTCACGCGCCAGCTTGATGCCGTGCCAGGCCGTGGTGCGCTGGGGCGGGCTTTCTTCCCATGACGAGAACTGGCGGCTGTTGTGGCAGTACGTGCAGTTCACGCCCAGCGCGGTGGACATGTGGTTCATCAGGCTGTAGGTGAATTCGGTCTGCTTGATCGAATGCACATTGCCCGTGGGCAGCGCCGTGGTGCCGTTCACGCGGATGTCGGACGCACCCTGCAGGTACGGCGTGAACGGGTCGTACGGCAGCGCGGCCCAGGCCGATGCGGCCGTGGCCTTGTTCTGGCCTGCGTCGTTGCCGGCCATCAGCTTGGCCTGCTTGGAATCAGGCGCCTTGAACCAGACGTTCTGCGGCACCGGGTTGCCGCGGTGGCAGGTGTAGCAGGTCACGCCGGTGCCGGCCACGTGGGTCTTCCAGTCGGCGTTGATGTGCTGCGTCATCTCCAGCATGCGGCGCGACACGACCTTGGTGTACTTGGTGTCGTCGGCAAAGTTGGCCGGGTTGTGGCAATAGGTGCAGCCCTCCTTGGGCGACACCCAGTTGGTCATGGCCGTCATGGTGCGGGCAAATTCGCCCACGCTCAGGTTGCCCAGCACCTTGACGTTCTGGTACACGGTGCCGGCTTTGGGGCCTTCGGGCGACGCGGCATCCAGCGCCACCGGCGCCACATGCACGGCGGCCTTGTCGGCCACGGTGCGCGGGTTGTAGACCAGCTCCATGCCGGTGCCGCGGTAGCCGCGCTGCACGGTGTCCACCGGCGGGCGTTCGCAGCCGGCCAGCAGGGCCGCACCGGCCACGGCAATCAAAAGGGTTCGTGTGAAGCGGTTCATGGCTTGACTCCCTGCAGCAGGGTTGCGGGGTCGGCAAGCGGGGTGAACACTGCCGGGTAAATCGGTGCCACGCCGTGCTTCACAGCCCACAGGTACCAGTTGTCCACCACGGTGCCGGTCAGCAGGATGCCGATGCCGCCGGTCAGCGGGCACAACACGGCAAACCACCAGGCCCAGCGGTGAATGGATTCCATCGTGGCGTTGAAGCCCATGGTCCAGCGCCAGAACAGCGCAGCGCGTTCGCTGGCCGTGCCGCGGTCCACGATCTGTTCAATCTCGCGCTCGCCGCCAAAGCGGCTGACCGCCAGGATGGTGGCGCCGTGCATGGCAAACAGCAGCGTGGCGCCATACAGGAACGCAATCGACAGCATGTGGAACGGGTTGTAGAACAGGTTGCCGTAGCGGATGCTGAAGGCGGCCGTCCAGTCCAGGTGCGGGAATATCCCGAACGGCACCGCCTCGCCCCAGCTGCCCATCAGCAACGGGCGGATGAAGCCCAGCACCAGGTACAGCCAGATGGCCGCGGCAAACGCCCAGGCCACATGCG
>CALRZF020000222.1:0-6577 GCA_943372585.1 Ramlibacter sp. 2FC | reverse complement strand
CTGGCCGCCCTGTGGTGGGGCAGCCTGACTGCGTTGGGCTTCCTGGTGGTGCCCATGCTGTTTGCCAACCTGCCCACGCCCGCCATGGCCGGCGGAATGGCAGCCAAGCTTTTTAACGCGCAAACCTGGGTCTCCTTGGGCTGCGGCGTGCTCATGCTCATGGCGTCGCGTGAGCGGGGCGGTGGCGGCACAGCGGCGTGGGCCCGTACGGCCATGCCTTACATCGTCGCAGGCCTGTTGCTGGCGTTGTTGGTGGAGTTTGCGGTTTCCCCGCGCATCGTGGCGCGCGAGAACCTGAAGCTGTGGCACAGCGTGGGCAGCGGCATGTACCTGCTGCAGTGGCTGTGTGCGGGCGTGGCCCTGTGGAAGAGCCTGCCGCGCCGTGACGGCTGAAATCAACCTCCCTGTGCTGCCTTCTTGGCCGACTTCTGCTTGGGTGGCTTGGCGCGCTTGACCTGGCCGCCAGGTGACAAGCGCTGGTTGCCCAGCACGCGCAGGGTCTTGATTTCTGGCCGCTGGCCGCTGCGCTTGCTGTACTTGATGACCTTCACGTCGCGAGGGCCGGGCTTGCGGTCTTCGTCTTCTGCTTTTACCTTGGCGGGCTTGGGGCGCCACAGCACCAGCAGCTTGCCGATGTGCTGGATGGGCGCGGCGTTCAGCTCATCGGCCAGCGCCTGGTACATGGCCTCGCGCTGCACCCGGTCGTCGCCCAGCACGCGGACCTTGATCAGGCCGTGGGCGTTCAGCGCGGCGTCCGTTTCCTTCTTGACGGCGGCGGTCAAGCCGTCGTTGCCGATCATGACCACCGGCGACAGGTGGTGGGCTTCGGCGCGGTGTTCCTTGCGCTGGGCAATGGTGAGTTGTATTTGGGGCATACCCGTATTATCGAGGCAGGATGAAAGCCAAACCAAAGAGCGGCAGCGGCAAGGTCAACAAGGCCTGGCTGCACGACCATATCAACGACCCTTGGGTCAAATTAGCGACCAAAGAGGGTTACCGCGCGCGCGCGGCTTACAAGCTCAAGGAAATCGACGAAGCCATGGGCCTGATCAAGCCCGGGCATCTGGTGGTGGACCTGGGCAGTACACCGGGCGCCTGGAGTCAGTATGTACGCCGAAAGCTCTCGCCTGGGGGCGCTGCGACGGGCGCGCTCAACGGCACCATCATCGCGCTGGACCTGCTGCCCATGGAGCCGATCGAGGGCGTGAGCTTCATTCACGGCGATTTCCGCGAGCCCGAGGTGCTGGCGCGGCTGGAGGCAGAGCTCAAGGGGCGCAAGGCCGATGTGGTGGTCTCCGACATGGCGCCCAACCTGTCGGGCATTGACTCGGCCGACGCTGCGCGGGTAGAACATCTGATCGAATTGGCCATCGAATTTTCCCAGAGCCACCTCAAGCCCGAGGGCGCTTTGGTGGCTAAAGTGTTCCACGGCAGCGGCTACAGCCAGCTGGTCAATCTGTTCAAGGCGAACTTTCGGACAGTCAAACCGCTCAAACCCAAAGCGTCGCGCGACCGGTCGTCCGAGACCTTCCTGATTGGGGTAGGTCTCAAGCCCGGGGCCGGCGGGACGAAATAAACAGACGGAAGTCCTTGTTTGCCCTATGGATTCCGTAGCGAAAATACATCATTGCGCTGCTTGAAAGACCTAAAAAGAGGCGCAAGTAGTCCTAGTCTTCCTTCCGGAGCCTCAGTTGAACAATCAATGGTTTTCCAAAATTGCTGTGTGGCTGGTGATCGCCCTGGTGCTGTTCACCGTCTTCAAGCAGTTTGATACGCGCGGCGCAGCCGGTGCCAACTATCTTGGCTACTCGGAGTTCCTGCAGGAAGTCCGCAGCAACCGCATCAAGACCGCGACCATCCAGGAAGGCCAGGGCGGCACCGAGATCGTTGCCACCACCACCGACGACCGGCGCGTGCGCACCACCGCCACCTACCTGGACCGGGGCCTGGTCGGCGACCTGATTTCCTACAACGTCAAGTTCGATGTCAAGCCGCGCGAAGAAGGCTCCCTGCTCATGACCTTGCTGGTCAGCTGGGGCCCCATGCTGCTGTTGATCGGCGTGTGGATCTACTTCATGCGCCAGATGCAGGGCGGCGGCAAGGGCGGTGCCTTCAGCTTCGGCAAGAGCAAGGCGCGTATGCTCGACGAAAACAACAACCAGGTGACGTTCGCGGACGTGGCCGGCTGCGACGAAGCCAAGGAAGAAGTCAAGGAGGTCGTGGACTTCCTCAAAGACCCGGCCAAATTCCAGAAGCTGGGCGGGCGCATCCCGCGCGGCCTGCTGCTGGTCGGCCCCCCCGGCACCGGCAAGACGCTGCTGGCCAAAGGCATTGCAGGTGAAGCCAAGGTGCCGTTCTTCAGCATCTCGGGTTCTGATTTCGTGGAGATGTTCGTCGGCGTGGGCGCAGCCCGCGTGCGCGACATGTTCGAGAACGCCAAGAAGAACGCGCCCTGCATCATCTTCATTGACGAAATCGACGCCGTGGGCCGCCAGCGTGGCGCAGGCCTGGGCGGCGGCAACGACGAGCGCGAACAGACCCTGAACCAGATGCTGGTTGAGATGGACGGCTTTGAAACCAATCTGGGTGTGATCGTGGTGGCTGCCACCAACCGCCCCGACATCCTGGACGCTGCCTTGCTGCGCCCGGGCCGTTTTGACCGCCAGGTTTATGTGACGTTGCCCGACATTCGCGGCCGTGAGCAGATCCTGAACGTCCACATGCGCAAGGTGCCGCTGGGCCAGGACGTGAACCCGTCCGTGATTGCCCGGGGCACGCCCGGCATGTCCGGCGCCGACCTGGCCAACCTGTGCAACGAAGCCGCGCTCATGGCCGCACGCCGCAACGCGCGCGTGGTGGAGATGCAGGACTTCGAAAAGGCCAAGGACAAGATCTTCATGGGCCCCGAGCGCAAGAGCATGGTCATGCCCGAGGAAGAGCGCCGCAACACGGCCTACCACGAGTCCGGGCACGCCCTGATCGGCAAGATGCTGCCTAAGTGCGATCCCGTGCACAAGGTCACCATCATCCCGCGCGGCCGTGCCCTGGGTGTGACCATGAGCCTGCCCGCGCAGGACCGCTACAGCTACGACAAAGACTACATGCTGAACCAGATCAGCATGCTGTTTGGCGGCCGTATCGCCGAAGAAGTCTTCATGAACCAGATGACCACCGGCGCCAGCAACGACTTTGAGCGCGCCACGACCATTGCCCGCGACATGGTCATGCGCTATGGCATGACCGATGCGCTGGGCCCCATGGTCTATGCCGAAAACGAGGGCGAAGTGTTTCTGGGCCGCTCGGTCACCAAGACCACCAACATGAGCGAGTCCACCATGCAGAAGGTGGACGCCGAAGTGCGCCGCATCATCGACGAGCAGTACAACCTGGCGCGCCGCCTGATCGAGGACAACAAGGACAAGATGCACGCCATGGCCAAGGCGCTGCTCGAATGGGAAACCATCGACAGCGAACAGCTGGACGACATCATGGCCGGCAAGGAACCGCGCCCGCCCAAGGACTTCACGCCGCGCACGCCGCCCTCGGGCAGCGGCGGTGGTTCGGGTGGTTCGCCGGTGGCGGCCGATCCGGCACCAACTGCAGCCTGAAACAGCAGGTAGACAACACACAAAAGGGACCTTCGCGGTCCCTTTTTCACGACCCGCCTGCAGCACAATCCGGCCCATGACCTGGCAAACATCACGCTTTCGCATCGATCTGTCGCGCCCGCAAGTGATGGGCATCGTCAACGTCACACCCGACTCCTTCTCCGATGGCGGCGTCTACGCCGGCACCCGCGCCGCAGTGGCGCACTGCGAAACGCTGGTTTCGCAGGGGGCCGATATCCTGGACATCGGCGGTGAATCCAGCCGCCCCGGCACTGCCCCTGTGCCGCTGGATGAGGAACTGTCCCGGGTTCTGCCTGTGCTGCGCGAAGCAGTGATGCTGGGCGTGCCTGTTTCGGTGGACACCTACAAGCCCGAGGTCATGCGTCAGGCGCTGGACCTTGGGGCGGACATCATCAACGACATCTGGGCGCTTCGCCAGGACGGCGCGCGCGAAGTTGTGGCCGCCCATGGCAGTTGCGGTGTGTGCCTGATGCACATGCATGGCGAGCCGCAGACCATGCAGCGTTCGCCCATGGCGGGCGACGCCGTGCCCCAGGTGCTCGCCTTTTTGCAGGAACATACAGCCGCGCTGCAGGCCCGGGGCGTAGACGCTGCCCGCATTGCATGGGACCCGGGCATCGGCTTTGGCAAGACGGTGCAGCAGAATTTTGCGCTGCTGGCCCGCCAGGCCGAACTGCTGGTGCAGGGCTACCCATTGCTGGCAGGCTGGTCGCGCAAATCGTCGCTGGGCAACGTCACGGGGCAACCGGTGAACGACCGGCTGGCGGCCAGTGTCACAGCTGCGGTGCTGGCCGTGGAGCGCGGCGCCCGCATTGTGCGCGTGCATGATGTGCGCGAAACCGTGGCCGCGCTCAAGGTGCTGGCCGCTACAATTTCAGTAGCAGAAGATGTACAGGGGACAACAGCATGAGCAGAAAGTATTTCGGCACCGATGGCATCCGCGGCACGGTGGGGCAGGCCCCCATCACGCCCGACTTTGTCTTGCGCCTGGCCCATGCCGTGGGCCGTGTGCTCAAGCGGACCGAAGATCGCCCCACGGTCCTGATCGGTAAAGACACCCGCATTTCGGGCTACATGCTGGAGTCCGCGCTGGAATCGGGCTTCAATTCCGCCGGGGTCGATGTGGTGCTGCTTGGGCCGCTGCCCACGCCGGGCGTGGCCTACCTCACACGCGCGCAGCGTGCGAGCCTTGGCGTGGTGATCAGCGCCAGCCACAATGCCTTTCCCGACAACGGCATCAAGTTCTTCAGCGCGCAAGGCACCAAGCTGTCTGACGCCTGGGAGCAGGAAGTTGAAGACGCCCTGGGCGAACCGCCCGTGTGGGCCGACTCCGCCACACTGGGCAAAGCCCGGCGGCTGGACGACGCGGCAGGGCGCTACATCGAGTTCTGCAAGAGCACTTTTGCCAACGACCTGACGCTCAAGGGCCTGAAGATTGTGGTGGACGGTGCGCATGGCGCGGCGTACCACATTGCGCCCAAGGTGTTCCATGAGTTGGGCGCCGAGGTGCTGTCCATCGGCTGCGCGCCGGACGGGCTGAACATCAACCATGAAGTCGGTGCAACCCATCCTGAGGCCTTGGTGCGCGCCGTGAGGGCCAACCATGCCGACTACGGCATTGCGCTGGACGGCGACGCCGACCGCCTGCAGATGGTGGACGCAGCCGGCCGTCTGTACAACGGCGACGAGGTGCTGTACCTCATGGTCGCCGAGCGGCTGGGACGCGATGAAGCCGTGCCCGGCGCCGTGGGCACGCTGATGACCAACATGGCGGTAGAGGTTGCACTGAAGGCCCGCGGCGTGAAGTTCGTGCGTGCCAAGGTGGGTGACCGTTACGTGCTCGAAGAACTTGAAAAGAACAAATGGCTGCTGGGTGGTGAGGGCTCAGGCCACCTGTTGGCGCTGGACAAGCACACCACCGGCGACGGCCTGATCAGCGCACTGCAGGTGCTGCAGGCCTGCGTGCGCAGCGGCAAGAGCCTGTCGCAGCTGCTGGCCGATGTGACATTGTTTCCGCAAACGCTCATCAACGTGCGCCTGCGCCCCGGCCAGGACTGGAAGGCCAACACCTTGCTGGCCACAGAAACGAAGGCGGTGGAAGCCGAACTGGGTGACACGGGCCGTGTGCTCATTCGCGCCAGCGGCACCGAGCCGTTGCTGCGCGTGATGGTCGAAGCGCGCAACGAACAGCAGGCACTGGCCTGCGCGCAGCGGCTGGTGGACGCCGTCAAGGCGGGTTGATTCAATAGCGGTGGCGACGTGCCAGCCGGTCGCGCAGGCGCCAGGCCTGCAGCGCCACCAGCTCGCCCAGGCCGCGTGCCAGCTCAAGCGACAGCGCGGCGATTTGCAGGGACAGCAGGCTCAGGTGTTTCATGCCCACACCCTAGCGCAGCCGTATGACAAAACGATGTCAGCCAAACGCGCTGCGCTGCAGTAAGCTGCGCAGCCGTGCAGCATCTCCATCACCTGCCTGAGCTCGACGAACTGCAGCGCGTCATCGCGCTGGGCGGCGCGCATTTGCACGTGACATCCCAGCCGCTTGCCGGGCACCCTCCGCTGTATACCGTGGCCCTGGGCAACCCGTCGCGCGACGTGCCGGGCGTGGGTTTTTTTGGCGGCGTACACGGGCTGGAGCGTATCGGCTCGCAGGTGGTCATCGCCTACCTGCATGCACTGGTCACACGGTTGCGGTGGGACGCATCTCTGCATGCACTGCTGGAGCAGGTGCGCCTGGTGTTCATGCCGGTGGTCAACCCCGGCGGCATGTTGCGCCACACGCGCGCCAACCCCAACGGTGTGGACCTCATGCGCAACGCACCGGTGGACGCGCGCGAGCCGGTGCCGTTTCTGGTGGGCGGCCAGCGCATCAGCGCCGGGCTGCCCTGGTACCGTGGCCGCGCTGGTGCGCCGATGGAGGCTGAAAGCGCCGCGTTGTGTGCGCTGGTTGA
>CALRZF020000221.1:0-6599 GCA_943372585.1 Ramlibacter sp. 2FC | reverse complement strand
CGTCTCCAGCAGCGTGATGCCCAGGTGCACGTAGATGTCGGCGCGGCCCGGCAGGCCGTCGGGGAACAGCGCGCTTTCGCCAAAGCCGAACGGCATGAACCACGACCACACGCGGCCGGCCACCTTGATGGGTTCGCCCAAAAAGAACGCGTACTGCGCATTGCGCGACAAGCCATGCCACAGCAGCAGCATGGCCACCAGCACACCCACCTGCCACACGCGCAGGTTCTTCTCCGACGGCTTGATCGCGCGCCACATGCTCAGGCCGCCTTTTTGAGCTGTTGCGCGTAGCCCTTGAGCACCTCGTCGCGCAACACGGCCCAGATCTGGCTGTGCAGCTCGACAAAGCGCGGGTGCACGCGCACCTCGGCCACGTCGCGCGGGCGCGGCAGGTCGATGGCGAACTCGCCGATGGGCCGCGTGGCCGGACCGGCCGACAGCACCACCACGCGGTCGCTCATGGCAATGGCTTCGTCCAGGTCGTGGGTGATGAACAGCACCGCTTTTTTCTTGGCGGCCCACAGGTCCAGCACCTCGTTTTCCATCAGCTGGCGCGTCTGGATATCGAGCGCCGAGAACGGCTCGTCCATGAGGATGATGTCCGGGTCCAGCGCCAGCACCTGGGCCAGCGCGGTGCGCTTGCGCATGCCGCCTGACAGCTGGTGCGGATAGCGGTCGCCAAACCCGCCCAGGCCCACACGCTCCAGCCAGGCCTGGGCCTGCGCGCGCGCATCGGCATCGGGCACGCCGCGGTACTGCAGGCCGACCATGACGTTGTCAATGGCGCTGCGCCAGGGCATGAGCGCCTCGGTCTGGAACATGTAGCCGGCGCGGCGGGTGATGCCCTGCAAGGGCTGGCCAAACACCCGCACCTGGCCCGACGACGCGTCCAGCAAGCCGGCGGCAATGTTCAGCAGCGTGGACTTGCCGCAGCCCGTGGGGCCGACCACCGACACAAATTCACCCGCGCGGATGCGCAGCGTGGTGTCGGCCACAGCGGTATAGCGCTGCGCGGCGTCTTCCCTGGACCGGAAAGTGACCGAGATGTCGATCAGCTCAAGCGCGAATTCAGACATCCGCGAATCTTATGCCTTGTACTTTTCCTTGGCGCGGCGCGCAAACTCATTCGTGTAGGTCTTGCCGAGCTCGATCTTGTCGGCCTTGATGGCAGGGTCAAAGCTGGTCAGTGCGCGCAGGGCCGTCTTGGCGCCCTCTTCAGGCAGCACGCCGTCCAGCGCGATGGCTTCGCGCACCTTGTTGAACGACGCCAGGTACAGCGCGCGGTCGCCCAGCAGGTAGCCCTCGGGCACGGTCTTGATGATGTCGCTGGGCCCGGCGGTCTGCAGCCATTTGAGCCCGTGCACGATGGCATTGGCCATGGCCTGGCAGGTGTTGGGGTTCTTTTGCACGAATTCGAGCGGCGCATACAGGCAGCCTGCCGGCATGGGGCCGCCAAACACCTCGGTCGTGCCCTTGAGCGTGCGTGTGTCGCTGATGATCTTGACCTCGCCTTTTTGCTCCAGCATGGTCATGACCGGGTCGGTGTTGCTCATGGCGTCGATCTGGCCCGAGCGCAGCGCGGCCAGTGCACCGGCCGCGGTGCCCACACCCACAAAGCTCACGTCGCTGGCCTTCAGGCCGGCGCGCGACAGCACCAGGTTGGCCACCATGTTGGTCGACGAGCCCGGGGCCGACACGCCGATCTTTTTACCGCGCAGGTCGGCCACGGTCTTGTAGTTGGGCATGGCCTTGGCAGAAATGCCCATGGCGATCTGCGGCGCACGGCCTTGCAGCACGAATGCCTGGAACATCTGGGCCTTGCTTTGCAGGTTGATGGTGTGCTCATACGCACCGCTGACCACATCGGCAGAGCCACCCACCACGGCCTGCAGCGCACGCGAGCCGCCGGCAAAGTCGGAAATCTCCACGTCCAGGCCTTCAGACTTGAAGTAACCCAGCTGCTCGGCCAGCGTGAGCGGCAGGTAGTAAAACGCGGCCTTGCCGCCTACGGCGATAGAGACCTTGGATTTTTCGATCTTGCCCTGCGCGCGCAGCGACGGCACGGCAACGGCGGCGGCAGCCAGAGCGCCCAGCGAGGTGAACGTTCGTCGGCTGACGGGGCTGCTGAATGGGTTTGTTTTCATGTTGGAAACCTCTCTTTTTTTGCTTTGTTCGAGGTTATGCGCGCACAAAAAAACCCGCATCGGGAACATCCCGTGCGGGTTTGTACGTAATGTAAAAAAGCAGTTACACCGGCCCGCTCTTGCGCCCTGTGCGCCGGTACGTCAGCAGCACCTGCCAGGTGTGCGGCGCCAGCGTGGTGTGCAGCGTGCCGCTGGGCGGCATGACCGTCTGGCCGCTGACGTAGCGCCACGCCGCGCCACACAGCTGGCGAAACAGCGCGCGGTGGTGCCAGTTGACAAACAGGCCATCGGGCTTGAGCTGCTGCACGTTGGCGAACTTGGTGCTCGTCCAGTCTTGCCCCACGCTCACGTCGCGGTCGTCGCCCTGCCCCGTCTGCGTGGTGTACACGGTGCTGCGCAGGGCCTGGTACTGCGTGTGCTGGGCGATCATGCCGTCGTAGCAGCGCAGCATCTCGGTGTCTGAATACGCCAGGCGTTTGCCCAGCGCCGTGCCCCAGCCGGCCAGGTATTCCTCGGCCAGCATGCGCACCACGGTGCCGGGGCCAAAAAAGGTGTTGGTGCCGTTGCCACCGATGTAATTGCCCGGGTTGCCCACCAGCGTGGCATGGCGCCCCGGCATGGGGTAGTACACGGCCTGTGTGGCCCCGGCGTTGGCCAGCGTGGGCAGCGTGGCCGCAAAGCCCAGCGAGCGTTCGTCACGCGCAAAAAACGCCACGTAATTGCGCACGTTGGCCGGAATGTGGGTGCGGTGTTTCTGGAAATTGCCCGTGCCCGGCACAGGGTCCACCGCGATCACGTTCAACGGCAGGTCGCGCAGTTGCGGGTCGGCGGCCATGGCGTTGGCAAACATGTGGGTGGTGACGGCGCCGCGGCTCCAGCCGATGACATTGACCTGCGTGACCGGCCGGGTGCGGCGGAACATCTTGATCTTCTGCATCTGCAGCGCCTGCTGCGTGACCTTGCGGTCCGGGCGGATGCGCTCTTTCTCGCGGCCCAGAAAGTTGTAGGTGATCTTTTCGTCGGCTATTGGGATGCCGGCCTCTTTGAGCACGCGGTAGTTCAGCTCGGTCAGCTTGGTGCGGCTCCAGGTGGCTTCACCGCGGATCATGGCCAGCGCGTGGGCCACGTTTTCTTCCCACCCGCGGCCAAAGGCGACGCCGGTGGTGTTGGAATAGTTGCCGGGGGTGACGAATTTTTCGTCTTCCTGCCAGTTGCCGCTGCCCGGGCCGTCGGCAATGATCCAGTCCACAAACTCCATGCCGCCGCAATGGCGCGCCAGGGTGGATATCAGCTCGCCGCCGGGGTAGTCGGGGTTGGCAAAGTCAAAGCTGTTGGACCCGGTGCCGCAGAAAAATACCGTGAATGTCGCCATTCAGCGCCCCTCCTTTTTGTAGGCAGGGAGTATTACTCAGAACTACCGGTAGCCCACAAACAGAATACCGATGTTCACGATCAGTGCCAGCGTCCACACCACGGACCGCATGGCCGGCAGGTCGGCCACGTACATCACCACATAAATCACGCGCAGCACGATCCAAACAAACGCCAGGATGTCCAGCCGCGCCTGGGCCGCGCCCAGCTGGTGGGCCACGATGACCGCGCCCATGAAGAACGGCAGCGCCTCAAAGCTGTTGGCCTGCGCGGCGTTGGCGCGGGCGCGCCAGTCTTTTTGCTGGGCCATCCAGCCGCGCGGGTTGTGGTTGTCAAATCCGCCCTCTTTGCGCGGCTTGGTGAACGTGCCCGACTTGGCCAGCCAGGCGCAGGCAATGGGCAGCAGGGCCGCGATCAGCAGGCACCAGTAAGCGATGGTGAATTTGGCGTAACCCATGTTGTTGTCGTCCTCGGTTGTCTTCTGTTCAGCGCCGGTCCACCAGCGCATGGGCGATGGTGCCCAGGTCCACATATTCCAGCTCGCTGCCCGCGGGCACGCCCCGCGCCAGCCGCGTGACCTGCAGGCCGCGCGCCTTGAGCGCCTCGCCAATCACATGGGCGGTGGCTTCGCCCTCGGCCGTGAAATTTGTCGCCAGGATCACCTCTTGCACCGTGCCGCCGGTGGCACGGTCAAACAGCTTTTGCAGGCCGATGTCGCGCGGGCCTATGCCGTCCAGCGGGCTGAGCTTGCCCATCAGCACAAAGTACAGGCCGCGGTAGGCGCTGGTGCGCTCCACGGCCGACTGGTCCGCCGGGGTTTCCACCACGCACAGCTTGGAGCCGTCGCGCTGCGGGTCCAGGCAGGTGGGGCAGATATCGCCTTCGGTGAAGGTGTGGCACTGGTTGCAGTGGCGCACCGTGGTGGCGGCATGGCGCAGCGCCTGCGACAGCATCTGCGCGCCTTCACGGTCGTGCTGCAGCAAATGAAACGCCATGCGCGAGGCCGACTTGACACCCACGCCCGGCAGGCGGCGCAGCGCCTGCACCAGCGCCTCCAGCGAGTTGGAATCAGCCACGTATCAGGTTTGAAGCGTGATCAGAAGGGAAGCTTCATGCCACCGGGCAGGCCCGGCATGCCAGCAGTCAGCTTGCCCATCTTTTCCTGGCTGGTCTCTTCGGCCTTGCGCACGGCGGCATTAAAGGCGGCGGCCACCAGGTCTTCCAGCATGTCCTTGTCGTCCGTCAGCAGGGACGGGTCGATGGTGATGCGCTTGACCTCGTGCTTGCAGGTCATCACGACCTTGACCAGGCCGGAGCCCGATTCGCCCGAGACTTCAACGAAGGCGAGTTCGTCCTGGGCCTTCTTGAGGTTGTCCTGCATCGCCTGGGCCTGCTTCATGAGGCCGGCGAGCTGTCCTTTGTTGAACATGGTGTGTCCTATGGAGTTGGGTTGTTGGGTGGGGTGGCCGCTGGGGCCACGGGTTTGATGCTGCCAGGCACGATTTTCGCGCCAAAGTCCCGCATCATCGTCTGAACGAAGGGGTCGTTGAGGATGATTTCCTCGGCCGCGCGCTGGCGCTCGGCCGCCGCCGCCGCGTTGCGCCGCGCGGGGCTGTCGGTGACCTGGCCGATTTCCACGGCCAGCTTCACCTCATGGCCCGCCGTGGCCAGCGCGTTTTGCAGGCGTTCGCGGCTCACGGGCTGGTTCAAGGATTCACGCTCCACGCGCAGGATCCAGTGGCCGGTGTCGCGCGCCACCAGCTGCGACTGCAGCGCCAGCTCGCGCACCAGCGCGGTGATGCTCTCGGACCGCACCAGGCCGCGCACGGTGGCGTACCAGAAGTCGCCCTCTTCCGTGGGCACCAGCGGCGCGGCGGCGCGGGGGGTGGACTCTTCACGCGGCTCGGGCTGCACCCGCACCGGCACACCCACCACGGGGCTGCCGGGTTGGCCGGGGCCGGCGGCGGTGCGCTGCATGGGCGGGCGCGAAACAGCAGGTTCCACCACCGGCAACACTTGGCCCGGCGGTGTGCCCACCGCGGGCACGGCCAGGCGGGGGGGTGCGGGGACTTGGAGCGGGGCTGCAGGGGGGCGGGTGGGTGCGGCTGCAGGCGCAGCAACCGGTGCAGGGGCTGCGGCTCGCACCGGCGCATCCGCAGCGGCGGCTCGCGCCGCAGCGGGCTCACTCAGAGTTTTTTTTTCAGCCGTGCCAGACAAGGCACCGGGCTTGAAGGCCAGCAGCCGCAGCAGCACCATGGTCAGCGCGGCGTATTCGTCGGGCGCCAGGCCCAGCTCGCCCCGGCCATGCAGGCACAGGCTGTACAGCAGTTGGGTCTCGTCGGCCGGCATCACGTCGGCCAGGCGGGCGATCTCGGCAGATTCGCTGTCGTCTGCGGCGGAGGGCACCGCCTGCAGCACGGCCATGCGCTGCAGCACGGCGCTCATTTCTTCCAGGGTGGATGCAGCGCTCAGGCCGTTGACGCGAAGTTCTTCAGACGTTTCCACCACCGTCTTGCCGTCACCCCGCGCCAGCGCGTCAATCAGGCGGAACACATGGCCGCGGTCGGCGCTGCCCAGCATCAGGCGCACCGTGGCTTCTTCCAGCTTGCCGCTGCCAAAGGCAATGGCCTGGTCGGTCAGGCTCAGGGCGTCGCGCATGGAGCCGCGGGCGGCGCGCGACAGCAGGCGCAGCGCCGCTGTGTCGGCCGGCACGTTTTCAGCCTTGAGCACGTTCACCAGGTGCTCCAGCACCGTCTCGGGCGCCATGGGGCGCAGGTTGAACTGCAGGCAGCGCGACAGTACGGTCACGGGCACCTTTTGCGGGTCGGTCGTGGCCAGCACAAATTTCAGGTACTCAGGCGGCTCTTCCAGCGTTTTCAGCATCGCGTTGAACGCGGTGTTGGTCAGCATGTGTACTTCGTCGATCATGAAGACCTTGAAGCGGCCCTGCACCGGCTTGTAGACCGCCTGCTCCAGCAGGCTCTGCACCTCGTCCACGCCGCGGTTGGACGCCGCGTCCAGCTCGGTGTAGTCCACAAAGCGGCCGCTGTCGATGTCCACGCAGGCCTGGCACACGCCGCACGG
>CALRZF020000220.1:0-6614 GCA_943372585.1 Ramlibacter sp. 2FC | reverse complement strand
CGTGACTGACGCGAACAGCGTTCGCAACATGGCGCAGCTCGCGCAGCAGGCCTATGGCGGCGTGGACATCCTGGTCAACAACGCGGCATGGACCAAGGACGTGTACCTCACCAAGATGGACCCGTCGCTGTGGGACATGACCCTGGACGTGATCCTCAAGGGCAGCTTCAACTGCGCGCAGGCGCTCTTGCCCGGCATGATGGAGCGCCGCTGGGGCCGCGTGATCAACATCTCGTCGCGCTCGCTGTTCGGCAACCCGGGGCAGACCAGCTATGCGACGGCCAAGGCCGGCATCGTCGGCTTCACGCGCGCGCTGGCGCTGGAGCAGGGCAAGTTCGGCATCACCGTCAACGCCATCGCGCCCGGCTTCATCCTGACCGAGGGGATGCGCGGGCTGCCCAAGTTTGAAACGCTGCGCGACGCGGCCGTGGCGAAAAACCCGGTGGGCTTCCTGGGTGAGCCGCAGGACATCGCCAACGCGGCGCTGTACCTGGCGTCCGACGTGGCGCGCTATGTGAGCGGCACCACGCTGTATGTCACGGGCGGGCGCTATTCGTCCTGACCCCGAAGAGACAAGCAACGAAGAGACCAACATGAACACTGAACTGCAGCCTCCCCCGCCGTCCGAACTGGCTCACCTGCGCTACTGGTGGGACGACCTGAAGCCCGGCACGCGCTGGCGCACCGCGTCGCGCACCATCACCGAAGCCGACGTGGTGCAGTTCGCCACCTCCACCGGCGACCTGAACCGCGCCCATGTGGACGCCGAATACGCGGCCAAGCTGCCGGTGTTCGGCCAGCGCCTGGTGCACGGGATGCTGGTGGTGTCGTACATGGCGGGCCTGGCCACGCGCACCGCCGTCTACAGCCTGCTCGAACAGTCCCTGCTGGGCCTGCTGGAAGTACGCTGCAAATTCCCGGCGCCCACCTTCATCGGCGACACCATCGCGGTGGACATCGAGGTGGTGGAGCAGCGCGAGACATCCAAGCCCGAGCGCGGTGTGGTCACCTTCAAGCGCACGGCCGTCAACCAGCGCGGCGAGGCGGTGGTGGAATGCCTGGTCACGCAGCTGGTGCTGCGGCGCCCCCACACGCCGTCCGGGGCGTTGCCCTCATGAACGCGCCGCAGGACCTGTCGCTGCTGTTCGAGCCGCGGTCCATCGCGCTCATCGGCGCGTCCGACCGCGCGGGCAGCCTGGGCGGCTATTCGTTGCAGAACCTGGCCGAGCATTCGGACTTCAAGGGCGAGCTCTACCTGGTCAACCCGCGCCGCGCCGACATCAACGGCCGCGCCTGCTGGCCGTCGGTCGCCGCGCTGCCTGCCACGCCCGACCTGGCCGTGCTGGCCGTGCCCGCGCCCGAGGTGCTGCCGGCGCTGACCGAATGCGCGGCGCGCGGCGTGCGCTTTGCCATCGTGTTCACCTCCGGTTTTGGCGAAACCGGCGACGAGGGCAAGGCGCTGGAGGCGCAGATGCGTGCGCTGGTTGCGCAAAGCGGCATGCGCATCTACGGGCCCAACTGCCCGGGCCTGACCAACGTGAACCGGCGCCTGGGCCTGACCTTTTCGCCGGCGTTCAAGCTGGACCTGCTGGCCGGACCCATCGGCATTGCCACGCAGGGCGGCGGCCTGGGCCGCTGCCTGCTGCAGGCCATGCAGCGCGGCATCGGCGTGGGCTTGTGGTCATCGGCCGGCAACGAGGTGGACCTGGAAGTCAGCGACTTCATCCGCTACATGGCGGGCGCGCCGGACATCCAGGTGATCGCCACACTGCTGGAAGGCATACGCGACGGCGCGAAATTCCTGGGGGCTGTGCGGCACGCCGCGCAGCACCGCAAGCCCGTGGTGGCGCTGAAGATCGGCCGCTCTGAATACGGCCGGCGCGCCGCGCAATCGCACACCGCGTCCATCGCCGGGTCGGCCGAGGTCAACAGCGCCGTGATGCGCCAGATGGGCGTGGTCGAGGTGGACGACATTGACGAGCTGATCGACACCGCCGCGCTGCTGGCGCGCGCACGGCCGGGGCCGGGCGCGCGTGTGGCGGTGGTGTGCTCGTCGGGCGGCACGGCGGCGCTATCCGCCGACATGATCGGCTCGGCGGGGCTGGAGCTGGCGGAGTTTTCGCCCGAGACCCGCGAGGCGATGGCGAAGCTGGTGCCGGCGTTTGCGTCCATTGCCAACCCGGTGGACACCACGGGTGAAATCCTGGGCAACGTCGATGCATTGGCGGGCGTGCTGCGCGCCGCCGCGGCGGACCCGGCGGTGGACATCGTGCTGTACCCCATCCCGCTCGAATACGGCCCCGTCACAAAAGGTGTGGCCGAAAGCATCGTGCGTGTGCAGCGCGAAACCACTACGCCCATCGTCGCAGTGTGGATGAGTGACCGCCTGGGCGCGGGCTACGACACCTTGGTGGACGGCGGCATGATGCCGCTGCGCAGCGTGGGCAAGGCGGTGAAGGCCATCGCGCGCTGGGTTCAGTACGGCAACTGGCGCTTTCGCGCCGACCAGGCGTTCCCGCCCGAGCCGCTGCTGCTGGCGCAGCCGCAGGCAAGGGCGCTGCCCGATGTGTCCACCGAGCCCCTGGCCAAGGCCTGGCTGGCGGCGCACGGCATCCCGGTGCTGGCGCAGCGCCTGGCGCGCACGCTGGACGAGGCGCAGGCCGCCGCGCAAGCCATCGGCTGGCCGGTGGTGGCCAAAGTGGTCAGCCCCGATGTGCTGCACAAGTCCGACGCGGGCGGCGTGGCCGTGGGCCTGCGCAACGCCGATGAACTGGCGCAGGCCTGGGACCGCATCCACGCCAGCGTGCGCGCCGCGTTGCCGGCCGCGCACATCGACGGCCTGCTGGTCGAGCGCATGGCGCCGCCCGGTGGCGTGGAGACGCTGGTGGGCGTGCACACCGACGACAGCTTCGGCCCTGTGCTCAGCGTGGGCCTGGGCGGCATCCATGTGGAAGTGCTCAAGGACGTGAGCCGCCGCCTGCTGCCCATCACGCTGCAGGACGCGCGCGACATGCTGCGCGAGCTGCGCAGCCACGCCATCCTGCTGGGCGTGCGCGGCAAGCCTGCGCGCGACACCGAAGCGCTGGCGCGTGCGCTGGTGGCGGTATCTGACCTGGTGGCGGCGCACCACGGCGCCATCACTGAACTCGAAATCAACCCGCTGTGGGTCGGCGAAAAAACGGACGCAGGGGGTGAAGGCGTGCTGGCGCTGGATGCGCTGGCGATCCCCGCCACCCCGCCCGCGAAGACAGGAGACAACACATGACCATCAAAACCGCCATCGGCAACAGCACGGTGGACACCATCACCGTGCGCGGGCGCAACATCGCCACCGACATCCTGGGCAAGTTCGACTTTGTCGACATGATCTGGTGGACCACCTTTGGCCGCATGCCTGAAGCGCGCGAGAAGAACATGGCCAACCTGGTGCTGGTCATGGCCACCGACCACGGCCTGACGCCCAGCGCCATCTCGGCGCGGCTGACCTACCTGGGCGCACCCGAGGCGCTGCAGGGCGCGGTAGCCGCCGGGCTGCTGGGCGCAGGCAGCGTGTTCCTGGGCTCGGCCCAGAACGTGGCCGAGCTGCTGCTGCGCGAAGCCGAGCCGCTGGCCGATGACGCCAGCGACGATGCCGTGCGTGCCCGTGCGCGCGAGGTCGTGCTGGAGCACCGCGGCGCGCGCAAAGCCATTGGCGGTGTGGGCCACCCCATCCATGTGAATGGCGACCCGCGCATCCCCACGCTGGCTGCGATTTCGCGCGACAACGGTTACTACGGCCGCCACTGGCGCCTGATGGAAGCCATCGCCGCCGTGCTGAAAGAGGAGTTCGGCCGCAACCTGCCGCTGAATGCCGCGGGCGGTGTGGGCGCGATCTTTGCCGCCATGGGGTTGGACCCGCTGATGGCGCGCGGCCTGGGCCTGATCGGGCGCAGCGCAGGCCTGATCGCCCATATTCTGGAAGAGCGCGAACAGCCCACCGGCCAGGAAATCTGGAACCTGGTGCTGGCGCAGGACCCGCTCAACGCGCTGCCTGGTGGAGGCCAACGTGGCTGAGCCCGGCATTTTTCACACTCGCATCACCGAACTGTTCGGCATCCGCCTGCCCATCCTGGCGGCGGGGCTGCAGTGGATATCCGACGCTGCGTACGTCAGCGCAGCAGTGAAAGCCGGCACCATGGGCTTCATCACCGCACGCTCGTTTGCGTCGCCGCAGGAAGTGCGAGACGAGATCCGCCGCTGCCGTGACTTGTGCGGCAGCGACCGCTTTGGCGTGAACCTGTCCATGCTGCCCGTGCCGCAGCCGCATGAGCGCATGGAGGAACTGGTGGAGGTCATCGCCGACGAGCGCGTGCCCTTTGTTGAAACGGCGGGGCGCAACCCGCAGCTGCACCAGCCGCTTTTGCGCCAGGCCGGTGTGAAGCACATGCACAAGGTGCCCACGCTGCGCCACGCGCTGTCGGCCCAGAAGCTGGGCGTGGACGCGGTGTGCCTGGTGGGCGCCGAAGCCGGCGGCCACCCTGCGGCCGACCTGGTGGGCACGCTGGTGCAGGCCACGCTGCTGGCGCGCGCCATCACCATCCCCACCGTCATCGGCGGCGGTTTCGGCACGGGCGAGCAGATCGTGGCCGCGCTGGCCATGGGCGTGGACGGCGTGGCCATGGGTACGCGCTTCCTGGTGGCCGAAGAGGCCTGGTCGCACCGTGCGTACAAGGAGCGGCTGGTGGCTGCAGACGAGACCGGCACAGCACTGGTCATGCAAAGCCTGAACAACACGTCGCGCGCACTGGCCAACGAGACGACGCGCACGGTCGCGCAGATGGAGCGTGACGGCGCGGGCCTCGCAGACCTGATGCCGCACATCACCGGCAAGCTGGGCCGCGCGGCCTATGCGTCGGGCGACGCCACGCATGGGCTGATTTCGCTGGGGCAGGCTGTGACCTTCGCTGACCGGATCGAGCCGTTCGCGGACATCACCGCGCGGCTGGAGGAAGAAATGCGCGCCGCGGTGGCGCGCCTGGATGCGCAGCGCACCGACCACCGGGTGGCGGCATGAGCGGGAACAAGCGGACCGTTCGCATCGGTTGCGGCGGTGGCTTCTGGGGTGACACACCCGAGGGCGCGCGCCAGCTCATCGAACGCGGCGCGATCGACTACCTGATGATGGACTACCTGGCCGAGGTCACCCTGTCCATCCTCGCCCGCATGCGCACAAAGAATCCGCAGGCGGGCTATGTGCCGGACTTCATCTCGCAGGTCATCCGCCCGTTTGCGGGCGAGCTGGCCCGCCAGCGCATCAAGGTGGTGGTCAATGCCGGTGGCGTGAACGTGCTGGCCTGCAAGGCCGCCATCGAAAAAGAACTGGCTGTGCAGGGTGTGGCCCTGACTGTGGGCGCGGTATCGGGCGACGACCTGATGCCGCTGGCAGAGGCGCTGCGCAACGACGGCGTGCGTGAAATGGCCACCGGCGAACCACTGCCCGCCGCGCTGGTGTCCGCCAATGCATACCTGGGCGCATTCCCGATCGCGCGGGCCCTGGCCGCCGGTGCAGACATCGTGGTGACAGGGCGCTGCGTGGACAGCGCGCTGGTGCTGGGCCCGCTGATCCATGAATTCAACTGGCAGCCGGGCGACCACGACCTGCTTTCGGCCGGCACGCTGGCCGGCCACGTCATCGAATGCGGGCCGCAGTGCACGGGCGGCTTTTCGACCGATGCGTACACACTGCGTGACGGCTGGGCGGACATCGGCTTTCCAATAGCCGAATGCGCGGCGGACGGCGGCTTCACCGTCACCAAGCCCGAGGGGACCGGTGGCGCGGTCACGGTGGCGACCGTCAGCGAGCAGATCAGCTACGAGACCGGCGACCCGCGCGCCTACCGCATGCCCGACGTGTGCTGCGACTGGTCGCAGGTGCGCGTGACGCAGGCCGGCGCCGACCGCGTCACGGTGGACGGCGCGCGCGGGCGCGCGCCCGGGCCGCTGTGCAAGGTCAGCGCCACCTGGGTGGACGGCCACCGCTGCATCGCCGCGCTGCTGGTGCGGGGGCAGGATGCGGCGACCCGGGCGCGTGCGCTGGCCGCCGCGGTGCTGGCACGCAGCGCGCGCGTGCTGGCCCGTGACGGGTTGGGTGAATTCACCGAAACGTCCGTCGAGGTGCTGGGCGCCGAGGACGCCTATGGCCCCCATGCGCGCGTGAACGCGCCGCGCGAGGTGGTGCTGAAGGTCGCGACGCGCCATCCGCAGGCGCGCGCGCTGGAAATCTTTGCCGGTGAAGTGTTCCCTGCCGCAACGGGTACGGTGCAAGGTGTCGCTGGTGCGCATGGCGGTCGGCCCAAGGTGCAGCCCGTGGTGCGCCTGTACTCGTTTCTGCTGGACAAGGCGCGCATCCTTGTGCGGGTGGATGTGGGCGACGGCGCGCCGGTGGCGGTGCCGTGGGCGGCCTCTGTGGAGATGGCCGCGGCGCCGGTCGCCCCCATTGACCCCGAACAGGCTTCGCCCCCCGGCCCTACCGTGCGCGCACCGCTGTCTGCCATCGCCTATGCGCGCAGCGGCGACAAGGGCGACCTGTCCAACGTGGCCGTCATGGCGCGCCGCCCCGACGCGCTGGCCTTGCT
>CALRZF020000219.1:0-6624 GCA_943372585.1 Ramlibacter sp. 2FC | reverse complement strand
GCTGGCGGCGCTGTGCCGGCGGCTGTGGCCCATGCTGCTGGGCGCGGTGGCCGGTGTGTACCTGGGCCGTGGCTGGATGGCGCCCAGCGCTGCCTTTCACGCCACCTTGCTGCTGGGCCTGTGCCTGGTGGTGTATGCGGCGGCGGGGCTGGCGGGCCTGCGCCTGGCCGCACCGCCGCCGCGTGGTGAGGGCTGGGCGTCGGCGCTGGTGGGCGGGCTGACCGGTGCGCTCACGGCGGCCACCGGCGTGTTTGTGCTGCCGGCTGTGCCCTGGCTGCAAGCGCTGCGGCTGACCAAAGATGAACTGTCGCAAGCGCTGGGTCTGTCCTTCACCGTGTCCACGCTGGCGCTGGCCGGCAACCTGACGGCCGCGGGGCATTTGAATGCACAGGCGGCCACGCAGTCGCTGCTGGTGCTGGCACCGGCCCTTGCCGGCATGGGGCTGGGCCAGATGCTGCGCGACGAGCTGAGCCAGGACACGTTCAGGCGCTGCCTGTATTGGGGGTTGCTGGCATTGGGGCTGTGGCTGCTGGCGCGCTGGCTCTAGGTCAGGCGGTTCGGGGGCCGGGTGGCAGTTAGACTTTGCGGTCAACCCCGCAACCCCTCGAAAACCGGAAGCACCCCATGGCCGCAGAAGCAGGCACCGAACTCGTCAAGGTCGTCGTCCTGCTGGCCGCGGGCGTCATTGCGGTGCCGCTGTTCAAGCGGCTGGGCCTGGGCTCGGTGCTGGGCTACCTGGCCGCAGGGCTGGCCATCGGGCCGTTCGGCATGGGCTTTTTCAGCGAGGCGCAAACCATCCTGCATATCGCCGAGCTGGGCGTGGTGATGTTCCTGTTTGTCATCGGGCTGGAGATGCAGCCCACCAGGCTGTGGTCCATGCGCCGCCAGATCTTCGGGCTGGGGCTCATGCAGGTGGCGGTATGCACGGCACTGCTGAGCGGGCTGGGCATGCTGGGGGGCCTGTCGGGCAAGGTGGCCTTCATTGCGGCGGCGGGCTTTGTGCTGTCGTCCACCGCCATCGTCATGCAGCTGCTGGACGAAAGCGGCGACACCTCCACGCCGCGCGGCCAGCGCATCGTGTCCATCCTGCTGCTGGAAGACCTGGCCATCGTGCCGTTGTTGGCCATCGTGGCGTTCATGTCGCCTGCGCCGGCCGAGGCCGAGGTGTCGCGCTGGGTGACGGTGGGCGTGGCCGTGGCGGCCGTGGTGGGGTTGATTGGGGTGAGCCGCTGGCTGCTGAACCCGCTGTTTCGTGTGCTGGCGCATGCCAATGCGCGCGAGGTGATGACGGCCGCGGCGCTGCTGGTGGTGCTGGGCGCGGCGCTGGCCATGCAGTGGGGCGGGCTGTCCATGGCCATGGGCGCGTTTGCAGCGGGCGTGATGCTGTCCGAGTCCACTTTCCGCCACCAGCTGGAGGCCGACATCGAGCCGTTCCGCGGCATCCTGCTGGGCCTGTTCTTCATGAGCGTGGGCATGTCGCTGGACATCAAGCTGGTGCTGGCTGACTGGAAACTGTTGCTGGGCGCGGTTCTGGCCTACATGGCGCTCAAGGCCGGGGGGATCTACACCGTGGCGCGCGCCACCAAAGCCAGCCATGGCGACGCCCTGCAACGCGCTGCGCTGATGGCACAAGGCGGCGAGTTTGCCTTTGTGCTGTATTCAGCGGCAACCACGGCGGGCATTGTGGACGGCAACGTCAACGCGCTGCTCACGGCGGCCATCATCCTGTCCATGGCGCTCACCCCGCTGGCCGTGCTGGCGTTGCGCTGGGTCATGCCCGCCCCGCCCCCGCCCAGCATGGACGGGGTAGAGGACGTGATGGACGGCGACGCGCATTCGGGCAGCGTGCTGGTGATCGGCTTCGGCCGCTTCGGCCAGATCGCCAGCCAGTCGTTGCTGGCGCGCGGCATTGACGTGGTGATCATCGAAAACGACACCGACATGATCCGCGCGGCCGCGCAGTTTGGCTTCAAGGTGTTTTATGGCGACGGCACGCGGCTGGACGTGCTGCACGCCAGCGGTGCGAGCCGTGCCAAGGCCATCCTGGTGTGCGTGGACAAAAAGGAAGTCACCAGCCGCATTGTTGAACTGCTCAAGCACGAATGCCCGCTGACGCCGGTGCTGGCGCGCGCGTTTGATCGCCAGCACGCCATCGAGCTGATCCGCCACGGCGTGGACTTCCAGTTGCGCGAGACGTTTGAATCAGCCTTGGCCTTTGGCGCCGAGGCGCTGCGTGTGTTTGGCGTGGAAGAGGTGGACATTGCCGAAGTGGCCGAAGACATCCGCCGCCGCGATGCCGAGCGGCTGCAGCTGCAGATGGCGGGCACACCGGTCAGCGGCATCAACCTGATGCACGGCAACCGCTGGCAGCCCACGCCGCTGACGCAGCCGCAGCGTGAGGGCCGCGCGCTGAACGAGGAAGCGGCGGATGCGATTGAGCAGGCGGGCGAGCCTGTGTCGCCGGCTTCGCCGACATAGACAACTGCCCGCGCGGCGCCATCATCCGCGAACCTTTCTATTGGCTGGGCATTCATGGCGCGTTCTGGCGCATAATGCGCCAAAAAGGAGGACGCCGTGGCCGAGAACCCCGCATTCGTATCCGTCAAGCTGCCGGCAGAGCTGGTCAAACACGCGCGCGAAGCGTCGCAGACCATGCGCCGCTCCGTGGCCAGCCAGGTTGAATACTGGGCCACGCTGGGCCGGGCGCTGGAACATGCCGGCCTGACCACCAGCGACAGCCAGGCGCTGATCGCCCGCCAGGAACGCGCCCCCTACACCCTGTCGCCACCGGCCAGTGGCCTGTCGCCCGACCTGGACGACCTGCAAGCCCATGTGGTGGCGCTGGCCAAGTCCGGCGCGCTGGCCGACCGCACCCAGCAGGCCGTGGCCACCAACCGGGCCAAGCGCGGCAAGGACCCCAAAGCAGCCTGACGGCGCATGCCGGTTATGCACCTGATCGCCGGGCCCAATGGCGCCGGCAAGTCCACGCTTTACCGTTGCCTGCTGGCGCCACGGTATCCGGCCCTGCCGTTCGTCAACGCGCAGGCCTACGAACAGGAACACCTGCAACACCTGCCCACATTCGAGGCGCGCGCGCTGGCCGCGCGTGAATGGGCCGACGCGCAGCGCCAGGCGCTGCTGCGCGCCGGCCGGCCGTTCGTGACCGAAACGGCCCTGTCCCACCCTTCACGCCTGGCGCTCATTGCGCAGGCCCGCGCGCTGGGCTACGAGGTGGTGCTGTACGCCCTGTGTGTGGACGAGCCGCGCCGCCTTCTGCAGCGCGTGAGCCAGCGCCAGCGCGAAGGCGGCCACGGCGTGCCGTCGCACAAGGTGCTGGAGCGCTACCCCCGCAGCCTGGACAACCTGCGCCGCGCCGTGCACATGGCAGACCTCGCGCTGCTGATGGACGCCAGCGAAGCCAGCCAGGGCGGCCCCCGCCTGATCGCCACCATTGCCGCAGGCCAGATGCAGCTGCATGCGGTGCTGCGCCCGCGCTGGGTGGAAAAAGTGCTGGGGTTTGCTGAGAACTAGGGGGTGGCTCGATGCGCCAACCGCCCGTGCACCGCCGCCTCTCGCGCCAGCACATCGCCGAGGTCCGGCACCACTTCCCGGTGCAGCAACCCCTTGATCTCCCCCAGCAGCTTCGCATCACTGCCCGCGAGCTGCCGCGCCACCGCTACCGCTTCATTCGCCAGCGCCTCGTCAGCCACCACGGCCCACACCAGCCCCCAAGCGTCGGCCTGCTGCGCGCTGAACTCGCGCCCCAACATCAGAGCCCCCTTGGCTTTGGCCAGGCCTATCTTGCGAGGCAGCAGGGCCAGCACGCCGCCGGTGCCGAACAGGCCGGCGTGCACCTCGGGCAGCATGAAACGCGCGCTGTGCGCGGCCAGCACGATGTCGCAGTTCAGCAGCAGCTCCAGCCCCGCACCCACGGCCCAGCCCTGCACGGCGGCCACCACGGGCTTGGGGCTGTTCATCAGCGCAGCGGCCAGCTGCTGCAGTACGGCCACAAATTCGCTCGTACCTGGATCGTCGCGGTCTTTGCCGGCGCAGAAAGCGCGGCCTTGGGCTGTGATCAGAATGGTGCGCACTGCGTCGTCCGTCTGCGCCTGCTGCACGGCCTGCAGCAGCGCGACGGCCAGCGCCAGGGTCAGCGCATTCAGCCGCTGCGGGCGGTCCAGGCTCAGCGTCAGCACGCCGTTGTCGGGGCCGTGGCGCTGTAGCCCGTTCATCATCAAGCGCGCATCAGCGCTTCAATCTCATCCGCCTTCACCGGCACCCCCCGCGAAATCAGCTCGCACCCCGACGGCGTGACGATCGCATCGTCTTCAATCCGGATGCCGATGTTGTGAAACTGCTCCGGCACGCCCTCACCGGGGCGCACATAGATGCCGGGCTCAATCGTCAGCACCATGCCGGGTTGCAGCACGCGGCTGGGGCGGTTCTTGATGACTTCGTTGCTCAGCGGGTCGCGCCGCTCGCTCACCTCGCCCACCTGGCTGGGCTCCACATAGCTGCCGCAGTCGTGCACGTCCATGCCCAGCCAGTGGCCGGTGCGGTGCATGTAAAACTTGAAGTACGCGCGGCTGTCGATCACGTCGTCCACTGTGCCCACCTTGTTCCTGTCCAGCAGGCCCACGTCCAGCATGCCCTGCGCCAGCACGCGCACCGTGGCGTCGTGTGGGTCGTTAAAGCGGTTGCCGGGTTTTGTCGCTGCCACGGCGGCATCTTGCGACGCCAGCACCAGGTCGTACAGCACGCGCTGCGGCCCCGTGAATTGGCCGTTGGCGGGGAAGGTGCGCGTGATGTCGCTGGCATAGCCGTCCAGCTCGCAGCCCGCGTCAATCAGCACCAGCTCGCCGGTGCGCACGGGTGCGGCATCCGCGCGGTAGTGCAACACACAGGCGTTGGCGCCCGCCGCCACGATGGAGCCATACGCCGGGTACTGCGACCCGCCCAGGCGGAACTCATGCAGCAGCTCGGCGTCCAGGTGGTATTCGCGCACGTCCTTGCCTTCGCGCAGCATGCGGGCGCTTAGCTGCATGGCGCGGATGTGGGCGCGCGCGCTGATGGCCGCTGCGCGGCGCATCACGTCCTGTTCATGCGCGTCCTTGATCAGGCGCATTTCGTCCAGCACGCCGCACAGGTCGCGCTGCTGTTCGGGGCACAGCGCGCCATAGCGCACCCGTGCGCGCACCTGGTTCAGCCAGCCGCCCACACGCGCCTCCAGCCCCGGGTGGATGGCAAACGGGTACCACACGGCGTCGCGGTTCTCCATCAGTTTGGGCAGCTGCGCGTCCAGCTCGCCCATGGCATGGGCGGCGTCCACGCCCAGCGCGGCGGGTGCGGCGTCGGGGCCCAGGCGGTAGCCGTCCCAGATCTCGCGCTCCAGGTCCTTGGGCTGGCAAAACAGTGTGCTGGCGCCGTCACCGGTGATCACCAGCCAGGCGTTGGGTTCGGTAAAGCCGGTCAGGTAATAAAAGTAGCTGTCGTGCCTGTACAGAAAGTCGCTATCTCGGTTGCGCGGGTGTTCCGCCGCGGTGGGGATGATGGCAATGCCGTCGCGGCCGATGTCGGCGGCCACGCGCGCGCGGCGCTGGGCGTACAGGGTGGTGTTCATGGCGTGTTCACTTGTGCGGTGTTCAGTTGGGCCAGCCGCTCGGGCGTGCCCACGTCGGTCCAGGGGCCGGTGTGCAGCTCGGCGGTGATCTGCCCATTGTCCATCGCAGCGCGCAGCAGCGGGGCCAGTGGGGCTTTGGTGCCGGCCGGGTTGCCGGCGGGGATGCTGCAATGCGGCGGAGCAAACAGCGCGCGCCGGTACAGGCCGATGGTGGAGAAGGTGTATTTCACCTCGGCCTGGTTCAGCGCCTGGCCTTCAGGCGACAGCCCAAAGTCGCCCTTCAGGTTGTGCGGCGGGTTGGGCACCAGCCAGATGTGGCCCAGCTTGCCGCTGTCGGCAAAGTGGTCCACCGCCGCCTGGGTAAAGGCAAAGCCCGGCACGTACACATCGCCCGCCAGCACCCAGAACACATCGCCCAGCTGCGGCAGCGCCCGCACAATGCCGCCGGCTGTTTCCAGCGCACCGCCAAAGTCGCGGCCCTCGTGGGAATACACCAGCCGGTCGCCGTAGCGCTGCTCAATCTGCTCGCCCAGCCAGGCGGTATTGACTATCTGGCGGGTAAAGCCCCCCGCAGCCAGCGCCTCCATGGGCCATTGCATCAGCGGCTTGCCCCGCACTTCCAGCAGGGGCTTGGGCGCCCTGTCGGTCAAGGGCCGCATGCGTTCGCCGCGCCCCGCGGCCAAAATCATGGCCTGCGCCGTCATGCGGCCCATCACGCTGCATCCCCCCGGTCCAGCGACCGTTGCTCGGTCCATTCGGGCGCAAAGCGGTCCACCAGCGCGTCCATCAGCGCCCGCGCCTTGGCCGAATGGTCGCCGCCAAAGTTGCATACATACACATCCAGCGTCACGGCCCGCTCCTCGGGCCAGGTGTGCACGCACAGGTGCGATTCGGCCAGCAGCACCGTGGCCGTGACGCTCCCGGGCCCGCGCGGCGTGGCGGGAAACGTGTGGAACAGCTGGTTCACCGGCTGCAGCCCGCTGGCCTGCACCGCCTGCACGCAC
>CALRZF020000218.1:0-6701 GCA_943372585.1 Ramlibacter sp. 2FC | reverse complement strand
GGATTTTCCTTCCAGCCAGTCAGCGGCCTGCTGGCCCATCGCATAGCCAAAGATGGGTGACGCAAGGCTGATGCTTGCCTTGTAGGGGCTGGCACTTTTCTTTATTTCAGCGACCGCTTCCTGCTCGCCGTCGATACCGCCCAGAAACTGGTCCTCGCGCGCCTTGCCCGCTTCGCGCAATGCCGCCAGCGCTCCCAGCACCACCGTGTCCGCGCCGAGCACCACATCGATACTCGGCTGCGCGAGCAGGATCGTCTTCATGGTGCGATAGCCGCCCTCCTTGTCGACCGTGGCCGGCGAAATGTCGGCCACCACCGTCACACCCGGCAGCGTTCGCAAAGTGTCGCGCATGGCGGTGAAACGCGGCGCCAGAAATTGCAGGCTGTCATGCGTGAGCAATACCACCTTGGCCTTTCCACCGAGGCGCGTGCGGATGTGATGTGCCGCAGCGTCCGCCAGGACCTTGCCGGTCAGGTATTGCGGCGCGTTCAGCACGGTCGTCGCCGGGGGCGGCACGATGGCACCCACATAGGCGCCCGCGCCGAGGACCTTCTTCAAGGCAGGCGCCAGCGACGGCGGGTCGATTGGCGCCACCACAATGGCGCCCGTTTTATCGGTTGCAATTGCGCCCACCTGTTTGATCATCAGTGCAGGATCATTGTCGGCAAAAGCAACGCTGTAGCCCAGGCCCCGCGCCCGCGCGGCGGCTTCCAGCCCGCGGCCTGCGCCTTGCATGAACTCCCGCTTGTTATCCTGCACGAACACCAGTTTCCTCTGCAAACCCGCGGGCGCTCTGCAGGACGCCCGTGCGGAATCGTAGGGAGCCAGCTTGACCGGCGTGGTCAGCCCCTGCGCGCCGGCGGCAAACGAAGCGGCGCTGAGACACACAAGTAAAGCAACGCAAGGCAGTCGAGATTTCATTGCAGATCCATCAAGCATTCGCCGTCGTCAGCACCAGGCGCGCTGCCGTGCCCGGCGCGCGGTTGATGTATTCAACATGCGTCTTCAGTGCCGACGCCATCGTACGGATGATTTTGCTGCCCAGCCCCGTGCCCGCAGGCGAGGCATCCGTCGCCATCCCCACGCCGTCATCCTCGACCGTCAGTTCGGCTTTGCCGTCGCCCAGCCGCTTCAGTCGCACCCGCACCTCGCCGGGTTTGTCGGCCGGATAGGCATATTTGAAGGCATTGGTGACCAGTTCCTGGACCGCCACGCCCAGGCTGACGCTGGCGTCAGTACGCAGCGAGACCGGCTCCAGATAGCATTTCAGGATGGCAGTATGGCCGTCCTTCTTCATGGCCGTTTCCAGATTGCCCAGCATGGCGCCCAGATAGTCGTCCAGCGCCACGTTGGTCACATCGCCGGATGTGTACAGGCTCTTGTGGATCAGCGAGATCGCATTGATGCGCGACTGCGTTTCGCGCAATGCGTCCTTTGCCGCCGTATCGGTCACGGAGCGCATCTGCATTTGCACCAGCACCGCCACCAGCTGCAGACTGTTGGCCACGCGGTGATTGACCTCGGTCAGCAGCACCTCGGCGCGTTCGCGCGCCATGGCCAGATCGGCGGTGCGGGTCTTCACCCGTTCTTCCAGCGTCAGGTTGATCGCCTGCACTTCGTCACGCGCCAGTTTCAGATCCTGCGCGTTGCGGTAGATCGTAAAAACCACCACAAACACCACCAGGATGATGATGACGGCGGCGCCCGCCGATATCCAGCGCAGCAATGAGGCGTTGCGCTGCTGTTCCGCGCTGCTGAGTGCACTGGCCTCGTCGGCGAGCAATATCGCGCCATAGAGAAAGACATTGATTTCATCCATCAGCGTCTTGCCGCGGTTTCTCTGGATCAGTGCCATCGCCTCGGCATCACGTCCGGCGCGTTTCAGCGCAATGCTGTTGTCCATCTCGGCGATCTTTTCGTCCACCGCTTGCGCCAACCTGGGCAGCATTGCCCGGTTGGGGGCATCCGGCGCCAACATCCGGCCCAGATCTGCCAGCTCCTGGCGCGTCCGGGTCTTCGCCGTGTCGTAAGGGGCCAGATAGATCTGGTTGCCGGTCAGAAGAAATCCGCGCTGGCTCGACTCCGCCGTGCGCAGATGATCGCGCAACTCCACCGCGGCGATGCGGATCGTGCGCTGCAACGCCGATTGCGCAAACAGGCTGTTGCCACGTTCCACCAGCCAGATGGTGGTGCCAACGATCACGAGCAGCGCGAGAAAGCCGATCGTGAGGCCCGCGCCAACGCCTATCGCCAACCGGTTTCGTCCGAACATCAATCGACTTTCAAAGGGCTGGGTGGATCAACAGGGCGCGCTTTTCACCCGGTGCTCCCGGGGCGAAAGGTGTCAAATAATACCAACATCTAGAATTGCAGGGATGGAACTTCGCCAATGGGCGCTTGCGGCTTTGTGCCTGCCCGACCCTGCCGCCAAGGTGGTGGCTGCCCGCGCGCTGTTTGAGCAAGGCGCTACGCTTTTGATAGCGGATCAAGCGCCTGCAGAGCCGCTGCAGCTGCCCGGCCGCCCTGCCCGCCCGGAACTGGTCCACCCGGCCAAAGTCCCCCGGCGTTCGCCCTTCAAGCCCGAGGGCCTGGCCGCGCTGCTGCACGCCATTGCGCACATTGAATTCAACGCCATCAACCTGGCGCTGGACGCCGCCTGGCGCTTCGACGGCATGCCGCGCGAGTTTTACCTCGACTGGCTGCGCGTGGCCGCGGAAGAGGCTTACCACTTCACGCTGCTGCACGAACACCTCCAGGCTATTGGGTACCGCTACGGCGACTTTCCCGCCCACGACAACCTGTGGCAGATGTGCGAGAAAACCGGCAGCGACATCGTGGCCCGCATGGCGCTGGTGCCCCGCACGCTGGAGGCACGCGGCCTGGACGCCACGCCGCAGATCCAGGACAAGCTGCGCCAAGTGAACACGCCAGACGCCCTGCGCGCGGTGGACATCCTGGACATCATCCTGCGCGACGAGATCGGCCATGTGGCGATTGGCAACCACTGGTACCGCTGGCTCTGTACGCGCGATGGGCTAGACCCGGTGGCGCACTACGGCGTGCTGGTCGAACGCTACCAGGCACCGCGCCTGCACCCGCCCTTTAACGAAAAAGCCCGCAAGCGTGCGGGCTTCAGCGACGAGGAGCTGGCCTGGTTGCTGGGCTGAGCGGCTAGGCGCGCGTCATGCGCGACGACAGCCCCTCTTGCGGCAAATAGGCACCGTCGGCACGCAGCTGCTGCACCAGCACCGCCGTGTCCAGGTCGCAGGCCGGCTGGCCGGTGCGGATCGATTGCGCCGCCGCCGTGCCCACGGCCTGGCCCATCATGTACGCCGCCGACTGCGCGCGGATGGAACCATGCACCTTGGTGTCGCTGGAATGGCAGCGCCCCGCCACCCACAGGTTGTGCGAACCGCGCGGCACCAGGATGCTGTACGGAATGCCCACGCAGTCGCCGCGACCCAGGTTGTCCTTGCCGTGAAAGTCTTTCATGAAGCGGTCGAACTCGGCCTTGCTGGTGTCGGTGGGGTGCACGTCGGTCGGCCGGTTGTACACAGCGATCTGGTCCGGGAACTGGCGCTTGGCGCGAAAGTCGTCAATGCCCAGTTCAAACTCACCCACGATGCGGCGCGAATCGCGCACACCCATCACAGGCGCGGTGGTCAGCAGCTCCAGGTCGGCGCAGCCCGGCACGTACTTGCGATAAAACTCCGCGTATTCCAGCGCCAGCTTGCGGCCGAACACCATGCCGTCCGACAGGCTGCGAATGGACAGCGGGTTCAGGTTGAACACATGGCCGGCATTCAGCGTGGCGCCGCTTTCGCCAATGCGGTTCATGCCGGGAAAGAACCGGTCGTCCTGCGTGAAGAAGCCATCATCGATCGCCTGCGGCACCCATTGCGTCTTGACCTTGCCCTTGACCTCGTCAATGCCGCGCCAGTCGCTGCCGTAGGCCGGGTCGTGCCAGTCCATGCCGGCCAGCAGCGAGCACAGTGTGCTGGGTGACACCGTGTCGGTATCGCGCAGCACCACCTTGCACGGCACGCCGGCCAGCGCCGCCAGCGCGGCGTCGCCCGTGGCGTCAATGAAGGTTCTGGCGGGCACATAGCGCAGGCCCTCCACATTGCTCAGCACCACGCCGTTGATGCGGTCCGGCCCCAAGTCGGCCTCCACCACGCGGGTGAAAAAGCGCAGGTCCACGCCGGCCTGCACCACCAGTTCGTCCAGGATGCGCTTGAGGTGCTCGGGCTTGAACGGCACCCAGCGGTTGAGCTGGCGGTGCAAAAAGTCCTGCGTGACCTGCGGCGCGAATGCCTCGCGGTCCCACATGGTCTGCAGCAGCTCCTTCATGAAGCCGCCCACCAGCATGCGCTCGCCATCCGACACGGGGCCGAACGACGACACCAGGCCGCTGGTGCCCATGCCGCCCAGGCAGCCCGTGGCTTCGGCCAGCAGCACTTTCAGACCGCGGCGCGCGGCGCAGATGGCGGCCGCGGTACCGGCCGGGCCGCCACCGGACACGACCAGGTCGTAAGGCGCCTCGGCCACGATGCTGCGGCTCAGTTGGTAGGTGGTTTCAGCCATGTCAGTTCTTTGCGGGTGCCAGCGGCTTGGTCACAGCCGCAAACCGCCGCACCTCGCTCTGGATGAAGGCCTGGAATTCGTCGGCGCCCAGCGGCGCGACCTCAATGCCCATGTCGGCCAGCGACTTGGCCATATCGGGTGTGCGCAGCACCGCCGTGATGTCGTCCGACAGCTTTTGCACCAGGTCACGTGGTAGTCCCGCCGGTGCGCAAAAGCCGGCCCAGTTGACAGATTCATAGCCCGGCAGCGTCTCGGCAATGGTCGGCCATTGCGGGTACAGCGGGCTGCGCTGGGCGCTGGTCACGCCCAGCACCTTCATCTGGCCTGACTTGATGAACGATTCAGCCGAGCTCACCACCGAAAAGCCCAGCGGCACCAGCCCGCCGATCATGTCGGTGTACATCTTGGCCGCGCCGTTGTAGGGCACGTGCTGCAGCTGGATGCCGGCCATGTGGTTCAGCAGATCACCGCCCAGCTGGGCCGACGTGCCGATGCCGTTGGAGCCGAACGAGAAATGGTTGGCGGGCTGCGCCTTGGCCAAGGCAATCAAACCCTTGACATCGTTGGCCGCAAAGCTGGCCGGTGCCACCAGCGCCATGGTGTAGTAGCCCACGCGGGCCAGCGGCTGCAGGTCCTTGATCTGGTACGGCAGGTCGGTGCGCTGCACGGCGTTGATGCTCAGCGAGCTGCCCAGCAGGCCGATGGTGTAGCCGTCCGCCGGGGCACGCACTGTCGCGAGTGTGCCCACCACCACGCCGCCGCCGGGCTTGTTGTCCAGCACCACGGGCTGCTTCCAGCGGGCCTCCAGCCGGTCAGCCAGCATGCGGCCCAGCCGGTCGGCAGCGCCGCCGGGCGGTTGCGGCAAAACGATGCGAACGGGTCGCGTGGGGAACGGGGCCTGCGCGCGCACCAGGGCTGGTGCGCACAGGCTGGCGGCGATGCCACCCAGCAAAGCGCGCCGTGCTGAATTGTGTGTTTGTGTCATGGCTTGTCTCCTGCCGTTCATGGTGCGGCGGGTTGCGTACGCTGGCAAATGAAAAGATTTGGCCCAGCCATAACCCCAGGTTATGCGTGTCAGAATCAGGCATGAATCTCAGACAGATGGAAGTCTTCCGCGCCGTCATGCTCACCGGCGGCGTGGGCGGCGCGGCCGAGTTGCTGCACGTGTCGCAGCCCGCTATCAGCAAGGTGCTGGCGCAGGCGCAAAAGCAGGCCGGCTTTGCGCTGTTCGAGCGCGTGAAGGGCCGGCTGCTGCCCACCCCTGAAGGGCAGCAGCTGCACCAGGAAATTGACGCGCTGTGGCGCGGCGTGGAGCGCGTGCGCGATGTGTCGCGCAGCCTGGCCGAGCCGCAAACCGGCACGCTGCGCCTGGCGGTGTCGGCCAGCCTGGCGTCGTTTCTGGTGCCACGCACGGTCGCCCTGCTGTGCGAACGGTTCCCGCGGTTGAAGAGCCGCATGGAAATCCTCATCGCCCCCATCATGGTGGACGCGCTGCTGGACAGCAGCGTCGACCTGGGCGTGGCGCTGCAACCCAACGAACACCCCAACCTGGAGCCGGTGCAGGCCTGGCGCTGCGCGTTCGCCTGTGTCATGCCCGAGGGTCACCGGCTCGCGCAACTGGACGCCGTGCGGCCCGCCGACCTGCGCGGTGAACGCATCATCACGTCGGACCCGAACACGCCCTACGGCCAGGCGCTGATGCGCGCCTACGGTCGCGAGGCCGCGCGGCTGAACCTGGACCTGTCCGTGCGATCGTCCACCTCGGCCTGCTGGTATGCGCAGGCCGGCGCCGGCGTGGCGGTGGTGGATCGCACGGTCACTGCAGGCCAGAGCTTTCACGGCCTGGCCGTGCGGCCCTTCCAGAGCCGCGAGCGCCTGGCGGTCAGCATCCTGCGCAACCGCTACCGGCCCATGTCGGCCGTGCAGCGGGCGTTTTGCGAGGTGTTTGACGGCGTCTGGAAAGACGCCATGGGCAAGGACTGAGGCCCCCGCCGCGCGTTGACTATTCCGCCTTGATGTTGGCGGTGCGGATGATGCGCGCGTTGTTGTCTGACTCGGCGGCGATCTGCTTGCCGAAGTCCGCCGCGCTGCCGCCGGTGGGCACGTTGTCGCTGCTG
>CALRZF020000217.1:0-6703 GCA_943372585.1 Ramlibacter sp. 2FC | reverse complement strand
CGGTGCGCTGTCTGACATGCGCCGCCACCTGCAGACGCTGGAGCAAGCCCGCGCGGCCGCCGATACAGAAGGCGCCACCCAGGCCTTGCATGCGTTGGTGGGCCTGTCGGGTGAAGGCGGGGCGCAGGCCCTGCATGAACTTGCGCGGCGGCTGTACGCCGAGTTGCTGGACGGCCGCCAGCCAGCGGCGGCGGCCGTGGGCGAACTGCGCGCGCTGCTGGCAGCCACCGAAGACGCGGTGTGGCAGCACCATGGGGTGCAGCCGGCTGCCGAAGGCGCCGCACCGGCTGCAGCGCCGTGAATCAGACCTCCAGCCACTCCTTGCGGATGTAGGCGTCGGCGCGCAGGCTCTCGGGCGTGCCCTGGAACACGATGCTGCCGTGGCCCATGACCAGGGCGCGGTCAGACACCGTCATGGCAATGGTCAGCTTCTGCTCGATCAGCAGCACCGAGATGCCGCGGGCCTTGAGCTTTTGCAGGTATTCGCCCACCAGCTCCACGATCTTGGGCGCCAGGCCCTCGGTGGGCTCGTCGATGATGATGAGGTCCGGGTCGCCCATGAGCGTGCGGCACAGCGTCAGCATCTGCTGCTCGCCGCCGGACAGCACGCCGGCCTCGGTGTGCTGGCGCTCCTTGAGCCGGGGGAACATGTCGTACATGTCGTCAAAGCCCCAGCGGCTGCCCTTGCCACTGCCCTTTTGGCCCAGCAGCAGGTTCTGGTGCACCGTCAGCGTGGGGAAGATGTCGCGGTTCTCAGGCACGTAGCCGATGCCGAGATGGGCGATCTCGTAAGGCTTTTTGCCCATGATCTCGCGGCCCTGCCACTGCACCGACCCCTGGCAGTCCACCATGCCCATGACCGCTTTGGCCGTGGTGGAGCGGCCCGAGCCATTGCGGCCCAGCAGCGCGACGATTTCGCTTTTTCCCACTTCAAACTGCACACCGTGCAGCACGTGGCTTTTGCCGTAGAAGGCGTGGAGGTTGCTCACGGTCAGCATCAGTGCGCTCCTGCCTGGGTTTCAGCGACGTGGGAGCCCAGGTACGCCTCCTGCACGCGCGCGTTGGCCCGCACGGCCTCCGGCGCGTCAAAGGCAATGACCTCGCCATACACCACGACCGCGATCTTGTCGGCCAGGCCGAAAACCACGCCCATGTCGTGTTCCACGGTCAGCAGGGTCTTGCCCACGGTGACTTCCTTGATGAGGTTGATGAAGCGGCTGGTCTCGCTCTTGCTCATGCCGGCGGTGGGCTCGTCCAGCAGGATTACGCCGGCGCCGCCGCCGATGGTGATGCCGATCTCCAGCGCGCGCTGTTCGGCATAGGTCAGGTTCACGGCCAGCACGTCGCGCTTTTTGTCCAGCTTGATCATCTCCATGAGCTCTTCGGCGCGTTCGTTGGCGTCGTCCAGGTCGGCCAGGAACTTCAGGAACGTGTACTTGTAGCCCAGGCTCCACAGCACGCTGCAGCGCAGGTTCTCGAACACGCTGAGCTTGGGAAAGATGTTGGTGATCTGGAAGCTGCGCGACAGGCCCAGGCGGTTGATCTCGAACGGCTTCTTGCCGTTGATGCGCTGGCCGTTGAGCAGCACGTCGCCGCTGGTGGGTTCAAAGCGGCCGCTGATCAGGTTGAACAGCGTGGACTTGCCCGCGCCGTTGGGGCCGATGATGGCCACGCGCTGGCCCGGCTCCACCGCCAGGTTGGCGCCACGGATGATCTCGGTCTTGCCGAAGCTCTTGCGCAGGTCTTTCAGTTCAAGTGCGTAGGTGCTCATTGCAATGCCTCCCGGCGCTTGATTTCCTTCTCGATGAATTCCTGAATCTCGCCCCACTGGCGCGAGAACTCGCGCCGGGCGATTTCAAACAGGCCGATGCCCGTGCCCAGCACAAAGACGGCACCAAACCAGCTGTTGACGCTCTTGGTGTCCAGCACCGTCCCCATGAATTTCAGCGTGCTGCCCTGGGCCGAGTTCAGCTGCAGGTGGTAGATCATCTCGATGATGGCGGCGGCGCCCGTCAGCGCGACCAGCGCCGTGACCGCCAGTGCCAGGTAGCTCACCCACAGCTCGCGCAGCCGGCCAAATGCCGCCACGCGCAGGTTCATCATGATCAGGCTGGCAATACCGCCGGGTGCGTACATCACCATGAACAGGAAGATCAGGCCCAGGTACAGCAGCCAGGCCGAGGTGAACTCGCTGAACAGGATGAACGCCAGCACCATCAGGATGGCACCGATGATCGGCCCGAAGAAGAACGTCGCCCCACCCAGGAAGGTGAACAGCAAATAGCCGCCCGAGCGGGCCGCGCCCACCACTTCGGCCGTGACGATTTCAAAGTTGAGCGCGGCCAGACCGCCGGAGATGCCCGCAAAGAAACCCGCAATGATGAAGGCCAGGTAGCGCACCTTCTGGGTGTTGTAGCCCACGAACTCCACGCGCTCGGGGTTGTCGCGCACGGCGTTCAGGATCCGGCCCAGCGGCGTGCGCGTGAAGGCAAACATCAGCGCTACCGCCACGAAGGTGTACACCGCGATCAGGTAGTACACCTGGATCGGCGGGCCGAAGCTGATGCCCATGAAGGGCTTGCCCACCACGCGGTTCGCGTTGATGCCGCCCTCGCCGCCGAAAAACTCCGGGATCATCAGCGACATGGCAAACACCAACTCGCCGATGCCCAGCGTGATCATCGCGAAGGTAGTGCCCGACTTGCGGGTGGTGACCCAGCCTAGCAACGCGGCAAAGAACATGCCGGCCAGGCCGCCCACGACAGGGACCAGCGAGACCGGCAGCGGCAGCGAACCGGCGCTGGCCATGTTCAGGGCATGGATGGCCAGGAACGAGCCCAGGCCGGTGTACACCGCGTGGCCAAAGCTCAGCATGCCCCCCTGCCCCAGCAGGATGTTGTAGGACAGGCAGGCAATGATGGCGATGCCCATCTGCGACAGCATGGTGATGGACAGCCCGCTGGTGAAGACCAGCGGCGCCAGGGCCAGCAACAGCGCAAACAGGCTCCAGACCACCCAGCGGCCAATGTTCAGCGGTTTGAATTCGTAGTAGTTCTTTTGCATGGTGTCAGCCCTCGCGCGTGCCCAGCAGGCCCCGGGGGCGGAAGATCAGGATCAGCACCAGGAACAGGTACGGCAGGATCGGCGCCACCTGCGACAAAGTGAGCTTGGTCAGTGTGTTGGCCTGGGCCGCAGCGCTGAGCTGTATGCCCAGCTGCGCGGCCACCGAGCCCACGGAATAGTCAAACGCCACGGCAAAGGTCTGGATGGTGCCGATCAGGATGGACGCGAGGAACGCGCCCGACAGCGAGCCCATGCCGCCCACCACCACCACCACAAAGATCACCGAGCCCACGGTGGCCGCCATGGACGGCTCGGTCAGGAAGGTGCTGCCGCCGATCACGCCAGCGAGGCCCGCCAGCGCCGTGCCCGCGCCAAACACCAGCATGAACACCCGTGGCACGTTGTGCCCCAGGGACTCCACTGCGTCCGGGTGGGTCAGCGCGGCCTGGATCACCAGGCCGATGCGCGTGCGCGTGAGCAGCACCCACACCGACACCAGCATGATGACCGCGACCAGCATCATGAAGCCGCGCGTGGCCGGGAACGGCGAGCACACCACGCGCACAGCGGCATCGGCCGCCGTACACGCGCCGGCAGGCGCTGCGCCCCACAGGATCCGCAGCCCGTCCACCGAATGGTTGATCAGCGTAAAGGCCGGGCCCTGCAGCGCCTCGGGCGGGCGGAACTCCACCGCAATGCGGCCCCAGATGAGCTGAACCAGCTCCACGATCACATAGGACAGGCCGAAGGTGATGAGCAGCTCGGGCACGTGGCCGTACTTGTGGACCTTGCGCAGGGACCAGCGCTCAAACAGCGCGCCCATGGCGCCGACCACCAGCGGCGCCAGCACCAGCGCGGGCCAGAAGCCCACCCACCTGGAGATGCTGTAGCCGACGTAGGCGCCGACCATGTAAAAACTGGCATGCGCGAAATTCAGCACACCCATCATGCTGAAGATCAACGTGAGCCCTGAACTGAGCATGAACAGCAACAGCCCATAGCTCACCCCGTTGAGCATCGAGATGATGAAAAACTCCATGTCGAGCGACCTTCCTCACCGATCAAAAAATAAAGGAGCCCGATACGGTGCACCCGTACGGGCTCCTGTCCTGTGTCACCTGGCCGGAATCAGGGGCGCTTCATCTGGCAGCTGGTGGGCGTGCTGGACACGTAGTTCGGGTACTCCTTCAGGGGCACCAGCGTCATGCCCGTGTTCTCGGGGCTGTAGGGGTACTTCTTGTCGGCCTTTTGCCAGACCGACATGTACAGCGGCTGCTGCAGTTGGTGGTCGGCCTTGCGGATTTCCACTTCACCGTTGAAGGTCTTGACCTTCAGGCCTTCCAGGGCGGCGGCCACCTTGACGGGGTCGGTCGACTTGGCCTTGGCCATCGCAGCGCCCAGCGCTTCATAGATGCGGATGGTCGAGCCGGTGTAGAAGTCGTCGTTGTACTTGGCCTTGAACTCGTTCATCCACTTGTCCATCTGGCCGCCCATGTTGTAGTGGTTGTAGGCCACCTGGTACACACGGCCGGCAGCTGCAGTGCCCAGCGCCGTGGGGGTGCCGGTCACGCCTGCGTAGTACGTGAAGAACTTGCCGTTGTAGCCGCCTTCGTTGGCTGCCTTGACCAGCAGCGACAGGTCGGAACCCCAGTTGCCGGTAACCACCGTGTCGGCGCCGGCGGCCTTGATCTTGGCGATGTAGGGCGCGAAGTCGCGCACCTGGGCCAGCGGGTGCAGGTCTTCACCGACGATCTTGATGTCGGGGCGCTTGCGGGCCAGGGTTTCCTTGGTGTACTTGGCGACCTGGACGCCGTGCGAATAGTTCTGGCCCAGGATGTAGACGTTCTTGATGTCTTTCTGTTCGGCCATGAAGCTGGACATGGCTTCCATCTTCATGGACGTGTCGGCGTCAAAGCGGAAGTGCCAGTAGCTGCACTTGCTGTTGGTCAGGTCCGGGTCCACGGCGGAGTCGTTGAGGTACAGCACCTCTTTGCCGGGGTTGCGTTCGTTGTGCTTGTTGATGGCGTCCACCAGTGCCAGCGCCACGGACGAGCCGTTGCCCTGCACGATGTAGCGCGCGCCCTGGTCGATGGCAGCCTTCAGTGCGTTCAGGCTTTCAGCAGGGCTGAGCTTGTTGTCGATGAAGGTGATGTCGAACTTGACGCCGGCGGGGTTGCCCGCGCCGCTGAACTTCTCGGCGAAGAACTGGTAGCCCTTCATCTGGCTGACGCCCACCGGGCCCAGCAGGCCGGTCAGGGGGTCGATGCGGACCATCTTGACGGTCTCGCCCTTTTGGGCAAATGCGGCGCCTGCGACCAGCAAAATGGCGGATGCGGCAACGGCTTTGACGGCAAATTTCATTTGTGTCTCCATGGTTAACTGACAGAGCGCAGCGTAATGGTTTTTGTGCAGTGCAACGCTCAGGGAATGCCCCTAAACACAGGCGTTTCTATCGCGCATGTGACAGGGGCCAAAGTGGTGCAAAAAGTGATGCGCCGGTTCAGGTGTTCTGCAGTGCAGCTTCAAAGCCCCGGCAACTTGTAGTCCTTGAGCATTTCGCGCAGCCGTGTCTTGAGCATCTTGCCCGTGGCACCCAGCGGGATCGCATCCACGAACACCACGTCGTCGGGCACCTGCCACTTGGCCACGGCCTTGCCCTTGTAGAACTCCAGCAGCTCTTCTTTCGTCACTTCAGCGCCCGGCTTCTTCACCACGGCCACGATGGGCCGCTCATCCCACTTGGGGTGCGGCATGCCCACGCAGGCGGCCATGGCCACTGCCGGGTGCGCCACGGCGATGTTCTCGATGTCAATGGAGCTGATCCATTCACCGCCGGACTTGATCACGTCCTTGCTGCGGTCGGTGATCTGCATGTAGCCGTCAGGGTCAATGGTGGCCACGTCGCCGGTGGGGAACCAGCCGTTTTTCAGCGGGTCACCGCCCTCGCCCTTGAAATATTCGCGCACGATCCACGGCCCCTTGACGTACAGGTCGCCAAAGGCCTTGCCGTCCCAGGGCAGTTCGTTGCCGTCGTCGCCCACGATCTTCATGTCCACGCCAAAGATGGCCCGGCCCTGCTTGAGGCGGATCTTCATCTTGTCGGCCTCGGACATCGTGAGGTGCTTGTTCTTCAGCGTGCACAGCGTGCCCAGCGGGCTCATCTCGGTCATGCCCCAGGCATGCAGCACTTCCACGCCGTAATCGTCGTTGAAGGCGGTGATCATGGCCGGCGGGCAGGCCGAACCGCCGATGACGGTTCGCTTGAGGGTCGAGAAGCGCAGGTTGTTGGGCTTCATGTGGCCCAGCAGCATCTGCCACACGGTGGGCACCCCGGCGGCGTAGCTGACCTTCTCGGCCTCGATCAGCTCGTACACCGACTTGCCGTCCAGCGCCGGGCCGGGGAACACCAGCTTGGCGCCGGTGAGCGCCGCGGAGTACGGAATGCCCCAGGCATTGACGTGGAACATGGGCACCACCGGCAGGATGGAGTCGCGCGCCGACAGGCACATGACATCAGGCAGCGCCGCCGCATAGGCATGCAGGATGGTGGAGCGGTGGCTGTACAGCGCGGCCTTGGGGTTGCCGGTCGTGCCGCTGGTGTAGCACATGCTGGACGCGGAGTTTTCGTCAAAGCTGGGCC
>CALRZF020000216.1:0-6749 GCA_943372585.1 Ramlibacter sp. 2FC | reverse complement strand
TCAAAGTGGATGGCCGTAGCCGGTTTGGGCACAAGCAGCGCAAGAACGTCGCGCACCGGCTGCCCGTCGGGGGCGCCAAACGCCACGGGCTGCTGCAGCCGTACAAAGGCCGCCACCGGCCTGCCCAGGCCCACGATGTGTGCATGGGGCAGCGCCACGCCCCAGCCCAACGCGGTGGAGCTGCGCTGCTCGCGCCGCCACAACCGCGTAACAACTTCTGACTCGCGCAGCTTGTAGCGTCCATGGACCAGCCTGGCGATCTCGTTGAACACCTGCTCCTTGGCTGTGGCAGCCACGTTCATCGAAATACACTCAGGCCCCAGCAGGCTTTCCATCAGCAACGCTTCCTTCCCGCTGATTAAAGCGGGGCGGGCATAAACGCTGCGTAAAACTTCGGGAACGCCGCGCTTTACGGCGCCAGCAGATCGCGGATCTGCTGCAGCGCCGTGGGGTCCTCAATGGTCGTGAGGTCACCCGCGTCGCGGCCTTCGCACACAGCCTGGATCGCGCGGCGCAGCAGCTTGCCACTGCGCGTCTTGGGCAGCGCCGTCACGAAGCGCACGCGCGCCGGCCGCGCGACGGCGCCCAGCTGCTCGTCCACCACTTTCATGATCGCCCCCTCGAGCTTGAGCTTTGCGGCGTCGTCCGACAGTGCGGACGCATCCCGGGGCACCACAAAGGCCATCGCCACCTGGCCCTTGAGCGCATCGGCCACGCCCACCACGGCCACCTCGGCCACGTTGGGATGGCTGGAGATGCTTTCCTCGATCTCGCGCGTGCCCAGGCGGTGGCCCGCCACGTTAATCACGTCGTCGGTGCGGCCCAGGATGTAGTAGTAGCCGTCTTCGTCGCGGATGCCCCAGTCGAAGGTGGAATACACCAGCTTGCCCGGAATGCTCTTCCAGTAGGTGTTGACAAAGCGCGCGTCGTCGCGCCACACCGTCTGCATGAAGCCCGGCGGCGTCGGGCCTTCAATCACCACCACGCCCTTCTGGTTGGGGGCTGTGAGCTCCTCGCCCGTGCTCTCGTGCAGCAGCTTCACGTTGTAGCCGTACATGGGCACGCCGGGGCTGCCGAACTTGCTGGGCTTTTTCTCGATGCCGTTGGCAATGGTCAGGATGGGCCAGCCGCTTTCGGTCTGCCAGTAGTTGTCGATGATCGGCACCCCCAGGCTGTCGCTGATCCAGCGCGCCGTGGGCTCGTCCAGGGGCTCCCCGGCCAGGTACAGCGCCTTCAGGCTGGACAGGTCGTACTTCTTCAGGAAGGCCGGGTCCTGCTTCTTGAGCACGCGCACGGCCGTGGGTGCGCTGAACATGCCGGTGACCTTGTACTTTTCTACCAGGCTCCACCAGATGCCGGCGTCCGGGCGGATCGGCAGGCCCTCGTACATGATCGTCGCCATACCCGCAATCAGCGGGCCGTACACGATGTAGCTGTGGCCCACGACCCAGCCGATGTCGCTGGTGGAAAAATAGGTCTCGCCCGGCTGGCCCATGAAGATGTGCTTCATGCTGGCGGCCAGCGCCACGGCGTAGCCGCCCGTGTCGCGCTGCACGCCCTTGGGCCGTCCTGTGGTGCCGCTGGTGTAGATGGTGTAGCTGATGTCGGTGCTGTCCAGCCACTCGCAGGGCACCTGCGCACCCTCGTGCAGCTCGCTCAGGCCACGCCATGAATGGTCGCGCCCGGCCAGCATGGTCATGGGCGCCAGGCCCCGGTTGACCATGATGACCGATTCGGGTTTGTGGCTGGACAGGCGGATGGCTTCGTCCAGCAGCGGCTTGTATTCCACCACCTTGCCGCCGCGCGATCCGGCGTCGGCGCTGACGATGAGTTTGGGCGATGCGTCCTCAATGCGTGAGGCCAGCGACACGCTGGCAAAACCGCCGAACACCACCGAATGGATGGCCCCAATGCGCGCGCAGGCCAGCATGGCAAAGGCGGCCTCGGCAATCATGGGCATGTAGATGAGGACGCGATCGCCCTTTTGCACGCCAAGCCCCTTGAGCATGGCGGCAGCACGCTGCACCTCGGTGTGCAATTCGCGAAAGGTGTAGGTCTTTTCCTGGCCGGTTTCGGTGGACACATAGATCAGCGCTGCCTGATCGGGGCGGTCTTTCAGGTGGCGGTCCACCGCGTTGTGGCACAGATTGGTGGTGCCGCCCTTGAACCAATGGGCAAACGGCGGGTTGCTCCAGTCGCAGATCTGCTGGGGCGGGGTTTGCCAGTCAATCAGTTGGGCCTGCTCAGCCCAGAAGGCTTCGGGGTTTTCCAGCGATTGGCGATGGAAGTCTGCAAACGTGGTCATGCCGTGTCTCCGTTACTGATTCAGCGATCTGAATTCATAATTATTCATGATGGGCTTGCGGGAAACTGACTTTCTTGGTTCTGACTGGGGGCTGTTCTTCTGCCCTGCTTATGGGGCAACGACCTACTTGATCAACCCCTGCACAGGCTTGAACTCCGGATGATCCGCCGTGCGCAACCACTCAAACGCCACCATCTCCGTCGTCACCAGTTCAGCACCCGCCCCGGCCAGCCGGTCAAACGCGGCATCACGGTTGCGCTCGGTGCGGGAGCTGCAGGCGTCGGTCACCACCCACACTTCAAATTCCTCCTGCAACAAGTCCAGCGCCGTCTGCAACAGGCACACATGGGCCTCGCAGCCCGCGATGACGATGGTGTTGCGCCCCGGCTCCTGCTGCGGCTGGGGCTTTTGCAGGTGCTTGGGCAGGCTGCGCGCATTGCCACCCTGCTGCGGGCGCGCGGGCGGGCGCAACCAGTCGGCCAGGCCGTCAGCCACAGCACTGAAATGCATCTTGGCCAGGGTTCGGCTGCACAGCGCGCGCACGGCAGCATCGTTGGGGCCGAGCTTGTCCGGGTTCTGCTCGGTGCCGAACACCGGCACGTCTAGCATCTGCGCCATCTGGCCCAGCCGCACGGCATTGGCCACCACCAGGGGGCCTTCGTGGATGGCGGGCATGAGGCGGCCCTGGTAGTCAACCAGGACCAATTGGGATTCGTCAGCGTCCAGCAGCATGGGCTTCCTTCAAGGGGATGCCCCGATTATTCCCGGTCTGTAACCGCTGCGGCGTACCGTCAGCGCGGCGTGGCCAGTGGCTGCATGGATTGCAATGACGTGAGGGGTGCGGGGATGGTGGGCGGCAGTTGCGCCAGGGGCGCGAGCGGCGCCGGCCTTGAGTGGCGCTCGCGCTCCTGCGTCAGGTAGCGTTCATGCTCAGCCTGCTGCTGCAGGCGCTGCTGCACCTGCGCACGTTGCTGGGTATAGGCCTCGTGCAGGGCGGCGCTTTCGCAGTCAATCTCCTGAACGACAAAATTGGGGAGCATGACGATTTCACTGTCACCGGCGTCATATTCAATGCAGCCCGGGCGGCCCAGCACACGGTCGATGGCAAGGCATGCCTTGTCGCGTGCCAGCCCCGGCAGCAACAGGGTGAATTCGGCCGGCGCCGTTCGCGCCACCACGCCACGCTCGCCTGCGATGGCGTTGAGCTTGCGCACCAGGCGTGCCATGACCTTGCGGCTGGTCTGGCGGCCGTAAATGGTGCGCACTTCCTGCAAGTCGCTGCAATCCATCACCACCAGGGTGGCCGGCTTGTGGTCCGCTGCGCAGGCCTTCTGGGCTTCGGTCCCACGCGCCATGAATCCGTCCAGGTTGTACAGGCCGGTGCTGGCGTCCATCTGGCTGCGCTCGATCGCCTCGTCCGCGCGGCGCATGGCCACGCCAAAGCGCATGGCCACCCCCACGGGAAAAACCGCCAGAAAGCCCAGCGGTGCGGCCAGCTCTGCCCAGTTGGCTGTGCCGTTCTGCCAGGCTGCCGCCACCACCGCCACCATGGCCGCGCCCACCAGGCCTGCGCCCCAGACGGGCTTGAGCATGAAGGCGTAGTACAGCGTGGTGATGGACAACCAGAAGAAGAACACGCCGCCGCCGGCGTCCAGGCTGATGTGCGCGTAGGTGTTCAGCACAAAGGACCCAGCCACCAGCGCCAGCGCGCGGATGAACATTTCAGCCTGGTGGTGGGCCGGGCGCAGCGAGCAGCATTGGGCGATCAGCGCGGCGTACACCACAAACAGCCACAGCGATAGGTCGCCGGGCAGTACCGTGGCGGCGATCCAGGCTGTGTACAGCGCGATCGATCCGGCGATCCACGGCTCCAGCCGGCGCATCGTGTAAGTGATCCAGTCGTGGCGAAACGCCTGCGGCACGCGGTCTGCGTCGTCAGCGTGCCCGGCGGCAACCACACCGCCCGCTTTCATTGCCTTGTTCCTGCTCATGAAGTAACTCCATGGGCACCACGATCATGCCCCGGGGATCATCAGACCATGTGCAGCTGGCGGCACTGTAGGGCTTTGGTCTGGTGGCCTTAGGCAAATTCCTTAAGGGGGCGGGCCGCCCAGGGGCTCATGCACCAGCAGCCAGTACACCTGCAGGCGCTGCACCTGCTCCATGAAGCGGCTGAAATCAACGGGCTTGCGCACATAGCTGTTCGCACCGCTTTCAAGGCTGGCCACGATGTCTTCCTCTTCACTGGATGAGGTCAGGATGACCACCGGCACCAGCCGGGTGCGGGCGTCTTCGCGTATGCGCCGCAGCACCTCGATGCCGTTCAGGCGCGGCAGCTTCAGGTCCAGCAGCACCAGCGCGGGCAGGTCGCAGGGGTCGCGCCCCGCATGCGCGCCGGTTCCGAAAAGGTAGTCCAGTGCCTGCAGGCCGTCGTTGGCCACCACCACCTCATTGCGCACATTGTTTTCAGCCAGGGTCATGAGGGTGAGTTCCTGGTGGTCGGGGTTGTCTTCAACCAGAAGAATGCGGCTGTTGTTCATGGCCCGGACCTCCTTTCAGTGTGAAATGGAATGTGGTGCCCTGCCCTGGCGCGGATTGCGCCCAGACCCGCCCGCCGTGGCGCGTGATGATCCGGTGCACCGTCGCCAGGCCAATGCCCGTGCCCTCAAATTCGTCGGCCGTATGCAGGCGCTGGAAGGCCTTGAAGAGCTTGTCGGCATAGGTCATGTCAAAGCCCGCGCCGTTGTCGGCCACATAAAACACAGGCTCGCCCCCTGGCGCGATGCGACAACCCACGCGGATGGCGGGGGACGCTGCGCGGGCGCTGAACTTCCAGGCATTGCCGATCAGGTTTTCCAGCACGATGGTCAAAAGCCGCGCGTCGCCCACGCAGGGCATGACAGCGTCAATGTCCACCTGGACGGCGTGATCAGGCTGGCGCGCGCGCAACTGTTCCACCACATGGTGCGCCCGGGGCGCCAGGTCCATCGGCTGGGCCGTGATTTCAACGCGCGTGACCCGCGCCAGCGCCAGCAGATCGTCGATCAGCTGGCTCATCTGCTGGGTGTTGGCCCGTATGCGGGCCAGGTAGTGCTGCGCCTGGTCGTCCAGCGCGCCTGTATACCGGGTTGACAGGGCCCGGCTGAAGCCGTCGATCACCTGCAGCGGTGCACGCAGGTCGTGCGAGACCGAATACGAAAATGACTCCAGCTCGCGATTGGCCAACGCCAGTTCGCCGGTGCGCTCCAGCACCCGCTGCTCCAGTGTTTCATTCAGGTGGCGCAGGGCCTGCTCGGCCCGCCAGGCCGCCGTGATGTCAGACACCACCAGCACACAGCCCACGACCTCGCCGTCCATGTCGCGCAGCGGCCGGGCACTGGACTGCACGATCTTCTCCACCCCATCGCTCCAGGCGCCCCGGTACATGTGGCGAAATCCGTCCACGTTCTCGCCGCGCAGGGCCCTCACCGTAGGCCGCTGCGCCGGGGCAATCGGCGTCACACCGTCGAGCTGGTAAAAGCCGTATTCCTGGGACGAGACATCCAGCGGGGCGGTTTCGCGGTTCATGCGTGCGATGCCCGGCGCGATGCGCAACGCAGCAGCGTTGGTGTGGATGTAGTAGCCACGGGCGTCGGCCACCAGCACCCCCTCTGACAGGCTGTCGAACACCGAAGTCAACAGGTTACGCTGGGCGCTCATCTCCGCCATGGCGGCGTCGCGCATGACTGAGCGCTCCATCAGCGCGCGCGCCATGTCATTGAAGCGCTGCTCCAGCTCGCGCAGCTCACGAACGCCCTTGGGACGCGGCTGCTGGTCCAGGCGCAGTTCCTCGCGCTGCAGCGCACCCACACGGCGCAGCAGGCGGTTGATGGGCGCAGCCAATACCCGGTCACCAAAAGTCCACGCCCCGGCCGAGGCCAGCAGTGCGATGACCACCAGTGCCGCCAGCTGCTGCTTGAGCCGCAGCATGGAGGCGGCCAGGAGGTCGTCGCGCGACACCCTGGCCGTCACCATGACGCCGCCTTCGGACTTCTGGCCCACAGGCTCCATGGCATAGATCCAGCGGTCGCCGTCCTGCGCGTCCACATTGTCAATACGGGCGGCATGCATCGGCAGGTGCTGGCGGACAAAGGCATCGTTGACCTCGCTGCCCGGCGCCACCGGCGACTTGCCCGCCGACGCCAGCACCGTGCCCTTGAGGTCCAGCACCACCAGCGTGAACTCTGGCGGGACAGCGAGCTTGCGCAGCTGCTCGTCAGCGGCAACAAGATCAAGCGCCACGAAAATCACGCCACGCAGGGAGCCGTCCTCACGGTGCGCAGGCATGCCAAAGGCCAGGGATGGTTTGCCCGTGGCGCGTCCCACCATGTAATGCCCGACAGTGAATCCGCCGGTCTGGATGGCCTGGCGGAAATAGGAGCGGTCACCGGCAAACACGGGGTGG
>CALRZF020000215.1:0-6755 GCA_943372585.1 Ramlibacter sp. 2FC | reverse complement strand
TGCGCGTTGGCATAGTGGGCTTCGACCTCAATAGCCTGCGCACGCGAGATCCGCCCGAACCGGATCTCGCGGCACAGGTGGTCGCGCACGCGGCCATAACCCAGCTTGCGGCGCTTGAGCGTGTCGTGGATGCTGGTGTAGACCATGTTGTCTACGTGATCGTAGGTGTCGAACGTGGCCGGGCAGTGCGCCGCGCGCGCGCCGAACTTGTCCATCATCTGCTCGCTGTACAGCCGCGTGTCCCAGGGCAGGTAGTTGGCCAGGTAAATGCCGCGCAGGCCGCTTGCGGCCAGCTGGCTGTCGCTGGGGTAGCGCAGCGGCAGCACGTCGTGCTCGCTCAACAGCGATTCGGTGCTGACCAGCTCGTCGGGCTCATGGCCCATCAGGTCGTGCTCGTGCCGGCTGCGGCGGGTCATCTCGTTTTCGTCCAGGTACGAGAACATGCCGGCTTGCTCGGTAGGCTGGTGAAGCGGCCAGATGACCAAAGGGATGTTGTGCTGCACCGCCACGCGCACGGGCCACACCGTGTGCCCCGCCAGGTAGGGCCAGTGCACGCTGCCAAAACGCGACAGCGTCTCGCGCATCAGCTTCTTGTAGATGGGCGGCGACATGGTCTTCAGGAAGATGTCGCAGTCGAACGTGTCGCGGATCAGGTCCAGGTTTTCAATGCCCGCTGTGCTGTTGAAGTGCGAGTTGAAGGCCACCAGCAGCGGGTTGAGCCCCAGCTGGTTCTTCACGACGTCCAGCACCTTGAAGTATTCGGGCGTGCCGCGGATCGGGATCACGCAGTCGTAGTTGCCTTTGCGGCCCTTGTACGGGTGCAGCAGCCGCGCCAGTTGCTCCAGCCGCTGGTCCCAGTCCAGCGAGGTTTTCTCGGCGTGCGTGGCGCAGCCGCTGCACAGTCCGGTGTCGTCAAAGGTCAGGCCAAACGGGTGGCGGCTGTCATACAGGCAGGCGCGGCACTGTTGCATGGTTTGGTGCACGGGCTGGTGTACAGGCTGGCTTTTAGGCATGAGGCCTCACTTGCCTGAGCAATGGGGGGCGGTGCGTGTCCAGCACCTGCTGGCGCACATGGAAAGCGGCGAGCTCGTGCCGCAGGAACGGGTTGCCGATGGCCAGACCCACGGTGTCTGCGCGGGCCAGCAGGCCGCCCGCCTGGTCGCGGGTGATGCCGCCAAACCAGATGATCTTGGGGCCATGTGCGCGCAGCGGTACATGGGCGGCCACTGCGTTGCCGTCCAGCAAGCCTTCGTGCGCCCGGTCGATCAGCATCAGCTCGCTGATGGCTGCATCAGCGATGCGTTTCTGAAACTCCCCCCAGGCAACGGGCTGTCCCCCCTCGGCCCTGTGGGCATGCAGGCCGCCGTTCAGCAGCACCAGTGGCGTGGCACCGATCACGGCCTGCTGCCCTACAGCCGAGCTGATGGTGGCAATTTCAGCGGGTGCGTCCCACAGCAGGCTTTCAACCACCACGCGGTCGCAACCCAGCGCAACGGCTTTCACGGCATGCGCCGCAGACCGGATGCCGCCGCCAAAAGAAACAGGCGTGCGCACTGCCGACGCGCGAATCTCGTCCAGCAGCCGCCAGTCGGGCTGTTGCAGCCCGGGGCTGATGTCCATCACCGTGATCTCGTCCACGCCCCAGCGGTCCAGGTTCTTGAGAACGGTGTCCAGCCGGCCGGCAGGGCGGTGGCGTGCATAGCCGTACGACAGCACCACCTGCCCGTTGCGCACAGGCACCATGGCGATCAGGCGCTTATAGGCCATAGTGCTTCATCACGTTGTCGATGAACGCCACGCCCACGGCCTGGCTCTTTTCGGGGTGGAACTGGATGCCGCACAGGTGCCCGCGCAGGAAGTACGCCAGCAACGCCTGCTCACCGCTTGTCACGCCGCGCTCGTCCATGCTGGCGCTGGTGTTGATCTGGTAGCCGTGGTTGAAATAGAAGTTTTTCTCTGCCGTTTTCAGCAGCAGGGGTTTGGCCCCCACCGGCTCGGCAGTGGCCTTGATGCCCGACCAGCCGTTGTGGAAGCCGCCATCTGCCAGCCGCGACACATTGCCGGGCAGCAGGCCCAGGCCCTGGCAGTTGTCTTCATGCAGGTCCTCAAACATGATCTGCGCGCCCACGCAAATGCCCAGGATGCGGTGTTCGCGCTGGTGCATCCGCACCAGTGCGTCGGCAAAGCCTGTTTCATGCAGCCTGCGCATGGCGCTGCCCGACGCGCCCACGCCGGGCACCACCGCCAGCCCCGCGTTGTCCAGCTCGGCGGGGGACTGCGCCACCTTGGGGAATCGCCCGATGGCATGGAACAGCTCCACCAGCGACGCGATGTTGCCCGCGCCGTGGGGGACCAGCACAATGGATTTACTCAATGTTCACCCCTGCGGTAAAACAGGGCTGCGGGCGCGGTTTGCCGGGCACGGTGGTGAACAGCTTGGGGTGCGCTGCCTGGCGCACGCGCTCCCAGAACTGGTCCACGGTGATGTCTACATAGCGGCAGAACGACGCCACATACCGGTCGCTGCAAATGCCGTCATAGGCCTGCACCACGGCGATGGCTTCTTCGCGTGTGACGCGGCCGGCGCGGATTTCCTCGTTCATGTAGTCGGTGGCACGGCCAAAGCCCAGCTTGTAGTACTTCAACATCATGTTGATCGTGGCCCAGTCTTCGTCGAGCATGCTGGTGCCCAGCAGGTCGCCTGATTCTTCAACGCCTTCGTCGCGGATCTTCAGGCCCTGGGCCATGGCAAAGGCCGAGTTGTCGCCCAGCGACCAGTTGCTCCAGGCGGGGCCCAGGTAGATGGTGTTGATCATCTTCTCGCGCATCAGCGCGACGTCGGGGAATTCATACGGCAGGATTTTCTCCAGCCCGCCCACGGTCTCGATCATCCAGTCCAGGTTGCCGCCGGCCAGCGTGTTGATGTTGCGCAGGTTGTTGCCGTCCCAGATGGTCGTGCCCAGGCTGGCCGAGTCGCCCACCTGCAGGGCCGGGTTTTCGCCCCACATGATGAGCTTGATGTCATGGGCCACCGCCATCTTGGGCACACCGGCAAACAGCACCATCTCGGTGGCCTTGAAGATATTGGCGAAGCGGAAGAACGCCTCTCGCATCAGCCTGCGTGATGTTTCCGGCGCCGGGCCGAGCATGATGCAGTCAAACCCGTGCGAGATCAGGTTGGACAGGTTGTCCACCCCCACCTGGGACACCTGCTTGGGCGGGTAGGCCACGCACACCAGCAAGGGGTTCAGGCCCAGTTTTTCGCGCACCCACAGGGCCTGGCGCGTGCTGTCCTTGCCGCCGCTGACGCCCACGATGCAGTCGTACTCCTGGTACTTGCGCCGCCGGGTCAGGCGGTTGACGATGTCCTTGAGCTCGCGAAATCGTTCCTCGTAGGCCACGTCCTGTGATGCCTCGGCATAGGTGCAGGGAATGCACACGCCGTGCTCGTCAAACTTCGCATTGGGCCGGGTGCTGGGCGACAGGCATCGCGTGCAGTAGCGCATGGCGGTCAACCGATCAGCTCCCATTGCACGGGCGTGCCGCGCTTGACGGCGCGGCGCACGCGCTTGCCCAGCAGGGTTTCGTAGTGCGCGGTGGGCAGGCCCAGGCCGGGCCGTATGGCACGCATGTTGGTGGCCGTGAAGGCCTCGCCCTCGGCCATGTCCTGCACCACATAGAGCGAGCGGCGGTACTGGCGCGATGTTTCTTCGGCCGGTGATGCCGGGCCGTAGTGGATGCGGCCCAGGCCCTGCCAGGCGCGCTGCGATTCTGTGACCAGCGCGGCCATCTCGGCCGGCTCCATCGAGAAGGTGGAGTCCACCCCGCCGTCGGCGCGGTTCAGGGTGAAGTGCTTTTCGATCACGGTGGCGCCCAGCGCGACGCTGGCCACCGACACGCCGATGCCCATGGTGTGGTCCGACAGCCCGATCTCGCAGCCAAACAGCTCACGCATGTGGGGAATGGTCAGCAGGTGCGTGTCCAGCGGCGTGGCCGGGTAGGTGCTGGTGCATTTGAGCAGCACCAGGTCTTTGCAGCCCGCGGCGCGTGCTGTGCGCACGGTCTCGTCCAGTTCGCTGATGCTGGCCATGCCCGTGGAGATGATGAGCGGCTTGCCGGTGGCGGCCACGCGGCGGATCAGCGGCAGGTCGGTGTTTTCAAACGACGCGATCTTGTAGCACGGCGCATCCAGCGATTCCAGAAAATCCACGGCGCTGGCGTCAAACGGCGTGCTGAACGGGATCATCCCGCGCGCGCGGGCGCGCTCGAAAATCGCTGCATGCCATTCCCACGGCGTGTGGGCTTCTTCATAAAGCTGGTAGAGCGTCTTGCCTTGCCAGAGGTTCTTTTTGTCCGACACAAAAAACTCGCCCTCGGCCAGGTCCAGCGTCATTGTGTCGGCGGTGTAGGTCTGGATCTTCAACGCGTGCGCGCCGGTGGCGGCGGCCGCGTCCACGATTTCCAGCGCGCGGTCCAGCGACTGGTTGTGGTTGCCCGACATCTCCGCAATGATGAACGGGGGCTGGTCGGGGCCGATGGCGCGCTGGGAGATGAAAAAGCTCACGGCTTGGATCCTGGATGGGCGGGCGGCTTCAGGCGGCACGCACCTTTTTCTGGCGTGCCGTGTACAGGGGTTCATCCGCCACGATGACCTTGCTGGGAATCTTATACGGAGTCAGCTTGCCGATGCAGGCCTGGCGGATACGGCGCTTGAGCACATCGGCAGGTTCTGGTGATACCAGTTGCACCTTGGCCACAACAATCTGCCCTACCAGCGCGCTGGCTTCGCCATAGACCGCGACGTCCTGGATGTTGGGCAACTGCAAAATCAGGTTTTCTACCTCCGACGGGTACACCTTTTGCCCACCGACGTTGATGATGTCAGTGATGCGCCCCAGGATGCGGAAGTAATCACCGTCTACCTCCACCCGGTCCTTGGTGTTGAACCAGCCGTCCGCGTCGAATTCCGACTCGGCATTCAGGTAGCCCTCCATCGCAAAGTCGGACTTGATCCACAGCACCCCGTCGCGCACCTGGGTCTGAAACCCCGCGCCACCCACCTTGACCCAAAGCGAGCCATCCGGGCGCGACTTGGAGCCCAGCACGCCCACCTCTGAAAGGCCATAGGTCTGCTGCAGCTCCACACCCGGAAAGTTCTGGCGCAGGCGGTCCAGGGTGGACTGCGGCATGACCTCGGTGCCGTAGGTGATCCGCTTGAGCGAGCCCAGGTCAAAGCGCTCGTGCACATGAGACGCCATCATCAACGTCAGGAACGACGGCGTGGTGGGCAGCAGTTCAACCTTGTACGTCTGAATGGCCCGGCAGATGCTGGCCACCGACCGGTCAGCCACCGTCACCACGGTGCCCAGCGACGACACAATGGCCAGGATGGTGTTGATGCCGCCAAAGTGGTCGATCATCAGGAACGGGATCGCGACCAGCGGGGCCCGTTGCTTTCGGAATTTCTCGAGGATTTTCGTGAAGTCATACAGCATGCCCTTGGGCTTGCCCGTGGACCCTGACGAAAACAGCACGAGGCCCGGGCGCTGTTTGGCGCGAAAACCCTGCAGCAGCCCGTTGTCCACGGGGATCGGCCTGCGCTCGATCCGAAGGGGCGCGCCGTCGCGGGGGAATTCAACGCGCCAGTCGCAGCCGCAGACATCCAGCACCGCGGACTCTTCCACCACGGATTCATGGGTCAGCGGCACCAGGATGCAGCCGTTCATGGCCAGCGCCAGGAACAGGCAGAACACCTCGGGCGAATAGTCGCCCAGCACGGTCACGATCTCGCCTTGGGCCAGCCCCAGCGATGTGATGCGCTCCCGGTGCGCATCCACCATGGCCAGCAGGTCGGCGTAAGTGACCTTCACGTCCTGGTGCACGAACGCCAGCTGCCCGGGGGCCTGGGCAAAGCGGTCAAGCAGCCAGTTCATGGTCATGCAGCGTCCTGCAGCAACCCGGCCAGCACCAGCCGGATCAGCTTGTACGAAGTGATGTCGGCGGCTTCTTCATCGGGGATGGAGACGCCGAATTCATCCTCCAGCGCCAGCACCAGGTTCATGTGGCGCAGCGAATCCCACTGCTCGATCGTATCGCTGCTGCTGTCTTCGGTGATGTCGCCGGGCTCCACTTCCAGGATGGCGGCGATGACGGTCTTGAGTCTGGTTTCATCCAACATAGGTGAGCTCGATGTGATCGCAGGCAGGCAGGTCTGCGCTGTGCGAGAGGTCAAAAGTATAGGTGGCGGTGCCTGCTGCTTCGCTGATGCGCGGCAGCCCCAGCCCGTCGTAAAAGCCGGCCACCAGTGCATTCTTGGCCGACGGAATGTACTGTGCCGTCAGCTGGCTTGCGCCCTGGCGAACGGCTTCTTCGGCAATGGGGCGCCAGATGGCGTGTTCCACGCCGCGGCCGATGATGCGGCAGCTCATGAAGAAATTGTCCACCCGCGCCTGCAAACCTTCATAGGCCACCACCACCACGCCTGTGAGCCCTGCGGTGCCGAACCGGTCCTGCACCACCAGCGAATAGACGGCGCTGTCCGGTGCATCCATGAGCTGGCTGATTTGCGCTTCGGTGTAGCGCTGTGTTGTCAGGTTGAACTGGTTGGACTTCTGGCTCAGCTCACTGATACGGGCAATGGATTCGCGCGCGTTGCGCGTCAGCGTGACGCGTAGCTGAAGCGAGCGCAGGTAGTCGTCTTGTGAGCTGAATTCGGCCTGGGCCGCAATCGCCTCGGCACGCATGCGGTACTGCTC
>CALRZF020000214.1:0-6766 GCA_943372585.1 Ramlibacter sp. 2FC | reverse complement strand
ACCTGGACCGTGTCAGTGCCGCGTCCACCCGCATGGACGAGATGATTGTTGCGATCCTGGCCTGGTCGCGGGCGGACCGCGTGGCCATGCAGGTCAGGCCCGTGGCGCTGGGCCGGCTGGTGCGCGAGTGTGCGGCCGGCCTGGGCCACGCCTGGCCTGATGCGCGGATCACGGTGGCGGACATGCCTGATGTGCTGGGCGATGCGGCGTTGCTGCGCCAGGTGCTGGAGCACCTGCTGGGCAATGCGCTGAAGTTCTCGGCGGGCCGGCCGGATCCGCAGGTGAGTGTGCAGGCGCAACTGCAAGACGGCATGGTCTGTGTGAGCGTGAGCGACAACGGCGTGGGGTTCGACCCGGCCTATGCGCACAAGCTGTTCGGCCTGTTCCAGCGGCTGCACAGTGAAACGGAGTTTCCCGGCGCGGGCGTTGGCCTGGCACTGGCCCGGCGGGTGGTGGTGCGCCACGGCGGCGACATGACGGCGCAATCGGTGCCCGGCGGGCTCACCACCTTCTCTTTTACATTGCGTCCGGCCTGACGACATAACGCACAAAATCGTCCGCCGGGCTGAACTGGTCGTACAGCTCGCGGGCGATGGTGTTGTCCTTGTGGGTCATCCAGTACAGGCGGGCCCAGCCTTCGGCGCGCATGGCGTTGCGCAGCCATTCAATCAGCGCCTTGCCCGCGCCCTGGCCGCGCGCGGCGGGTGAGACAAACAGGTCCTCAAGGTAGCACACGGCCTGCAGTTCCCAGGTGTTTTCATGCACCACGCAGTTGGCAAAACCCACCACCTCGCCGCGCAGTTCGGCCACGATGCACATCACGGCCGCGTCCGGGTCCAGGATGCGGCTCCAGGTGCGGCGGGTAACGGCGTCGTTCACGCTGGCCTGGTAAAAGTCGCAGTAGCCGCGCCACAGGCCAGTCCAGGCGGATTCGTCAGAGGGCAGGGCGGGGCGGATGGTGAGAGTGGTCATGGCATCGATGCTTTGGGCACAGACTGTACGCGGCTCAGGCAAACAACGCATGGCGTGCCGCCGTGCGGATGGCCGCCACGGCCGGGTGGGTGATGCGCCGCTCGGGCGACAGGGCGTAGAACTCCTCGGCCAGCTCATCCACGGTGGCCAGGCACACCACGCCGTACTGCATCGCAATCTCTGCGGCCAGCACGGCCGGCCCGGTGAACACGCCCGCGCCCTGGCGGCCGAACGACTTGGTCAGGGCGCCGTCGTCAAACTCGGCCACAGCGCGCGCGCTGATGCCCTGCGCGCGAAACCACCCCTCCAGCCGCGGCCGCAGGGCGGAATCGCTCCCGGGCAGCAGCACCGGCAGCTCGCCCAGGCAGGCCGGAAAGCGCGCCCGGGCTCGGCGCAGCGTCCAGCCGTGGCGTGCCAGCAATGCGGGCGCCGCAAAAAAGCTGGTGCCGGTGCGCCCCAGCAGGTAGCTGTAGGCCCGTACGCTCACGCTGGCGGGCAGCGGCACGTCGGACACCACCATGTCCAGCTGGTGCACCGCCAGGGATGCCAGCAGCGCGGTCAGCTTGCCCTCATGGCATATCAGCCGGCCGCCGTCCATCGCGCCCAGGCAGGGCTCCAGCACATGGGTGGCCACCGATTTGGGTACCGAAGCGGCCACGCCCACCCGAAAGGCCGCCTGCCAGCGCTCGTCGCGCCCGCTGCCCAGCGCGTCCTGCAGCGCGGCGCCGGCGGCAAAGATCTCGTCCGCGTAGCGTTGCACCAGGCGGCCCGCATCGGTGGGCTCCAGCCCCCGGCCGGCCTTGCGCAGCAACGGGCGGCCCAGGCGCTGCTCCAGCTGCTTGATCTGGCCGCTGAGCGTTTGCGGCGTCAGGTGCAGCTCTTCACTGGCGCGGGCGATGCTGCCGGTGCGCAGCACCGTCCAGAAGTAGTGCAGGTGCTTGTAGTTCATGGAGCTTGGCGATTTCATGGCCTGACACTTCGAGAAAATCAGAGTGTTCCATCATAAAACCTGATTTATTGCGAATAGTTGTCCAGATAGAGTCTGGCAACCATGGTGCCCGACGTTGTTGTCCTTTTCTTTGCCCTGGGCCTGGTGGCCCGACTTGCCGGCAGTGAGCTGAAGGTTCCGCAGGCGCTTTACGAGACGCTGTCCATCTACCTGTTGCTGGCCATCGGCCTGAAAGGCGGGGTGGAGATCAGCCGCCAGGATGCGGCGGCCCTGGCCCCGCAGATCGCCGGCTGCGTGGCCCTGGGCCTGGCCATACCCTTCGTGCTGGTGCCGGTACTGCGGCGCCTGGGCTTTTCGGGTGTGGACAGTGCCAGCCTGGCAGCGCACTACGGCTCTGTCAGTGTGGTGACTTTCGCGGTCGCCACCAGTTGGCTCAAGCAGGCCGGCATCCCCTATGAAAGCCACGCGGCGCTGTGGGTGGCGGTGATGGAGGCGCCGGCGTTGCTGACCGCGATCTTCCTGGCCCGCCGGCAGGGCTCGGGCCCCACAGACTGGAAGCGGCTCGCGCAGGACGTGCTGGCCGGCCCGTCGGTCATGCTGCTGACCGGCGGCCTGTTGATCGGCGCGTTCATGGGCGCTGCGGGTACGGCGCCGCTGAACTCCGTGTTTGTGGACCCGTTCAAGGGCGTGCTGGCCCTGTTCATGCTGGAGCTGGGCCTAGTGGCCGGGGAGCGCATAGGCCAGGTGCGCCAGTTTGGCCTGCGGCTGCTGGCCTTTGGCGTGCTGGCACCCGTGGCGCTGGCGGTGCCCGGTGCGCTGCTGGGCGCCTGGCTGGGCCTGAGCGTGGGCGGCATCGCCATCCTGGCCACACTGGCGGCCAGCGCCAGCTACATTGCCGCGCCCACCGCCATGCGCATTGCTGTGCCGCAGGCCAATGCGGCGCTGTCGGTGGCGGCGTCGCTGGGCGTGACCTTCCCGTTCAATGTGCTGGTGGGCATCCCGCTGTACGCGGCGTTGGCGAAGCAGCTGGGTTGATCAGGCCAGCTGCCGCGCCAGCAGCGCCGCCACGTGGATGGCTTCGCGCTGCGCGCCGTCGTGGATCTGGTGACGGCAGCTGGTGCCGTCGGCCACCACGATGGCATCAGGCTGCTTGCGCACCGCAGGCAGCAGGCTCAGCTCGGCCATCTGCATCGACACATCGTGGTGACTGGCCTCGTAGCCGAAGCTGCCGGCCATGCCGCAACAGCTGCTCTCGATCAGCTCGGGCTGCGCGCCAGGGATGAGCCGTAGCACCTCCAGCACCGGGTTGATCGCCGCAAACGCTTTCTGGTGGCAATGGCCGTGCACGAGGATGGGCTGCGCCACGGGTTTCAGCCGCGCCTTCAGCGCGTCCAGCTTGCCGCCTTGCGCCTGGTGCGCCAGAAATTCCTCCAGCAGCAGCGCATGGTCGGCGATGGTGCGCGCATCGGCGCCCAGGCCCATGGCCTGCATCTCGTCGCGCAGCGTCAGCAGGCATGACGGCTCCAGGCCCACGATGGCGATGCCTTTTTGCGCGAAGGGCAGCAGCGCGGCCATCAGCTTGCGGGCCTTGTCGCGCGCCTGGTCCACCATGCCGGTGGCCAGGTAGGTGCGGCCGCAGCACAGGTGGCCGCCGCCCTTGGCTGCAACGTGCACGGTGTAGCCCGCGGCCTGCAGCACCTGCAGCGCGGCCTGCGCGTTGGCCGATTCAAAGTAGCCGTTGAAGGTGTCCACAAACAGCACGACCGGCTTGTCGGCGGCCAGCACCTCGTCGCGCGTGGCGCCGGTGTGGGCGGTGTTGAAGAAGTGCTGGCCCTGCCATTCGGGCAGGCTGCGTTTGGCGGAGAGTCCCAGCATTTTTTCGCCCAGGCGGGCCAGCAGCGGACTGCGGTTGCGCAGGTTCAAAAGCGGCGCAAGCCGGCTGGCCCAGGCGGCGTAACGCGGCAGGTGGGCCACCAGCTTGTCCTTGAGCGTGTGGCCGTGCTTGGCCTTGTAGTGGTGAAGAAATTCAACCTTCATCTTGGCCATGTCCACGCCGGTGGGGCAATCGCGCTTGCAGCCCTTGCAGCCCACGCACAGGTCCATGGCGTCGTGCACGGCGTCGCTGGTGAAGGCGTCCTCAGCCTTGATGCCGGGCAACTGACCCGACAGCGCCAGGCGCAGTGTGTTGGCGCGCCCGCGCGTCAAGTGCTTTTCATCCCGCGTCACGCGGTAGCTGGGGCACATGGTGCCGGCGTCAAACTTCCTGCAGTGGCCGTTGTTGTTGCACATCTCCACGGCCTTGGCAAAGCCCTGGGCCGGGTCGCCGCCGGTGCCGGGGGCCGTGGTGCGCTCGGTCACCGGGTCGTTCTGCACGTTCCAGGCGCTCCAGTCCAGCGCGGGCGTGAGCGGGATCACGCGGTACGCAGGCGGGAAGCGCATGAGCCGCGTGTCGTCCATCCTGGGCGGGTTGACGATGCGCTGCGGGCTCAGCAGGCTGGCGGGGTCGAAATATTCCTTGATCTGCGTGAACGCTTCATTGATCCTGGGGCCGAACTGCCATTCAATCCATTCGCCGCGGCACAGCCCGTCGCCGTGTTCGCCGCTGTAGGCGCCTTTGTACTTGCGCACCAGGGCCGAGGCTTCTTCCGCAATGGCGCGCATCTTGTGCGCGCCGCCGTCGGTGCCGTCGCGGCGCATGTCCAGGATGGGGCGCACATGCAGTGTGCCCACCGATGCGTGGGCGTACCAGGTGCCCTTGCTGCCGTATTTGCGAAACACCTGCGTCAGCGCGTCGGTGTATTCGGCCAGGTGTTCCAGCGGCACGGCGCAGTCTTCAATAAAGCTCACCGGCTTTCCGTCGCCCTTCAGGCTCATCATGATGTTCAGGCCGGCCTTGCGCACCTCCCACAGGTTTTTCTGCGGCACGTCGTCGGTCATGCGCACTACCGAGCCGGGCAGGCCCAGGTCGCCCATCAGCTGCACCAGGCGGTCCAGCTTCGGCAGCAGCGCGGCCTTGTCGGGGCCAGAGAATTCGACCAGCAAGATCGCGTCGGGGTCACCGATGACGGCTGTGCGCACGATGGGCGCGAACGCCGGGTTGCGCAGCGACAGGTCGATCATCGTGCGGTCCACCAGCTCGATGGCGGTGAGCGTGCCGTCGCCCAGCCGCGCAATGTGCTGGGCGGTGTCCATGGCCTTGTAAAAGGTCGGGAAGTTCACCACCCCCAGCACCTTGGCGCGCGGCAGCTCGGCCAGCTGCAGCGTCAGCGTTTTGGTCAGTGCCAGCGTGCCTTCGCTGCCCACCAGCAGGTGGGCCAGGTTGACCGAGCCGTCGCTCGTATATGGCTTTTCGTTCTGGTTGTGAAAGATGTCCAGGTTGTAGCCGGCCACGCGGCGCAGCACCTTGGGCCAGTGGCGGTCGATCTCGGGGCGCAGGTTCATGGCCAGGTCGCGCACCCAGCGGCCCAGGTCGCGCGCGCGGCCGGTGCAGTCTTCGTACCGCGTGAAGTGGTGCAGCTCGCCGTCGGACGTCCAGGCCTCTGCCCCCAGCACGTTGTGCACCATGTTGCCCCAGGCAATGCTGCGGCTGCCGCATGAGTTGTTGCCTGCCATGCCGCCCAGCGTGGCCTGCGCGCTGGTGGACACATCCACCGGGTACCACAGGCCCAGCTTTTTCAGCGCCAGGTTCAGGTGGTCCAGCACCATGCCGGGCTCCACCGTGGCGGTGCGCTTTTCAGCGTCAAAGCTCACGATGCTGCGCACATGCTTGCTGTGGTCGATCACCAGGCCCGCGCCCACGGTCTGCCCGCACTGGCTGGTGCCGCCGCCGCGCGGCACGATAGGCACGCCCAGGTCGCGGCAGATGTCCAGCGCGATCTTTACGTCGGCTGCGTTGCGCGGCACGAACACCCCAACGGGCAGCACCTGGTAGATGGACGCGTCGGTCGCGTAGCGGCCACGGTCGGCGGGCGAAAACAGCACCTCGCCCTGTGTTTCCTTGGCCAGCCGTGCGGCCAGACGGCCTGCGACTTCATTGGTGACGGAGGCGACGGCGTCGTAGGCCGTGGCGGCAGCGGTGACTTTCAGGGGGAGAGGGGCGTTCATTGTTCTGTTCAGGCCTTGGCTTTTTGCTGGGCTGCAGCGCGAAGCTGCTCGATCACCACGTCACGTTTGTGGTTCAGGTGGTCCACCAGCACTGTGCGCATCGCCACAGGGTCGCGCGCGGCCAGCGCAGCCACCATTTTTTCGTGCTCGCCCACGGCGCGCTTCCATTTGTCTTCGTCCTGGTTGGAGCGAAAGCGCAGCGCCTGCAGCCGCGCGTTGACCTGGCGGTAGGTGGCGGTGAGAACCGGGTTCTTGGCAGCGTCGTTGATGGCACTGTGGATGCGTGAATTCAGCCGGTAGTAGTTGGACAGGTCGCGCCGCGTCCACGCCGCCATCATTTCAAAGTGCATGGCGCGGATCTCGTCCAGCTCCCCATCGGTAATGCGCTGCGCCGCCAGCTCGCCAGACTGTGCCTCCAGCCCGGCCATCACTTCAAAGGTGTTGCGCACGTCGGCCTCGGTCAGCTCCACGGCAATGGCGCCGCGGTTGGGCAGCAGCTCCACCAGGCCTTCTGCGGCCAGCATCTTGATGGCTTCTCGCAGGGGCGTGCGCGACACATTGAGCACCTCGCTCAGTTCGCGTTCGTTCAGCTTGGCGCCCGGGGCAATGCTGCTTTCCACCAGCATCTGGCGCAGGCGGTTGGCCACCTGTTCGTGCAGTGCGGTTCGGGGGATGGAGATGATTTCGGCTGTCATGGCGTTATTTTGTATGCAAATTACTTGGTCGTCAAAGTTTCTCGCC
>CALRZF020000213.1:0-6835 GCA_943372585.1 Ramlibacter sp. 2FC | reverse complement strand
TGCAGCCCGGCAAAGCGGCCTGAAAGCGGCCCATGAACTGGCCTGAAGATTCAGGGGAACTATCGCTGCGACTGAGCAGTCTACTTACCCGAGCGATTCAATAGGCTTTAGGGTATACTTGACCCAAACAGTCAACAACAACTTAAAACGATGAATGCCAGCCCGATGTGGCGCTGGCAGGGGCCCGGACAGTATGCCGGGTAGGGGCGGAGACGGTCCCCGGTGGCTTGCCGCCGGGGTATGAAATCAAGCGTAGCCGAGCAATTAAGGAGCTAGCGATGCGTCTCACAACCAAAGGCCGTTTTGCGGTCACCGCCATGATTGACCTGGCCCTGCGCCAGAACAATGGTCCCGTCACCCTGGCGGCCATCAGCCAGCGCCAGCAGATCTCCCTTTCCTATCTCGAGCAGTTGTTCGGCAAGCTGCGCCGCCACGAGCTGGTGGAGTCCACCCGGGGCCCCGGCGGCGGCTATACCCTGGGCCGCAAGGCGGCCGACATCACGGTCGCCGACATCATCGTGTCGGTGGACGAACCCATTGACGCCACCCAGTGCGGCGGCAAGGAAAACTGCCTGGGTGAAGCCGGCCGCTGCATGACGCACGAGCTGTGGGCGTCGCTGAACCAGCGCATGGTCGAATTCCTGGATTCGGTGTCGCTGCAAAAGCTGGTGGACGAGCAGCTGGCCAAGGGTGTCCAGATTGAGGACAAACCGGCTGTGAAGCGAGCCATTTCCAGTCAGCCGGTGGTCAAACCCATCCGCATCAACGCACCCAATTCGGTGTTTGCACTGGGCAATGCTTTCTCCAAATCCTGATCGTTTTCCGTTGATCGCCAGCCAACAAGAGCCAGCCATGGACATGACCCCGCATTTCCCGATTTACATGGACTACGGCGCCACGACGCCGGTGGACCCGCGCGTCGTTGACGTGATGATCCCCTGGTTGCGCGAGCATTTCGGCAACCCAGCGTCGCGCAGCCATGCGTGGGGCTGGGAGGCCGAGGCCGCCGTTGAGAAGGCGCGTACCGAGGTTGCCGAGCTGATCGGCGCCGACCCGCGCGAGATCGTCTGGACGTCCGGCGCGACCGAATCCAACAACCTGGCGCTCAAGGGCGCCGCTCATTTCTACAAAAGCAAGGGCAAGCACCTGATCACGGTGAAGACCGAGCACAAGGCCGTGCTGGACACCATGCGCGAGCTGGAGCGCCAGGGCTTTGAAGTGACTTACCTTGACGTCGAAGAAGACGGCCTGCTGGATTTTTCCAAGCTGCAAGCCGCCATCCGCCCCGACACCATCCTGATCAGCGTGATGTTCGTGAACAACGAGATCGGCGTGATCCAGGATATCCCGGGCATTGGCGCGATGTGCCGTGAAAAAGGCATCATCTTCCACGTGGACGCTGCTCAGGCCACGGGCAAGGTCGAGATCGACCTCAAGACCTTGCCAGTGGACCTGATGAGCCTGGCCTCGCACAAGACCTATGGTCCCAAGGGCATCGGCGCGCTGTATGTGCGCCGCAAGCCCCGTGTGCGCCTGGAAGCGCAAATGCACGGCGGTGGCCACGAGCGCGGCATGCGCTCGGGCACGCTGCCCACGCACCAGATCGTGGGCATGGGTGAGGCTTTCCGCCTGGCCCGGCTTGAAATGGCGAAGGACACCGCCCATGCACAAGCCTTGCACCAGCGTCTGCTGGACGGGCTGAAGGATGTGGAGCAGGTCTTTTTGAACGGCCACGCCACGCAGCGCGTGCCGCACAACCTGAACATGAGCTTCAACTTTGTTGAAGGCGAGTCGCTGATCATGGGCATCAAGGGCCTGGCGGTCTCGTCGGGTTCAGCCTGCACGTCAGCCAGCCTGGAGCCCAGCTATGTGCTGCGCGCCCTGGGCCGCAGCGACGAGCTGGCCCACAGCAGCCTGCGCATGACCATCGGCCGCTTCACGACCGAAGAAGAAATCGACTACGCCATCTCCACCATCCGGCTCAACGTCGCCAAGCTGCGCGACCTGAGCCCGCTGTGGGAAATGTTCAAGGACGGTGTGGACCTGAGCACCATCCAGTGGACCGCACATTGAGATCAAGAGGTAAATGACATGGCTTACTCAGAAAAAGTCGTAGACCACTACGAAAACCCGCGCAACGTCGGCTCCTTTGACAAGGGCGACGACACCGTAGGCACCGGCATGGTGGGTGCACCCGCCTGCGGCGACGTCATGAAGCTGCAGATCAAGGTCAACCCGCAGACCGGCGTGATCGAAGACGCGCGCTTCAAGACCTACGGCTGCGGCTCGGCCATTGCGTCCAGCTCGCTCGTGACCGAGTGGGTCAAGGGCAAGACGCTGGACGAAGCGGCTGCGCTCAAGAACAGCCAGATCGCTGAAGAGCTGGCGTTGCCGCCGGTCAAGATCCACTGCTCCATCCTGGCCGAAGACGCCATCAAGGCGGCCGTGGACGATTACAAGAAAAAGCACGTTGCCGTCGCGCACTGAGGTCCAGGCTCCGACATGGCAATTTCCCTGACAGAAGCCGCAGCACGTCACGTCACACGTTACCTGACCAAGCGCGGCAAGGGCGTGGGCGTGCGCCTGGGCGTCAAGACGACAGGCTGCTCGGGCCTGGCGTACAAGCTTGAATATGTGGACGATGTGCTGCCTGAGGACGTGGTGTTTGAAGACCACGGCGTCAAGGTGCTGATTGACCCCAAGAGCCTGGCCTACATCGACGGCACGCAGCTTGACTTTGTGCGCGAAGGCCTGAACGAAGGCTTCAAGTTCAACAACCCGAACGAGCGCGACCGCTGTGGGTGCGGCGAGTCGTTTCGCGTGTGAACCTGCAGTCCAGCGACTTCGAACTGTTTGGCCTGCCCGCGCAATTTGCGCAGGACCGCGCCGCCATCGACACCCGGTGGAAAGAACTCCAGCGTGAAGCCCATCCCGACCGCTTTGCGGCGCAGGGCGCAGCGGCGCAGCGCATCGCCATGCAATGGTCGGTGCGCATCAACGAGGCCTACCAGCGCCTTAAAGACCCGCTGAAGCGCGCCGCCTACCTGTGTGAGCTGCGCGGCGCGCCCATCAATGCCGAAAGCAATACGGCCATGCCGGCGGCTTTTCTGATGGAGCAGATGGCCTGGCGTGAGGCGCTGGACGATGCGTCGTCAGCGGCGGATCTGGATGCACTGGACGCGCAGCTGAACAAGGCGCGCAAAGAGGTGCTGGAACGCATAGCGCAACTGCTGGACGAAAATGACAATGCTGCGGACGCAGCTCAACAGGTCAGAGCCCTCATGTTCATTGAGCGTTTTGCCCATGATGTCGAAGCGCGATTTGAGCAACTGGGACAATAGAAACCATGGCGCTTTTGCAAATTTCAGAACCCGGCCAATCCCCCGACCCGCACCAGCGGCGCATCGCGGTGGGCATTGATCTGGGCACCACCCATTCACTGGTCGCCGCCGTGCGCAACGGCGTGGCTGAATGCCTGCCTGACGGGCAGGGCCGGGTGATCCTGTCGTCGGTCGTGCGGTATCTGGACAACAACGGCCGCCAGATCGGCCACGAGGCTGCACAGGCGCTGGCTACCGACCCCGAGAACACCATCGCTTCAGTCAAGCGCTTCATGGGCCGCGGGCTGAAGGACATTGCCAATCGCGACAAGCTGCCGTACCGCTTCATCGACAAGCCGGGCATGGTGGCGCTGGACACGCGCGCCGGCGAAAAATCGCCGGTGGAGATCAGCGCGGAAATACTGGCCACGTTGCGTTACCGGGCCGAAGACACCTTCAACGACGACCTGTACGGCGCCGTGGTGACCGTGCCCGCCTACTTTGACGACGCGCAGCGCCAGGCCACCAAGGACGCCGCGCAGCTGGCCGGCATCAATGTGCTGCGCCTGATCAACGAACCCACCGCTGCTGCCATTGCTTACGGCCTGGACAACGCGAGCGAGGGCGTCTACGCCGTGTACGACCTGGGCGGTGGCACCTTCGACATCTCCATCCTGCGCATGAGCCGCGGTGTGTTTGAGGTGATTGCCACGGGGGGTGATTCGGCATTGGGCGGCGACGACTACGACCGCGCGCTGGCCGACTGGGCATTGGGCAAGCTGGGCATGAGCGCGGCTTCGGCGGAGGACAAAGCCGCCATCAAGGTGGCGGCGCGTGCAGCCAAAGAGGCGCTTTCTGCTGCAGATTCGGTAGCACTGAATGCAGTCCTCGCAGGTGCAAACGTGACGGTCAACGTCACCCTCAGCGACTTCGAAGCCGCCACGGGCGACCTCACGGCCCGCACCCTGTCCGCCGTGCGCAAGGCATTGCGCGACGCCAAGCTCGCGCGCGAGGACATCCAGGGCGTGGTGATGGTCGGCGGCTCCACACGCATGCCGCAGATCCAGCGTGCCGTGGGCGAATTTTTTGGCACCGAGCCCCTGATCAACCTGAACCCTGACGAAGTGGTGGCGCTGGGTGCGGCCATTCAGGCCAACCAGCTGGCAGGCAACGACACGGCGGGCGACCTCCTGCTGCTGGATGTGATCCCGCTGTCGCTGGGCATCGAGACCATGGGCGGGCTGGTAGAGCGCATCGTCCACCGCAACGAAACCATCCCCACGGCCAAGGCGCAGGACTTCACCACCTACAAGGACGGCCAGACCGCGCTGGCGCTGCATGTGCTGCAGGGCGAGCGCGACTTGGTGGCGGACTGCCGCAGCCTGGCGCGGTTTGAGCTGCGCGGCATTCCGCCCATGGCGGCAGGCGCGGCGCGCATCCGCGTGACCTTTACCGTAGACGCCGACGGCCTGCTCAGCGTCAGCGCCAAAGAGCAGGGCAGTGGCGTGGAGGCGCGCATCGACGTCAAGCCCTCTTACGGCCTGAGCGACGACCAGATCGCCGCCATGCTGAAAGACAGCTTTGCCACGGCCGAAGAAGACATGAAGGCCCGCGCGCTGGCGGAAGCCCGCGTGGACGCCGACCGCATGCTGCTGGCCACGCAAAGCGCGCTGGATGTGGACGGCGCGTTGCTGACCGCAGCCGAACGCGCCGAGGTGGATGCGCTGATGGCGCAGCTGCGCGCTGCGCGCGCTGACAGCCCTGACGCCGCCACGATTGAAGCCGCCACCGAAGCGCTGGCCAAGGGCACCGAAGCCTTTGCCGCCGAACGCATGAACCACAGCATCCAGAAGGCGCTGGCGGGAAAGAACGTCGAGACCCTCTAATGCCCGTCATCAAAATACTGCCCCACCCCGAGTACTGCCCTGCGGGCGCCGAAGTTACGGCGCCGGCCGGCACGTCCATCTGCGAAGCCCTGCTGGACAACAAGATCAACATCGAGCACGCCTGCGACCTGAGCTGTGCCTGCACCACCTGCCACGTGATCGTGCGCGAAGGCTTCAAGTCGCTCAACGAGATGGAAGAGGGCGAGGAAGACCTGCTGGACCGCGCCTGGGGCCTGGAGCCCCACTCACGACTGAGCTGCCAGGCCATCCTGGCACAGCAGGACGTGGTGGTCGAGATACCCAAGTACTCGATCAACCACGCCAAAGAGAATCACTGAGGCCAACTGGGCTTAGCTGACCGAGTAGCCGCCGTCCACCGGGATGGCCGTGCCCGTGATGAAGTCGGATGCGGCGCTGGCCAGGAACACGGCCACACCCGCCAAATCACCCGGCGCGCCCCAGCGGCCCGCGGGTGTGCGAGACAACACCCGCTCATACAACCCCGCCACCTGCTGGCGCGCGCCCTGGGTCAGTTGGGTGTCGATCCACCCTGGCAGCACCGCATTGACCTGGATGTTGTCTGCTGCCCAGGCCGTGGCCAGCGACCGCGTGAACTGCACCACACCGCCCTTGCTGGCACCATAGGCCGACGCATACGGCGCGCCAAAGATCGACAGCATCGAGCCAATGTTGATGACCTTGCCGCCACCCGCGCGCTGCAGGTGCGGGTGGGCCGCCCGCGCGCACAGGAAGGCGCTGGTGAGATTGGTGTCCATGACCTGGTGCCATTCATCAAGCGACAGGTCCTGCGGCATCTTGCGCACGGTGGTGCCGGCGTTGTTGACCAGGATGTCCAACTGCGCGTGACGGGCCGCGACCTGGTAGAACAGGGCAGTGACCGAGGCTTCGTTGGTGACATCGGCGTCAATAGCATCCGCGCGAAGCCCTTCGGACTTCAGCTGCTGCACCGCCTGCGCCGATTTGGCTGCATTGCGCCCTGCAATCACCACCAGCGCACCGGCCTGTGCCAGCCCCCGCGCCATACCCAGGCCGATGCCCCCGTTGCCGCCCGTGACGACCGCGACTTTTCCACCCAGATCAAACATGCCATGCTCCTTGTCACTACAGGTGCTCAAGCATAATGCCCGCCATGCGCCAGATCGTTTTAGACACAGAAACCACCGGCCTGTCCGCTGAAGGCGGCGACCGCATCATTGAAGTGGGCTGCGTTGAATTGCTCAACCGCAAGCTCACCGGCAACAACAAGCACTTTTACCTGAACCCGGGGCGTGACAGCCACGAAGACGCGCTGAAAGTCCACGGCATCAGCAATGAGTTTTTGCGCGACAAGCCGAAATTCGGGGAGGTGGCCGACGAGCTGCTGGACTACCTGCAGGGCGCGGAAATCATCATCCACAACGCCGCGTTTGACGTGAGCTTCCTGAACAAGGAACTGGAGCTGATCGGCAAGCCCGCGTTCTCCCGCTTTGTGGGCAGCGTGACCGACACGCTGCGCATGGCCAAGGAGATATACCCCGGCAAGCGCAACAGCCTGGACGCACTGTGCGACCGGCTGGGCGTCGACAACTCGGGCCGCACACTGCACGGCGCGTTGCTGGACGCCGAGCT
>CALRZF020000212.1:0-6871 GCA_943372585.1 Ramlibacter sp. 2FC | reverse complement strand
ACACTGGCCACCAGCATTGAATGGCTGATCTTCACGCGCGCCGTACAGGGCGCCGCCATGGGCGCGGCCGTGATGTGTGCGCGCGCGATCATCCGCGACCTGTACGCACCGGCCGAGGGCGCACGCGTGATGGCGCGGTCGCTCGGCGGGCTGGGCGTGATCGCCTGCCTGAGCCCGTTGTCGGGGGGGCTGCTGGCGCCGCTGGTGGGCTGGCGCTGGTCGCTGGCCACCCTTGCGGTGTTTGGGCTTGTGGTGCTGGTTCTGCTGATGCTGCGGTTTGAAGAAACGGCGCGACAGCGCACGCCGCTGCATTTCAGCTCGCTCATGCGCAACTGGGTTCGCATTGCCGGCCACCCGGGCTTTCTGGCCTGGGCCGGGCTGCAGGCGGCGGCCTATGGCGGGCTGTTCACCTTTCTGGCCGCATCCGCGTTTGTGTTTTTGAACGTGTACGGTGTGTCGCGGCCGATGTATGGCGTGGCCATGGGCACGGCGTCGTTGGCCTATATCGGTGGCACCTTCATGTGCCGCCGGCTGCTGGCACGCGTGGGCCTGCAGGGCGCGGTGAAGGTGGGCGCGGCCATCAGCCTGACGGGCGGCACGCTCATGGGGCTGCTGGCGCTGGCGGGCGTGCATACCTGGTGGGCGTTTTTGCTGCCGCACTATCTGTTCATGGTGGGCCACGGCATTCACCAGCCGTGCACGCAGACAGGCGCCGTGGCGCCGTTCCCGCAGATGGCGGGTGCGGCGTCGGCGCTGTCCGGCTTCTTTTTGACGGTCGTGGCGTTTGCCATCGGCGCCTGGCTGGGCACCCGCATTGACGGCACGGTGTTTCCGCTCATCAACGGCATCTGGTTCTGGACGGTGGTGATCGCGCTGATTGCCTGGGGGCCGGTGCAGCGCTATGGCGACGTATCGCCGCCCGCCATGGTGGCCGCCAAATGAGCCTGTTGCCCGTTTGCATTGCCGGCCCCACCGCATCGGGCAAGACCGCGGCGGCGCTGGCCGTGGCGCAACGCTGGCCGGTAGAGATCATCAGCGTCGATTCCGCCCTGGTGTACCGGGGCATGGACATCGGCACGGCCAAGCCAACTGCTGCCGAGCTGGCCGCTGTGCCCCACCACCTGATCGACATCCGCGACCCGCTGCATGCCTACAGCGCCGCCATGTTTGTGGCCGATGCCACACAGCTCATTGCCGAGATACAGGCCCGCGGGCGCAGGCCACTGCTGGTGGGCGGCACCATGCTGTACTTCAAGGCGCTGTTTGACGGGCTGGACGCCATGCCCGCGGCCGACCCGGCCATCCGCGCGCAGATTGCCGCTGATGCGCAGCAGCGCGGCTGGCCTGCCCTGCACGAGGCGCTGGCGGCGGTGGACCCGGTAACAGCAGCACGGCTGGCCCCCAACGATTCACAGCGCATCCAGCGCGCGCTGGAGGTCTGGCACACCACCGGCCAGCCGCTGTCAGCCTTTCACCTGCGGGACAAATCTGAATCAGGCACAGGGCCTGTGAGCCCGCAAGCCCTGATCTCGCTGGAGCCGCAAGACCGCGCCTGGCTGCATGCACGCATCGCACAGCGTTTTGACGCGATGTTGGCCGCCGGCTTTGTCGACGAAGTGCAGCGCCTGCGCGCGCGGGGCGATTTGTCGGCCGACCTGCCCAGCATGCGCTGCGTGGGCTACCGCCAGGCCTGGGAATCGCTGGACGGCAGCTGGCCCATGCCGGCGCTGCGCGAGCGCGGCATTGCCGCCACGCGCCAGCTGGCCAAGCGCCAGATCACCTGGCTGCGCAGCATGCCGCAGCGCCAGGTCGTGCCCTGCGACGCACCCGATGCGCTGGCGCAGGTGCTGGCGCGGGTGGAGGCCATGGCATGAGCCTTGTCATTGAAGATCTGGCCAAACGCTATGGCGACACCACCGTGTTTGCCAACGTGACGCTGACCGTGGCGCGCGGCGAATTTGTCGCCATCGTGGGTGAATCAGGCGTGGGCAAGTCCACCCTGCTCAACTGCATGGCTGCGCTGGACACCTGGGACGCAGGCAGCATCACGCTGGACGGCGCAGATCTGGGCGCGCTTTCGCCCGAGCAGGCCGCGCTGTTGCGCCGCGCCAAAGTAGGCTTTGTGTTCCAGGCCTTTCACGTTCTGCCCCACCTGGACGTGGCGCAGAACGTGGGGCTGCCCTTGCTGCTGCTGGGCCAACCCGACCCGGCCCGCGTACAGGCCATGCTGGACGCTGTGGGCCTGGCAGGCCTGGGCGCGCGGCTGCCGCAGACGCTGAGCGGCGGCCAGCTGCAACGCGTGGCCATTGCCCGCGCGCTGGTGCACCGCCCCGCCCTGCTGCTGGCCGACGAGCCCACCGGCAACCTGGACCCCACCACGGCGGCGAAGGTGATGGACGTGCTGATTGCGCAAACCCGGCTGGAGGGTGCGTCGCTGGTGCTGGTGACGCATTCGGAAAGCGCGGCGCAGCGGGCTGACCGGGTGTTGCATCTGGCGGCGAATGGCATCACAGCCTGATGGCCGGAGAATATTTCTGGGCGCCTGTCGAAATGCGGCAAGCTGGCGCGACATGGGGTGAGCGCTGTTGCTCGACAACCCTTTCCCTTTGAGGAGTCCACCATGCAATTCATGCTGATGTTCTATGAATCCCCCGAAGACATGGCGGCGCAGGCGGCCCGGGCCGCCACGCACACTGCCGCGTGGGCGGCTTACGTCACCGCCGTGCAGCAGTCCGGCATCGCGCGCGGCGGCGAGGGGCTGCAGCCCCCCGGCACCGCCACGACGCTGCGCATCCGCGGCGACAGGCGCCAGGTGCAGGACGGCCCGTTCGCCGACACCAAGGAGCAGCTGGGCGGCTTTTTCATCATCGACGTGCCAGACCTGGACACCGCGCTCGAATGGGCAGCGCGCGCGCCCTGCGCGGCCACCGGCGGCGTCGAGGTGCGGCCCACGCTCGTGATGAAATGAACGAGCTGGCGGCGGCGCAGGCGGCGCAGCAGGCTGCACGCGCGTCCTACGGCCGCCTGGTCGCCATCCTGTGCGCACGCACGCGCGACATCGCGCAGGCCGAGGACGCGCTGGCCGATGCGTTCGCCGACGCGTTGCAGGCCTGGCCGCGCGACGGCATTCCAGCCAACCCGCCGGCCTGGCTGCTGACCGTGGCGCGGCGCCGCGTGATCGACGGGCTACGCCATGCACAGGTGCACGACGAGGCAGCACAGACCCTGCTGGCGCTGAGCGACGAGTTCACCGGCGGCGGTGAAGGCCATGCCGTACCCGACGAGCGCCTGCGCCTGCTGTTTGTCTGCGCCCACCCGGCCATTGACGCTGCCGCCCGCGCGCCGCTGATGCTGCAGGCCGTACTGGGCCTGGACATGGCCCGCATGGCGGGCGCCTTCCTGACGGCACCGGCCACGCTCGGCCAGCGGCTGGTTCGGGCCAAAGCGCGCATCCGCGCAGCGGGCATCAGCTTTGAGTACCCGCAGGCCAAGGACCTGCCCCAGCGCCTGCAGGACGTGATGGACGGCATCTATGCCGCCTACGGCACCGGCTGGGACGACGTGGAAGGCGCAGATGCTGCGCGCCGCGGCCTGACGGGCGAAGCCATTGAGCTGGGCCGCATCCTCTGTGCACTGATGCCGCAGGAACCCGAGCCCCGCGGCCTGCTGGCGCTGATGCTGTTTTGCGAGGCACGCGCCCACGCCCGCCGCGACGACGCGGGCGCCTATGTGCCTTTCGCGCAGCAGGACACCACGCGCTGGCAGCGGCCGTTGATGGCCGAGGCGGAAGCGCTGCTGCGCGGGGCGGTCCAGATCGGCGTGCCAGGCCCGTACCAGCTGGAAGCGGCCATCCAGTCTGCCCACACCCAGCGCCGCCTGGGTGCCGGCGTGCCCGCGCAGGCGCTGGTGCAGCTGTATGACGGCCTGGTGGCCCTGCGCCCGGGCCTGGGCGCTCAGGTCAGCCGCGCTTGCGCTGTCGCGCAGTCCCACGGCCCCCAGGCGGGGCTGCAGGCGCTGGATGCGTTGACGCAAGCCGAAGTGAGCAGCTACCAGCCCTACTGGGCCGCGCGGGCGCACCTGCTTTTCATGTCCGGTGATACACCGGCAGCGCGCCTTGCACGTGACCGCGCCATGGGCCTGGGCTGCAATGCCGCCGTGCGCGCCTGGCTGGCCCAGCGCTACTGAACCTCAGGGGCTGTGGTGCCCACGGGTACTGCAATGGCGCCAGGCTGCAGCGCGCGCGACCAGTAGGCGTATTCCCAGGCCAGTGAAAAACCTGCCCGGCGGTACAGCGCCTGCGCACCGGTATTGGCCGCCTCCACCTGCAGGAAGGCGCGCGCAATGTCGCGCCGCTGCGCCTCGCGCGCCAAAGCGCCCAGGATCTGGGCGGCAAACCCCCGCCCGCGAAACTGTGGCAGCGTGCGCATGCCGTGCACGCTGGCCCATCCCCGGCTGAAGCTGCCCACGCCCGCAGCCACGGTCTGACCGTCCACACACACCCGCGCAAACAGGGCGTTCTGTGCGCGGCCCAGGATCTGCACCCGGCTCGCGCCGTCCACCGGATCAAAGCCGTCACCCAGATACACGGCCCGCCAGTCGTCATCGGGTTGCGTCAGGAGCTGCGCCGCAGCGCTGTCGGCAAGCTCGGCCATGCGGCTGACCTTGCCGGTAAAAGTGCACGTGGGTTTGGTTCGCGCATAGCCACGCGCCATCAGTTCGGCACGGAAAGCCACAAAGCCGCGCTGCACCGGCACCCGGAACACCGTGCCCAGGCCGTTGCCTTCGTAGATCGACTCGATCGGGCCCACAACCCGCGCGTCGGTGGACGCATGGTCCATGGGCACGGCGCTGTGGGCGCGGCCCACGGTCCCATGGTCAATGGCCACCAGCCACCGGCCCATGCGGGCTGTGCCCTCGGGCGGCACCGCGTCCAGCGTGGCACGTTCAATAGCCTCAATGTCTTGCGGGGTCAGGTTCATGATGTCAACAATTGCGCGTAACGTGCCAAGTCTACGTTGCCCCCGCTCACGATCACGCCCACACGCTTGCCACGCAAATCCAGGCCGGCGTGGAATGCGGCGGCCAGGCTCAGGCAACCCGTGGGCTCCACCACCAGCTTCATGCGTTGCGCATAAAAGCGCATGGCCTCCACCAGTTGCGCATCGGTCACCGTCAAAACGTCGTCCACGTCGCGGCGGATCACTTCAAACGTATATTGGCCCAGGTGCTGCGTCTGCGCACCGTCGGCAATAGTGCGCGGGGTTTCAATGTGCACGATGGCGCCGCTGCGAAACGACTGCTGGCCGTCATTGCCCGCCTCGGGCTCCACGCCATACACCTTGCACTGCGGCGCCAGCGCCCGCGCGGCCAGCGCGCAGCCGCTGAGCAAGCCGCCGCCGCCCAGGCACACCAGCAGCACGTCCAGCGGGCCGGCTTCTTCAAACAGTTCCTTCGCCGCCGTGCCCTGCCCGGCCATCACGTGCGGATGGTCATAGGGTGGGATGGGCGTCATGCCGCGGTCCGCAGCGAGCTGCGCCGTCATGGCTTCACGGTCCTGCGTGTAGCGGTCAAACAGGATCACCTCACCTGCGCCACCCAAATAGCCACGCGTGGCGTCCACCTTGGCTTGGGGTGCGTCCAGCGGCATCAGGATGGCTGCGGGTATGCCCAGCAGGCGGGCCGACAGCGCAATCGCCTGCGCATGGTTGCCCGACGAGAACGTGACGACGCCCGCGCGCTTTTGTTCGGGGCTGAACTGCGCCAGTGCATTGAACGCGCCACGGAACTTGAACGCGCCCATGCGCTGGAAGTTTTCGCACTTGAAGAAAAGCTGTGCGCCCAGCAGCGCGTCGGCCGTGGTGCTGCGCAATACGGGGGTGCGGTGGGCCTGGCCGTGCAGGCGCTGCGCGGCCTGTTCTACGTCGGTGTAAGTGGGAAGGGTCAGCATGACCGCCAGCTTAGCGCAGCCGCAGGGAATACCCTGAGCGGGCAGCACCGTTGATTCACATTCATGAAACTTCATTCACATATGAGAAATGAAGGCCACGAACCATTGCCGATGGCAAGGCCGCTACCCATACTGCGGGCCATGTACCAATCCATCCGAATCGACAAACAGGGCGCCGTCTGGCGCGTGGTGCTGAACCGCCCCGAGGTGCGCAACGCGCACGACCTGGACATGTTCCGCGAGATCGCGCAGGCCTTTGACGAGGTTGAAAACGACCCGCAATGCCGCTGCGCCGTGCTGACCGGTGAAGGCGACTTCTTCAGCGCCGGGCAGGACCTGCGCTTCACGCGCAATGCCGACGCGCAGGCCATCGACGCCTACGGCCGCGCCAACGTGGCCGCGCGCCAGCGCATCCAGCGCAACTTCAAGCCCGTGGTGGCTGCGGTGAACGGCCCGGCCATCGGCGGCGGTGTATACCTGGCCACGGCCTGCGACCTGATCGTGTCGGTGGACACGGCGTTCTTCCAGATGCGCGAGATCCAGGCGGGCAACCACAGCGGCGGCGCGTTCCTGTTCACCGTGGGACGCGCGCGCTCGCTGGAGATGTCGCTGCTGGGCCGGCGCGTTCCCGCGCCGCAGGCCGAAGCCTGGGGCCTGATCAACCGCAGCGTGCCGGCGGCCGAATTCAACGCTGCGGTGGACGACTATGTGAACGCGCTGCTGGAGCTGCCCCCGCTGGGCATCCGCTACACCAAGAGCGCGACCAACCTGCTGCTGGACAACGCGGGCTTTTCCAGCCACCTGGACGCGGGCGGCGCCATGCAGCGCTACCTGGGCTTGAGCCCCGACGGGCGCGAGGCCAAGCGTGCCTTCAATGAAAAGCGCAAGCCGGTGTTCACCGGTGCCTACCCGAAAGCGGCTGAG
>CALRZF020000211.1:0-6886 GCA_943372585.1 Ramlibacter sp. 2FC | reverse complement strand
GCGGCCTGTACAACACCAGCTTCGTCTTCATGATGAACCCGGCCAAGTACGACAAGATGACCGCCGACGAAAAGAAGGCAATTGACGCGGTATCGGGCGAAGTCGCCGCGCGCATTTTCGGCAAGGGCTGGGACCGTGTGGACGCCATTGCGACCGACAACATGAAGAAAAACGGCGTGGTCATCGCCCCCGCCAGCCCCGCGCTGGTCAGCGAGGTGAAAATCCGCGTGAACAAGCTGGAGCGTGATTGGGCAGCCGCTGCCGAAGGCCGTGGCCTGAAGAACGCGGGCGCCGTGCTGGCCGAGTTCCGCACAGAGGTGGCGAAGCTCCAGAAATAGAAAGTCTCCCCCTGAAGCGCCTTCGGCGCCTCCCCCCAGGGGGCGCCACCAGCGGCCCGGCAAAGCCGGGTCCGCGGTGGCCCTTGTATGCTCTTGCCACTGGCCCAGCGCCGTGGAGATCTGAACCTTGAAAAAAACCATCGAGACCGCGTGCGGCGCTATCGCCGCGCTGGCGCTGTTCGGCATCATGGCGCTCACTTTTTTTGATGTGGGCGGGCGCAAGCTGTTGTCCAACTCCATCCCGGGCTCCCTGGAGCTGACCGAGCTGCTCATGGTGGCGGTGATCTTTGCGGGGCTGCCGCTGGTGTCGCTCAAGGGCGAGCACATCGTGTTTGACTCCATGGACTCCGTATGGGGTACCTTGGGGCGCAAGCTGGTGAAGCTGCTGGTCAATGTGCTGTGCGCCGCCGCCATGCTGGGGCTGGCGTGGCTGATGTGGAAGACTGGCAATGACTTCGCGGGCTCAGGCGAAACCACGGCCCAGTTGCGCATACCCAAATACCCGTTCATCTACGGCATGAGCGTGCTGTGCGCACTGACCGGCCTGGTGCACCTGGCCCACGCCATCACCGCACCTGAGCAGGACGACGATGCCGAAGGGGGCGTTCTGTGACCGAAGCACTGCTGGGTTTTCTGGCCATTTTTGCGATGGCCCTGATCCGCATTCCCCTGGCCTTTGCCATGGGTATCGTGGGGGTGGTGGGCATCGGCCTCACGCGCGGGTGGATGCCCTCGTTTGCCAACGCGGCGCAGGTGGTGCACGAGACCGGGTTTGCCTACACGCTGTCGGTCATACCGCTGTTCATCCTGATGGGCAACTTTGTGGCGCGCGCGGGGTTGGCCCATGAGCTGTTCCACGCGGCGTACACGTTCATCGGCCATCGCCGCGGTGGCCTTGCCCACGCCACCATCGCGGCCTGCGCAGGCTTTGGTGCCATCTGCGGCTCGTCCATTGCCACAGCTGCCACCATGAGCAAGGTGGCCTACCCGTCCATGAAAAAGCTCGGCTACAGCGATTCACTGTCCACCGGCGTCATCGCCGCGGGCGGCACGCTGGGCATCATGATCCCGCCGTCCACCATCATGGTGATCTACGGCATCGTGACGGAAACGCACATCGGCAAGCTGTTCGCGGCCGGCGTGCTGCCGGGCATCCTGACCGCGCTGCTGCTCATGGGGGCGGTGGTGATCGTGACCTCACGGGACCCCGAGCACGCACCCGCCGGTGAAAAATTCACCTGGAGCCAACGCTGGGCGGCGCTGCGCGGCATCTGGGGCGTGCTGCTGCTGGTGGTGCTGGTGCTGGGCGGCATTTACGGCGGCGTGTTCACGGCCACCGAGGGCGCAGGCATTGGCGCGGCGGGGGCCTTCTTTTTTGCGCTGGGCCGCCGTGCGCTCACGTGGAAGATCCTGCGCGACGTGCTGATCGAATCGGCGCGCACCACGGCCATGCTGTTCACGCTGCTGATCGCGGCCACCATTTTTGCCAATTTCGTGAACTTCACCTCCATGCCCATGCAGCTGAAGGACACCATCACCCACCTGGGCCTGTCGCCCATCATGGTGGTGGCTGCCATGATGGTGATCTACGTGGTGCTGGGCACGGTGATGGAAGAACTCACCATGGTGCTGCTGACCATTCCGCTGTTCTTCCCCATCGTGATCCAGCTGGGCTTTGACCCGGTGTGGTTCGGCGTGCTGATCGTCATGGTGATCCAGATCGGGCTGATTTCACCGCCGGTGGGCATGAACCTGTTTGTGCTGAACACCCTGCTGCCCAAGGTGGGCATCGGCACCATCTTCCGGGGCGTCTGGCCCTATGTGCTGGTGCAGATCATCACGCTGGCGATCCTGCTGTTTGTGCCGCAGATCAGCCTGTGGCTTCCGTCGATGATGAAGTAGCGTTTGCAGCTGGCGGCGCAGTGTCGCCGCTGTACTGCACCACGCGCTGCGGCGGGCGAATCTGGATGCCCGCTTCGCGCAGCGCCTGCACGATGGCGATGTTGATCGCCGAGCGCAGGTTCAGCTGGCCGTTGGACGGATCACTCACCCAGAAATTCAGCGTGAACTGCATGCCGTCAGGCGCAAACTCGGCCAGAAAGGCAACGGGCTCGGGCGACTTCAATACACGCGACTGGTCCGCTGCGGCCTGCGTCAGCACGCGCTGCACCGTGGCCACATCGCTGTCATAGCCCACCGTGATGTCGCTGGTGATCGCAAACTTCAAATCGGCCTGCGACAGGTTCTCGACCCGCTGGGTGATCAGCAGTTCATTGGGCACGATGGACTCGCGCCCATTGCCCGCGCGGATCAATGTGTAGCGTGTCTTGATGTCGGCAATCCGCCCCTCAAACCCATCCACGCGCACGTTGTCGCCAATGCGCAGGCTGCGTTCAAACAGGATGACAAAGCCGCTGACGTAGTTGGAGGCCAGCTTCTGCAGGCCAAAGCCCAGGCCCACGCCCAGTGCGCCGCCCAGCACCGACAGCGCCGTCAGATCAACACCCACGGTGGAAAGCGCAAACAGCAGGCCCACCAGCAGCAGCATGGCGCGTATGGCGTTGGACGCCACCTTGCGCAGCGACAGGTCGCTGACCGTGTCCACCAGCACACGCCGCTCCAGCGTGGCCGACAGCCACAGCGCCGCGATCATCACTGCGCCCGACGACAGCACGCCCTGCACGATGCCCAGCACGCTGATCTTGTTCTTGCCGATAGCAAACTGGATTTCCTCCATCTCGCGCATCACGTCGGGCAGCAGGCCCACGATCCACAGCACGGCGGCAATCCACGCCAGCCACGAGAACAGCCGCTCGACCAGCCGCGCAACCCCCGACGCGGGGAACACCACCGTCGTCACGCGCGCCAGAAAGCGTATACCCACCAGCGACACCAGCACCGGCACGGCAATGCGCAGCACGGGCACGACCTGGTAGTCGTCCACCACGCGCCGCGCAATCCAGGTCAGCGCCAGCGCCAGCAGCGGGAACAGCACGCCGTCAAAAATGGCGCGGCCAAACCAGATGGAGTCCTTGGGCTGCTTGCGCCCCACCGCCCAGCTGATGGCAAAGGCCAGCGCCAGGCAGCCGGCCAGCACCGCCAGTTCCAGCGCCACGCCGGGCTGGGCCAGTTCACGCAACAGTTTGTCGAGTTCTGTCATGGCGCAGACCTCCACGACGGCGCACGCTTTTCAGTAAAGGCCCTCACGCCTTCTTGCGCGCTCGCGTCCATCATGTTCACCGCCATGGTCTGCCCGGCCAGCTGGTACGCGGCCTCGGTGCCCATCTCGCGCTGGCGATAGAACAGCTCTTTGCCCATGGCAATGGCCAGGCGCGGTTTGGCCAGGATGCTGGCCACCAGCTTTTCAACTTCTGCGTCCAGCTGGTCTGGCATCACTGCCCGGTTGACCAGCCCCCTTTCCATGGCCTGCTGCGCGCTGATGAAGTCGCCTGTGACCAGCATTTCCATGGCCTGCTTGGCCGGCACATTGCGCAGCAGCGGCACGCTGGGCGTTGAGCAGAACAGCCCCAGGTTCACGCCGCTGACCGCAAAGCTCGCGTCGGTAGACGCCACCGCCAGGTCGCACTGCGCCACCAGCTGGCAGCCAGCCGCCGTGGCAATGCCCTGCACGCGGGCGATCACGGGCACCGGCAGCTTCTGGATACTGAGCATCATGCGGCTGCACTGGGCAAACAGGCGCTGGTAGTAAGCCAGATCGGGCTCGGCCACCATTTCCTTGAGGTTGTGGCCGGGGCAAAACGCCTTGCCGGTGGCGCCCAGCACCACGGCGCGCGCGTCGTCGTCCTTGGCCACCTCATCCAGCGCCGCCTGCAATGCGCCCAGCATTTCTTCGCTGAGCGCGTTGAAGCTCTGCGGGCGGTTCAGGGTCAGCGTCCATACGCCGCGTTCGTCCCTGTGCTTTATCACTGCGTCGTTCATCTCGATTCAAACATCCGCCAACTCCCGGATGTGCGCCTCCACGCTGCGCGCCAGGGCACTCAGGTTGTAGCCGCCTTCCAGGCACGAAACAATGCGGCCGCCTGAATGGCGCCGCGCCACGTCCTTGATGCGCGAGGTGATCCAGCTGTAGTCGGCCTCGGTCATGCCCAGCTGGCCCAGATCGTCTTCACGGTGGGCGTCAAAACCCGCGCTGATGAAGATCATCTCGGGCTTGAAAGCGTCCAGCCGCGGCATCCAGGACGCCTCGATCATCTCGCGGATGTCCATGCCCCTTGTGTAGGCCGGAACCGGCAGATTGAGCATGTTGGACGCCGGGTGGTCGGTGCCTGTGTACGGGTAAAACGGGTGCTGGAAGATGCCCACCATCAGCACGCGCGGGTCGTTGCTGAGGATGTCTTCCGTGCCGTTGCCGTGGTGCACGTCAAAGTCCACCACTGCCACGCGCTTCAGGCCATGGCGCTCCAGCGCATAGCGCGCTGCAATGGCCACGTTGTTCAAAAAGCAAAAGCCCATCGCCTTGTCGCGGCAGGCATGGTGGCCCGGCGGGCGCACCGCGCAAAAGGCGTTTTCCATTTCGCCGGCCATCACTGCGTCGGTCGCGGCCAGTGCCGCCCCCGCTGCGCGTAACGACGCCGCCCAGGTGTGCACGTTGATGGAGGTGTCGGGGTCGATCTGCGCGTGGGTGGGGCCGCCTGCGGCAATCTCGTCGGCCAGCTGCTCGCTCAGGCCGCGCAGGGCTGCCACGTGCATGCGGCCATGGGCCAGCTCAATGTCAGTCAGGGAGGCTTCGGGCGCATCGCGCCGGTCCAGTGCATCGCCCACGCCGGTGACCAGCAGGCGGTCTTCAATGGCGTCAAGGCGCTCGGGACATTCGGGGTGGCCCGGGCCCATTTCATGCTTCCAGCAGTCGCGGTGGGTGAAATATCCGGTGGCGCCCATGTTAAAAATTTTGATGTAACGTCATGCCATGGATGCACAACAAAAACTCAAGTCGCTTCTGAATCAGCTTAACACGGTGATCGTGGGCAAGCCCGCCCAGGTACAGGACTGCGTGGCCTGCCTGCTGGCCGGCGGCCACCTGCTGATTGAAGACGTTCCCGGGGTCGGCAAGACCACGCTGGCGCACGCGCTGTCACGCGCTTTCGGGCTGCAGTTTTCGCGCGTGCAGTTCACCGCCGACCTGATGCCCAGCGACCTGTCGGGTGTGTCCATTTACGAGCGCGGCAAGGAAGCCTTTGTGTTCCACCCCGGCCCGGTGTTTGCCCAGGTGCTGCTGGCCGACGAAATCAACCGCGCCAGCCCCAAGACCCAGAGCGCCCTGCTGGAGGCCATGGAGGAAAAGCAGGTCACGGTCGAGGGCGAAACGCGCGCCCTGCCCACGCCGTTCTTCGTCATCGCCACCCAGAACCCGCACGACCAGCTGGGCACCTTTGCCCTGCCTGAGAGCCAGTTGGACCGCTTCCTGATGCGCATTTCACTGGGCTACCCCGACCGCGCGGCCGAGCGTGCGCTGCTCAATGGCGGCGACCGGCGCGACATGGTCGAGTCATTGCCCGCCATGCTGACGCCCATCGAGCTGCTGCAGCTGCAGCAGCAGGTGCTGACCATCCACGCCGCCGACCCGCTGCTGAACTATGTGCAGGACCTGATCGCGGCCACGCGGTCGGGCCGCTGGTTCCTGCAGGGCCTGAGCCCGCGCGCGGGCATTGCCGTGGTGCGCGCGGCCAAGGCGCAGGCCCTGCTGGCCGGGCGCGACTATGTGGCGCCCGACGACGTGCAGTCCATCCTGCCGCAATCCATTGCTCACCGGCTGGTGCCCACGGGGGATGCCGGCCGGGGCCCGGTGGAACAGGTACGCGCCATGATTGAGTCGGTCCCGCTGCCATGAACCTGGCGGTGTTCAACCCGTTCGCCATCGCGCGGGGCCGCTTTCGCCAGTGGTGGCAGTCGCGGCTGCCCCTCAGCGACACCACCACGCTGACCCAGCGCAATGTGTACATCCTGCCCACGCGCGCGGGCTTCATGCTGGCGCTAACCATCATGCTGCTGCTGGTGGCCAGCATCAATTACCAGCTCAACCTGGGTTACCTGCTGACCTTTCTGCTGGCAGGCAGCGCCGTGGTGGGCATGCATGTGTGCCACGGCACCCTGCGCGGCCTGACCCTGCAGCTGGTGCCGCCGGACCCGCAGTTCATGGGCAGCAACGCCAACTTTGGCATCACGTTGGTGAATGCACGGCGTGCCGTGCGCCATGGCATTGGCCTGGCCGTGCTGGACACCACCCACGCCGACCACTGGGCCTGGACCGACGTGCCGGGCCAGGGCCGCAGCACAGTGCAGGTGGCCTTTGCGCCCACGCAGCGCGGGCTTCTGCGCCTGCCCGCGCTGACGGCGGAAACGCGCTTTCCGCTGGGCACCTTCCGCGTGTGGACGGTGTGGCGCCCGGCCGCGCAGGTGCTGGTGTACCCGGCACCAGAGGCCCACCCCCCGCCCCTGCCGCCCGGCGAGCCGCGCACGGGCGGCGCCGCCGCCCCGCGCCGCCAGACCACGGGCGCCTTTGACGGGGTGCGCGCCGATCAGCGCGGAGA
>CALRZF020000210.1:0-6921 GCA_943372585.1 Ramlibacter sp. 2FC | reverse complement strand
ACCTGATCACCGACGCGCGTTTTGCCGACCGCTACCTGCGCCAGCAGAACGCCGCCGCGTTGCGCGCCGAAATGATCCGCGCGCTCGCGGTGCGCAGCGCGGTCGAATGGGAGCAATTGCTCAACGACGGCGGCGTGGCCGCGGGCGCGGTGCGCGATCTGCCCGCCGCGCTGGCCCTGCCCCACCTGCGCACGCGCGGCCTGGCCCAGCCCGCCCGCATTGAAGGCAGCAACGCGCAGGTGCTGAACACCGGCTTTCTATTCGCGCATGACCCCACGGGCACCGACCGCCCGCCGCCACGCCTGGGCGAACACACCCGCGAAGTGCTCGGGGAGCTGGGCTATGCGCCACACGAAATCGACGCGCTGTGCGGTACCACAGCCCCCTTGCAACCCATCACACACTGAAGGAGACAGACATGAACAAACGACTGATGTTGCGCCTGCTGGCCGCAGCGCCTGCGGCTGCACTGCTCGCCCACGCACCTCTGGCTTTGGCCCAGGCCAAGGACTACCCCACACGCCCCATCCGCATGGTGTCGCCGTTTGCTGCGGGCAGCACCAGCGACACATCGGCGCGCTTCGTGGCGCAGCACCTGTCCACCGCGCTCGGCCAGGCCGTGACCGTGGACAACATCCCCGGCGCCGACGGCCGCCTGGGCATGACGACCGCCAAGAACGCCCCACCCGACGGCTACACGCTGGTGCTGGGCAGCTGGACCAACCTCGCCGTGAACGCGGTGCTGATCAAGGGCATGCCCTATGACCCGCTGAAGGACTTCAAGCCCGTGGCCGGTATCGGGCGCAGCATGCTGGGCATTGCGGTGGCAGGCAACTCGGACATCAAGACACTGGCCGACCTGATTGATGCCGCGAAAAAGAACCCGAAGAAGATGAATTTCGGCAACTTCGCCACCGGCTACCGGCTAGCCACGGAATGGTTCTCAGGCCTGGCGGGCATCCAGTTCACGCACGTGCCCTACCGCACCACGAGCCAGATGAACACCGACCTGGCCGGCGGCCAGATCAATGTGGCGATGGACGGCGTGACCTCCATGGCGGCGCTGGCCAAATCGGGCCAGCTGCGCATCCTGGCCGTCACGGGCGACCAGCGGCACAGCGAATTCCCGGACGTGCCGACCATCAAGGAAACCTTCCCCGAATATTCCATCTACGGCTGGTCGGCGCTGATGGTGCGCACCGAGGTGCCCGATGACATCACCAACAAGCTGGCTGATGCGGTGCAGAAGATCCTGGCGTCGCAGGAGGGGCGCGACTTTTCACGCAAGGCTGGCTCGGAGCTGATGCAGCGCAGCACCGGCGAGATGCGCAAATACCAGGTGGCGCAGATCGAGACACTGGGCCGTGTGGCCGCCGCCGCGGGCATGAAGCCCGAGTGACGCACCGATGACGCTAGCGCGACGCCCGCGACGCCACAAACTTCTGCGGCAAGGCTTCCATGTGTTCGCGGTGCGCGTCCACGATGCGGCGCAGGGCCTGCACAAATTTGTCGCGGTTGCTGCGCAGCACGCCAATACGCCCGCCCAGGCCCAGCACCATGGGGGGCTGGTGCTGGGGTGCCGCCAGCAGCATGGTGACGATGCCCGAGCCCGGCGTGGCCACGCCTTCGCTGTAGTCCCAGCCGCGCGCGCGGCATTCGTCCAGCTTGACCATCAAGTCGGCCAGGCGAACCTGGTTCGCCGTGGGCTCCTGTGCGTTGATGCGGCTGACCAGCGCGCGCAGCTCTGCGCGGGGCTTCAGCGTCAGCACCACACGGCCCATGGCAGAACGCAGCAGCGGGCGCAGCGCACCGGTGGCCACATCGGTGTGGCCCGTGGCCTCGTTGCCCTTGACCACATGGATGTACTGCATATGCATGCCGCTCTGGATGCCCAGCACCGCCGTGCAGCCGGTCTCATCACGCAGCTTGTACATCAGCCGCACGATGGTGCCGTCGGACAGCAGCGCGTCGTTGACCCAGATGCCCAGCAGCGCGGCGCGCACGGTGGGCACAAAGGTGCGGTCGTCACGGGAATAGTCCAGGTAGCCCAGGTCGCGCAGCGTGTTGAGCAGCGCGAAGGTGCTGGACGCCGGGTAGCCCAGCGCGGCGCACACATGCGTCAGCGTGGCGGGTGCGCGGCGCTGGGCAAAGTATTCAAACACCTCAACAACGCGCTGTGCGGATTTGACCGGTGGAGCCATCCGCCGATGCTAGCGCCAAACATGGATCACACAAGGAAGCAGAAACCATGAAACTGGGAACGATTGAAATGGCCGGCCAGGCCGTGCCTGTGCTGTTTGCCGCGCAAGGGGTTTTTGACCTGCGCGCGGCGCTGCCGCCGGCCAGCGCCGCCGCCACGCTGCTGGACCTGATTGCCAGCGGACAGGCTTTGGCGTTGGGCCAGCGGGTACAGCAAATGGCCGCGGCCGGCGAACTGGCACCGCTGCCGGCGGATGGCATCAAGCCGCTGGCCCCACTGCCGCGCACCGCGCGCAACGTGTTCTGCCTGGGCCGTAACTATGCGGACCACATCCAGGAGGACAACGTCTCGCGCGACAAGCAGACGCCGCCGCCCGAATACCCGCAGTTCTTCACCAAGCCGTCCAGCGCCATCGTGGGTGACGGTGCCGGCATCCGCTACGACGAACGCGTGACGCGCAGGCTGGACTATGAAGTGGAGCTGGCCGTGGTGATCGGCACCGGGGGGCGCGACATTGCGGCGGCCGATGCACTGAAGCACGTGCTGGGCTACACCATCATCAACGACGTGACCGCGCGCGACCTGCAGCGCCGCCACGACCAGTGGTTCAAGGGCAAGGGCCTGGACACCTTTTGCCCCATGGGCCCGTGGATCGTGACGGCGGATGAGATCCCCGACCCGCACGCGCTACAACTGGCGCTGACGGTCAACGGCGAGCCCCGCCAGGGCGCCAGTACCGGCGACATGATCTTCAGGATCCCGCAGATCATCGAGTCGCTGTCCGCCGGCCTGACGCTGGAGCCCGGCGACGTGATCGCCACCGGCACGCCGTCAGGCGTCGGTTATGCGATGAACCCGCGCCGCTTCCTGGCGGCGGGCGATGTGATCGAGTGCTATGTGCAGGGGATCGGCAAGCTGGCCAATACCGTTTACGCCGCGTAAAAAAACCAGACGGCGGCAATCAGGCCGCCCCGGATTTCGTACACCGCCGATGCTTCAAACGGCGCATCAGCCAGGCCGGCAATGCGTTCATGGTCCACCACCTTGTTGCCCAGGACCATGCGGTTGAGCACCTCGGCATGCAACGCAGGCCGGTTGAAGCGCTGGGTGGCATAAAAATCCGCAAATGCGGCCTTGCCGGCCAGCACGGGCTCGGCTGCAGGCGGGCGGTACACCTTGATGTCGTCGCTGTAACAGGCGATGAACGCCTGCAGGTCGTGCGCGTTGTAGGCGTCCAGCTGGGCTTGTACCAGGGCTTCAGGGGTCATGCTCAATTCTCGCTCAGGTACCCGCGCGAGCGCGCAGCGGCCGGATCTTCAAAGATCGCCATGGCGGTGCTCATGCGTTGAAAGCCGAGCTTTTGGTAGAAGCCCTCCTTGCCCGGCACCGCATACAGGATGATCTTGCGGTGCCCTTTCGACTGCGCGACCAGCCGCGCGATGATCTCGCGACCCAGACCGGTGCCCTGGTGGCTGGGCAGCACGGCCACGTCGCAGATGTACGAGCAGTCCACCCCGTCGGCCAGGGCACGGCCCACGCCCACCAGCTTGCCGCTGTCGCGCACAAGGCAGCGGAACATGCTGTTGCCGAATGCGGTGGCCAGCCAATGCGGGCTTTTTTCGCCCAGCGGCGCTGCCAGGTACAGGGCGGACAGTTCATGCCAGTCCAGGCCGTCCAGCTGGTCTGACCATGTGAGTGCGGGTGCCGTTGCCATGCGGGTGCTCCATGTGTTGATGCCCGCAATGTAGCGGGGCTGCGCGCACAATCGTGTCATGAATGCGCTGCTGACCACCTTCTCCTGGCAGGAACTGCGCCACCACCCGTGGCGCAATGCCGCGGCTGTGCTGGCCGTGATGCTGGGCGTGGCACTGGCGTTCTCCGTCCACCTGATCAACGCCTCTGCACTCAGCGAATTTTCCAGCGCGGTGCGTTCGGTCAACGGCCAGCCCGACCTGGAGCTGCGCGCGGTGCGCGGCGGGTTTGACGAGCGCGTGTTTGCGCGCGTGGCGGCGCACCCCGGCGTGGCGCTGGCCAGCCCGGTGCTGGAAGTGCAGACGATGGTGTTGGTGCCTGACGGCTCACGCAAGGCACTGCGTATCGTGGGCGTGGACGCACTGGTAGTGGCCGGTGTGGCGCCCGCGCTCATGCCGGTACCGCGCGACGGCTCGCAGCGGTTTGCCGTGTTCGCGCCGGATACGGTGTTCCTGAATGCCGCAGCACGCGCTTTGCTGGCGGGGACCACGCTGCAACTGCAAACCGGCCTGCAGCTGCGTACGGTGCAGGCCGGCGGCACGGTGGCGGCCGGTGGCGGCCCGTTGGCGGTGATGGACATCGGCGCAGCGCAGGACCTGTTTGGCCGCGCGGGCGAGCTCACGCGCATCGACATACGGCTCGCACCCGGTGCGGACCGCGGTGCCGTGCTGGCGGCATTGGCACTGCCGGCAGACGTGACCGCGGCCGCACCCGGCGACGCGGCCCAGCGCGTGAGCAACCTGTCTCGCGCCTACCGCGTCAACCTGACGGTGCTGGCGCTGGTGGCGCTGTTCACGGGCGCGTTCCTGGTGTTTTCCGTGCTGTCGCTCAGCGTGGCGCGGCGGGCTCAGCAGTTTGCGTTGCTGGGGGTGCTCGGCCTGACAGCGCGCCAGCGGCTGCGGCTGGTGCTGCTGGAGTCTGCGCTGCTGGGCACGGTGGGCAGCGTGGCCGGCATCGCGTTGGGCACGGGGCTGGCAGCGCTGGCGCTGCGCCTGCTGGGCGGCGACCTGGGCGGCGGCTACTTCACCGGCGCCACGCCCGCACTGCAATGGGACGGCTGGGGTGCCCTGGCCTATGGCGTGCTGGGTGGGGTGGCGGCGCTGCTGGGCGGCTGGTGGCCGGCGCGGGCCGTGCAACAACTGCCGCTGGCGCAGACCCTCAAAGGGCTTGGCGCCGGCACACGGGCCGGCCGCAGCCACTGGCTGAGCCTGGCGCTGATGGGCGCGGGTGCGCTGCTGGCGCTGCTGCCGCCTGTGGGCGGCATTCCGCTGGCGGCCTATGTGTCGGTGGGGCTGCTGCTGGTAGGCGGCATTACGGCCCTGCCGTGGGCTGTGGCGCTGCTGTATGACCGGCTGGCACCGCGGGTAGCGCACCGCGTGCTGCCGATGCTGGCGGTGGAGCGCGCCCGGCGTGTACGCGAAAGCGCAGCCGTGGCGGTCAGCGGTGTGGTGGCATCGCTGAGCCTGGCTGTGGCCTTGACGGTCATGGTGGCCAGCTTTCGGGGCAGCGTGACGCAGTGGCTGGATGCGGTGCTGCCCGCCGGCCTGTATGTGCGTACGGCTACGGCACCGGGGACAGGGGACGCCGCATTTCTGGATCCGGCCTTTGTGCAGGCGGCCAGCCGGGTGCCGGGGGTGGACCGCGTGGCCACGCTGCGCGCCATGCCGCTGCTGCTGGACGCGCAGCGGCCGCCCGTGACGCTGATCTCGCGCGCGCTGGACGAGGGGGCGCAACAGGCACTTCCGCTGGTCGGTGAGGTGGCGGCAGTGCCGGGCGGCCATGTGGGCATTTATGTGAGCGAGGCCGTGGTGGACCTGTACGGCGCGCGCACGGGCCAGGTGTTCGAGCCGGTGGCGGCGGCCTTCCGGCCCGGTGTGCGCTTCTTTGTGGCGGGGGTGTGGCGCGATTACGTACGCCAAAGCGGCGCCATCGTGATGGCGCAGCGCGACTTTGAACGGCTCACGAACGACCGGCGTGTGAACGACCTGGCTGTGCGGCTGGCGCCGGACGCGGATACGGCGGCGGTGCAGCAGGCGCTTCGCGCGCTGGCGGACACCACCTCGACAGGCAGCGGCGCGCTGCTGGAGTTTGCGTCGGCCGCAGAGATACGCACCACCTCGCTGCGCATCTTTGACCGCAGCTTTGCCGTGACCTACTGGCTGCAGGCGGTGGCCATTGCCATCGGCCTGTTCGGCGTGGCGGCCAGCTTCAGCGCGCAGGTGCTGGCGCGGCGAAAGGAGTTTGGCCTGCTGGCGCACCTGGGCCTCACGCGCCGCCAGGTCCTGGCGGTGGTGGCGGGCGAAGGCGCAGCCTGGACGCTGATCGGCTCGCTCGCCGGGCTGGGGCTGGGGCTGGCCGTGAGCGTGGTGCTGGTGCATGTGGTCAACCCGCAGAGTTTTCACTGGACCATGGAGCTGGCCGTGCCCTGGCTGCGCCTGGTGGCGTTGTGCGCCGCTGTGGTGCTGGCCGGCACGGCCACAGCCTGGCTGGCTGGGCGGGCCGCAGCGGGGCGCGACGCAGTGATGGCCGTGAAGGAAGACTGGTAGCGGGGGCTACGAAAGGCGGCGGGCCGCCTGCGACAATGCCGCGATGCCCACACCCCACACCTTGCGCGCCTGGGAGCATGACGCCGTTGCCCGCATTGAGGCCGACTTCCAGCGCAGCGCCGACACCCACCTGATCGCCCTGCCCCTGCCCGGCTTTTCCCGGCACGGCATTGACCTGTACCTGAAGGACGAATCCACCCACCCCACGGGCAGCCTCAAGCACCGCCTGGCGCGCTCGCTGTTCCTGTACGCGCTGTGCAACGGCTGGCTGCGCGAGGGCTCTACCGTGGTGGAATCGTCCAGCGGCTCCACGGCGGTGAGCGAAGCCTACTTTGCGCGGCTGCTGGGCCTGCCGTTCGTGGCCGTCATGCCGCGCAGCACATCGCCTGAGAAGATCGCGCAGATCGAGTTTTACGGCGGGCG
>CALRZF020000209.1:0-6934 GCA_943372585.1 Ramlibacter sp. 2FC | reverse complement strand
GGGGCCGTGCCCTCGCTGGACCCGCGACAGCGCCGCCGCCAGGCGCTGCTGCAGGGCGATGTGCCCAGCGCCGCCGCCCTGCCCGGCGGCTGCCGCTTTCGCCAGCGCTGCCCGCTCGCGCATGAGCGCTGCGCGCAGCAGGAACCCGTGCTGCACGAGACAGCGCCATCCCATTTCGTTGCGTGCCATGCCGTACAAGGCGCGGCCGCGGCCCCCAGCCCCGGGGTTCCAGGGGTCTAACGACAGGAGACAGCAGATGTTCAACCCAACCCTTCCCGGCGGGCGCCTTGCGCGCACCACACGCCTGATCGCGGCCACGGCCTGCCTGACGGCAGCCGCCCTGGCGGCCGACGCGCAGACCGTGCTGCGCGTGCGGCCCTTTGGCGACCTCAAGGGCATCGACCCCATCGTCAATTCCGACTACATGGCGCGCAACCACGGCTACATGGTGTACGACACCCTGTTCTCGCTGGACGAAAAGCTGCAGGTCAAGCCGCAGATGCTGGAGACCTACACCGTGGGCGCCGACAAGCTGACCTACACCTTCGTGCTGCGCGACGGGCTGAAGTTTCATGACGGCGCGGCCGTGACGTCGGCCGACGTGGTGGCGTCACTGCAGCGCTGGGGCCAGCGCGACGGCCTGGGCCAGCAGTTGATGGGCCGCACCGCCGAGCTGGTGGCGGTAGACGCCAAAACCGTGCGCCTGAAGCTCAAGGAGCCCTGGGGCCTGGTGCTGGACGCGCTGGGCAAGCCCAGCTCGAACGTGCCTTTCATCATGCCCGAGCGCATTGCCAAAACGCCGGCCACCACCGCCATCACCGACCCCATCGGTTCTGGCCCGTTCATGATGAAGCGCGACGAATGGATGCCCGGCGCCAAGATCGTCTACGTGAAGAACCCCGGCTACGTTCCGCGCAAGGACGCCGCCAGCGGCCTGGCCGGCGCCAAGGTCGCCGGTGTGGACCGTGTGGAATGGCTGAACATCCCCGACGCGCAGACCGCCATCAACGCGCTGCAAAAAGGCGAGCTGGACATCTTTGAGGAAGTGCCCGCCGACATGCTCAAGGGCCTCGCGGGCAACGCCGCGGTGCGGGTGATTCCGCAGGACTCGCTGGGCGTGCAGGCGGTGTTCCGCATGAACACCACCCAGCCGCCGTTTGACAACCCCAAGGTGCGCGAAGCCATCCTGGCCATGGTGGACCAGGAGACCTTCCTGCGCGCGGCGGTGGACGACCCCAAGCTGTACAAGGTGTGCAACTCGTTTTACATGTGCACGTCGCCCTACTACACGCCGGCCGGCTGGCCCAAGCATGACCTGAACCGCGCCAAGCAGCTGTTGAAGGACAGCGGCTACAAGGGCGAGCCCGTGGTGGTGCTGCACGGCAACGAGGGCCTGACCAACGTGCTGAGCCTGGTGGCCGAGCAGATGATGCGAGACATCGGCCTGAAGGTGGACGCGCAGTCCATGGACTGGGGCACGCTGACGGCCCGGCGTACCAGCAAGAACCCGCCGTCGCAAGGCGGCTGGTCGCTGTTCATATCGGCCCCCACCGGAGCCGACATGATGGACCCGCTGGGCCACCTGGCGCTGCGCTCCAACTGCGAGAAGGCCTGGTTTGGCTGGCCGTGCGACGCCGAAATTGAAAAGCTGCGCGACCAGTTCGCCACCGCCCCCGACCAGGCCAAACGCGCCGACATCGCCCGCGCCGTGCAGGTGCGCGCGCTGCAGACGTTGCCCTATGTGCCGCTGGGACAGATGTCGCTGGTGCGTGCGCACTCGGCCAAGGTGGGCGGCATCCTGAACGCGGCGGTGCCCGTGTACTGGAACATCCGCAAGGCGCCCTGATGCTCAAGACGCTGGACCCGTTGCTGGGCCCCGAGCTGCTGCACGTGCTGGCGTCCATGGGCCACGGCGACGAAATCGCCGTGGTGGACGCCAACTTCCCGGCGGCGCAGTGCGCCCGGCGGCTGGTGCGCCTGGACGGCGCCGATGCGCCCCGCGTGCTGGCGGCCGTGCTGTCGCTTTTGCCGCTGGACACGTTTGTGGACGCGCCGCTGGCCACGATGGCGGTGGTGGGTGACGCCGCGGCGGTGCCCGAGGCCGTGCGCGGCTTCCAGGCGGTGGCGCGCGCGGCCGAGGGGCGCGACGTGAGGATCACGGCGCTGGAGCGCCAGGCGTTTTATGCACGGGCACGCGACGCCTTTGCCATCGTGCAGACCGGCGAGACACGCCTGTACGGCAACGTGCTGGTGCGCAAGGGCGTGGTGCAGGGCGTTGCCTCATGAGCCTGCCGCAGCCCCTGCTGTCCACACTGCGCGGAACCACAGGGCTGGGCTTTGGCGGCGCGCCGCTGGGCAACCTGTACAGCGCGCTGGACGACGCCAGCGCGCTTCAGGCGGTGGAACGCGCCTGGCAGCTGGGCCTGCGCTACTTTGACACCGCGCCGCTGTACGGCCACGGCCTGAGTGAAACGCGCCTGGGCCGCGCGCTGGCCGGCAAGCCGCGCGACAGCTACGTGCTGTCCACCAAGGTGGGCCGCCTGCTGGCGCCCGGGCCCGCCGGCAGTGCGGCGCAGCCGGGCGCCCAATCAGGCTACGTGGCGGGGCTGCCGTTTGTGGCGCACTTTGACTACAGCGCCGGCGGTGCGCTGCGGGCCATTGAGCAAAGCCTGCAACGCCTGGGGCTGGAGCGCATCGACATTGCCTTCATCCACGACGTGGACCGCGCCACGCATGGCGATCAGCAGCCGCTGCGGTTTCGTGAGGCCATGGACGGCGCCTACCGCGCGCTGGAGCGCCTGCGCAGCGCGGGCGCGGTGGGCGCCATCGGCCTGGGCGTGAACGAATGGCAGCCCTGCGACATGGCGCTGGACCAAGGCGACTTTGACTGCTTCATGCTGGCCGGGCGCTACACGCTGCTGGACGCGTCGGCCGCGCAACGGCTGGTGCCGCGCTGCCAGGCGCGTGGCGTCAGGCTGCTGCTGGGCGGTGTGTACAACTCTGGCATCCTGGCCGCAGGCGCCACCGCAGATGCGCGCTACGACTACCAGCCCGCGGGCGCCGAGGTGCTGGCGCGCACGCGCGCGCTGGAGGCGGCCTGCGCGCGTCACGGCGTGCCGCTGCGCGCGGCGGCGCTGCAATTTGCCATGGCCTGCCCGGCGGCCGCGGCCGTGGTGGTGGGCAGCCGCACGGCTGCTGAGGTGCAAGACAGCGTGGCCATGGCGGCGCTGGCCCTGCCCCCCGCGCTGTGGGACGAGCTGAAAAAACTCGGCGTGGCCTACGCCGGCGCCGCATTGACGGCGGCCTGATCGCCAACGCCAACACCATGCACATTGATGCCCACCAGCACTATTGGTCGCCCCACCATGGCGACTACGGCTGGCTGGTGCCCGAAGGCGCCTTGCGCCCGATCTGCCGCGACTTTGCCCCGCATGACCTGCACCCGCTGCTGGACGCCGCCGGCATGAGCGCCACGGTGCTGGTGCAGGCCGCACCCAGCGACGCTGAGACGCAGCGCCTGCTGCACCTGGCCGCCCAGCCCGGCAGCCGGGTGCTGGGCGTGGTGGGCTGGTGCGACCTGGCCGCCGCCGATGCACCGCAACGCATCGCGGCGCTGGCCGCGCAGCCGCTGCTCAAGGGCCTGCGCCCCATGCTGCAGGACCTGCCCGATGCCCACTGGATCCTGCAGCCCGCGGTGACGCCCGCGCTGCACGCCATGCAGCGCTGCGGCCTGGCGCTGGACCTGCTCATCAAACCCCACCAACTGGACGCCGCACTGCAGCTGGCGCTGCGCCATCCCGGCCTGCGCATGGTGGTGGACCACGGCGCCAAGCCGGCCATTGCCGCCGGCGCGCTGCAACCCTGGGCGCAGCAGATCGACCGGCTGGCGCGCGAAACCCGGGTGCTGTGCAAGCTGTCCGGCCTGCTGACCGAGGCCGCGCCCGGCGCCGCAGCGTCCCAGCTGCAGCCGTATGTAGCGCAGCTGCTGGCCTCGTTCGGCCCGGCCCGGCTGATGTGGGGCAGCGACTGGCCCGTGCTGACGCTGGCCGCCAGCTATGGTCAGTGGCATGCCATGGCATTGCAACTGCTGGCGGGGCTCAACGGCCCTGAACTGGATGCGGTGCTGGGTGGCAACGCAGCGCGGTTTTACGCGCTGCAGCTGCCGGGCTGAACCGCGCTACGCCCCTGTCACGGCGCGTGCCACGCCGGCCAGCGCCCCATTGCGCACGGCCTCGGGCGCTGTCGTCTGCGTCAGCATCGCCACCACCACCACGGGTGGGCGCCCGGGCGGCCAGTACACCCCCACATCGTTGGTGGTGCCGCGCGCGCCGGTGCCGGTCTTGCTGCCCAGCACCCAGCCTGCGGGCAGGTTTGCGCCCAGGCGCTGGCCGTTGGTGCGCGTGGCCTGCATCCAGCGCACCAGCTGGGCGCGGCCGGTGGCTGACAGCGCATCGCCCAGCAGCGCAGTGCGCAGGGCGGTGGCCATGCCGCGCGGCGTGGTGGTGTCGCGCGGGTCGCCGGGGGCGGCCTGGTTGAGCTCGGGCTCGCGCCGGTCCAGGCGCGTGGTGGTGTCGCCCAGCGTGCGGGCATAGCGCGTGATCGCGGCCGGCCCGCCGAACGTGTCCAGCAGCAGGTTGGCCGCGGCGTTGTCGCTGGTCGTGATGGTGGCCTCGCACAGCTCGCCCACCGTCAAGCCGGCACCGCCCGCATGCAGCTGCGTCACCGGCGAATGGGGCAGCAACACGTCGCGTCCGAAGTGAATGCGCCGGTCCAGCTGCTCCTGGCCCGCGTCCACGCGGTTCAGCACCAGCGCGCCGGCCAGCCACTTGAAGGTGCTGCACAGGGGAAAGCGTTCGTCCAGCCGGTGGCCTTGCAGCGTGCCTCCGGCCGTGTCCAGCACGGCCACGCCCAGGCGGCCGGCGGAGGTGGTTTCCAGTGCGGCCCATCCGGTGGCCGGCCCCTTGTTTTTCTGCTGGGCATGGGCCGTCAGGGGGCCGCCGCCGCTCAAGGCCGCGGCGGCGGCCAGGGTGAACATTCGTCGTTGCATGTCGCTGAAATCTCCTTGGGTGAAAGACCGCAACGATAGGCAGGCGCACGCCGCCGCACAAACGATCATTTCCACGGCGAGGTATAAGAAAATCCAGGGCATGCACCTGCCCCTGAATGCCCTGCGCGCCTTTGAGGCGTCGGCCCGCCACCTGAGCTTTACCCGCGCAGCCATTGAGCTGAACGTGACGCAGGCCGCCGTGAGCGCACAGGTCAAGAACCTGGAAGACCGCCTGGGCACGCCGCTGTTTCGCCGCCTGCCGCGCGGGCTGGCGCTGACGGACGAGGGCCAGGCCATCCTGCCGATGCTGAGCGATTCGTTCGGCCGCATCGAGGCCGTGCTGGGCCAGTTTGAGGGCGGGCGCCTGCGCGAGCCGCTGACGGTGGCGGCCGTGGGCACGTTTGCCGTGGGCTGGCTGATGCCGCGGCTGGAATCGTTTCACCGCGACCACCCGTTTGTGGACCTGCGCCTGATGACCAACAACAACCGCGTGGACCTGGCCGGCGAAGGGCTGGACTACGCCATCCGCTTTGGCGACGGCGCCTGGCACGGCACGCAGGCCGACGCGCTGGTGGACGCGCCGCTGTCACCCGTGTGCGCGCCTGATGTGGCGCGCCGCCTGCGCCAGCCGGGCGACCTGCTGCAGGAAGTGCTGCTGCGCTCGTACCGCGCGGATGAATGGGCCCAATGGTTTGGCGCAGCCGGCGTCACAGCGCCCGCCGTGCTGCGCGGCCCGGTGTTTGATTCGTCACTGACCATTGCCGCAGCCGCCATGCAGGGCGCGGGCGTGGCGCTGCTGCCGGTGACGATGATCGCGGCCGACCTGGCCCGCGAAAGGCTGGTGCAGCCGTTTGCCACCGAAGTGCACGCAGGCCGCTACTGGCTCACGCGGCTGCGCTCACGGCCCGTGACGGCGGCGATGCGGGAGTTTCGTCAGTGGTTGCTGGGGGCGTGCCCTACGCCGCATGCTGCCTGCCCGTGAGCCCCAGGCTGGACAGAAAGGCCTCGGTGGCCTGCAGGCAGGCCGCGGGTGCGCGCAGCTGCGGGAAGTGGCCGGCGCAGTCGATCAGGCTCAGGTTGCAGTCGGGCAGCCTGGCGCGCATGTAGCGCCCCACGGCCGGGGGCGCGACCATGTCGTCGGTGCACTGCAGCACCGCCACCGGCTTGACCAGGTACGCCAGCTGCTCGCGCATGTCGCTCATGAAGGTGGCCCGCGCAAAGCGGCGCAGCGCGGGCGGGTCGGCCTGGCACAGCATGTCGGCCAGCTGCGCCGACAGCGGCCCGGGCGGCGCTTCACCCATCATGGCGGGCGCCATGGCGCCGGCCCAAGCGGGTATGTCCTGGTCGATCGCAGCCATGAAGCCTTCAATGGCTGCCGGCTCAAACCCGCCCTGGTAGCCGGGCAGGTTCATGTAGCAAGGCGACGGCGACACCATGATGTGCGCGTCAAACAGCTGCGGCGCCTTCAGGTCGGCCAGCAGGCCGATCATCGCGCCCACCGAATGCACCACCAGTACCGTGCGGCCGGGGTGGAACATGGCCGCGATGTCCACCAGGTCGGCGGCGTGGCCTTCCAGCGTTTCGTAGCGCGCAAGCTCATCGGGTGCAAGCCGGGAGCCCGCGCACCCCATCAGGTCCACCAGCACCACGCGGTAGCGGTCGCTGAAGGCCGGCGCGATGTGGTGCCACACCTGCTGGCCGGTACCCAGACCATGCACAAAGATCAGCGTCACCGGCCCGTTGCCGCTGACGTGGATGTTGTGGCGCTTTACCAAACGCTCGTTCATGGGGGCCTCCTGCTTTCACCCACAGGCTACGCCCGCAAGTTGTAACAAGTCAAGGAATGCCCCCCGGGTTGGGGGGGAGGGTCAGGCGCTCAGGTAGCCC
>CALRZF020000208.1:0-6935 GCA_943372585.1 Ramlibacter sp. 2FC | reverse complement strand
GGTACGCGCAACGGCGCAGCCAGTACGGCGATGCAGCCGCCCAACAGCTGGCGCAACTGGACCGCGAGGAGGCGCAATGGCAGCAGCGGCTGTCGCAGTACGCTGCGGCGCGCGAGGGCAAGGCCACAGAAGGCCAACTTCAGTTATTGCGCCAGCAGCTGTTCTCGGCCGAGGAGCAGTTGCGCATTGAAGCGGCGCTGGCATTGCGCGGCAAATAGACCTGTACGATTTTTCAGCGCAAAACCTCAAATCAGCGCAGTTTTTCTGCATGCAAGTGGAAAATATTGGCTGCAATCAGCACAAAACTGCCCCCGGTTGGTCCTACAGTGCATAGCATTCACATGCCCGCACTGGAGACTCCGATGAACGCACCCACGCCCGAGAAAGACCTGCAACCCGGAACAACGTGGGACAACCCCATGGGCACCGACGGTTTTGAGTTCATTGAGTACGCCGCGCCGGACCCGCAGGCCATGGGCGAACTGTTTGAGCGCATGGGCTTCAAGGCGATTGCCAGGCACCGCCACAAGGCCGTGACGCTGTACCGCCAGGGTGGCATCAACTTCATCATCAACGCCGAGCCCGACAGTTTTGCGCAGCGTTTCGCACGTCTGCACGGGCCCAGCGTATGTGCCATTGCGTTTCGCGTGGGCGACGCCAAGGCGGCTTATGAGCGTGCGATTTCGCTGGGCGCCTGGGGCTATGCCAATACGGCGGCACCGGGCGAGCTGAACATCCCCGCCATCAAGGGCATTGGCGACTCCATCATCTATTTCATTGACAAGTGGCGCGGCAAGAACGGCGCCAAGGATGGCGACATCGGCAACATCGGCTTTTTTGACGTGGACTTTGAACCGCTGCCGGGTGCAGAGTTGAACCCGGCGGGCCATGGGCTGACCTACATCGACCACCTGACGCACAACGTGCACCGCGGCCGAATGGAAGAGTGGGCGGGCTTTTACGAGCGGCTGTTCAACTTCCGCGAGGTGCGCTACTTTGACATCGAGGGCCAGGCCACCGGCGTCAAGAGCAAAGCCATGACCAGCCCCTGCGGCAAGATCCGCATCCCCATCAATGAAGAGGGCAACGAAAAGGCCGGCCAGATCCAGGAATACCTGGACCGCTACCACGGTGAGGGCATCCAGCACATTGCCATGGGCTCGACCAACCTGTACGACACGGTAGACGCCCTGCAGTTCAGCGGCGTGAAGCTGCTGAATACCAGCGAGACCTACTACGAGCTGCTGCCCAAGCGCATCCCCGGCCTCACCGAGAACATTGCGGACCTGCAGTCGCGCAACATTTTGGTAGACGGCAAGCCCGAAGAACTGCTGCTGCAGATCTTCAGCGAGAACCAGCTGGGCCCGATCTTCTTTGAGTTCATCCAGCGCAAGGGCAACGAGGGCTTTGGCGAGGGCAACTTCAAGGCCCTGTTTGAAACCATGGAACTCGACCAGATGCGCCGGGGCGTGCTGGCGCCGAAGGCCTGAGGCAGACCATGGCCGTTGAACCCGTTGTGTATGGCGCCGCCGACCGACCGCCGCGCGGCGACTACAGCCGCGCGAACGCCGACTACACCTGCGCGCAAAACTACACCAGCTACACGGCGGCCGACCACGACACCTACCGCCGGCTGTACGAGCGCCAGGCGGCGTTGCTGCCGGGGCTGGCCAGCGATGAGTTCATCGCCGCGCTGCCGTCGCTGGGGGTGAAGGACCGCATCCCACGGTTTGAGGAAATCAACGCGCGGCTGCAAAAGGCCACGGGCTGGGAGATCGTGGGCGTGCCGGGGCTGATCCCCGAGGTGCCGTTTTTCACCCTGCTGGCCAACCGCAAGTTCCCGGTCACGGACTGGATCCGCACGCCCGAAGAGTTTGACTACATCGTCGAGCCGGACATCTTTCATGACCTGTTCGGTCATGTGCCGCTGTTGTTCAACCCCGTGTTTGCTGACTATGTGCAACGCTACGGCCAGGGCGGGCTGAAGGCCAACGACCTGGGCGCGTGCGAACTGCTGAGCCGGCTGTACTGGTACACGATCGAGTTCGGCCTGATCCGCCAGCCCGACGGCCTGCGCGCCTATGGTGCAGGCATCCTGAGTTCGTCAGGCGAACTGCGCTACGCGGTCACCAGCCCCGAACCGCAGCGCGTGCCGCTGGCGCTGGACCGCACCATGCGCACGCGCTACAAGATCGACAGCTTCCAGCAGACGTACTTTGTCATTGACAGCTTCCAGCAGCTGTTTGACATGACGGCGCCGGATTTTGCGCCGGTGTATGAGCGGGTAAAGGCGCTGCCGGAGCTGGCGGCGGATGCGGTCGTTCCGGGCGAAACGTCCATGCTGGCTTGATTGCCCGCACGCCAAATGGCGTGCACACAACACATCAGGCACGCCCGCCAGAAAAGCGTGGGCAGATGTTTCCGCAGGCCGTTTCCTCCTACAAAATGGGGAGGCTTTTTCCGCCGGTTACACCTACCATGTCTGCTCCCTGGACCGAGACGCCCTATTACTTCCCGCAGTTCACGAAGGTGATCACTGTGCTGGATGTGGTGGAGTCGGTCCGGCTGATGGAACAGGACGAGCATGACTTCATCCAGCGGTGGCACTATTTTGTGGAGTACGCGCGCGAGCACGTGCTGCCGCAGCATGGCGGGCGCATGCTCAAAAGCTTGGGTGACGGGCTGATGCTGGAGTTTGCCGACGCTCAGGGCTGTGTGAAGGCGTCGTTTGCGCTGCAGGACATATGCCGCAAGGGCAACGAGGGTCGCCGGCCCGACCTGCAGATGCATCTGCGCGTGGGCGCCCATCTGGCGGAGTTCGTGTCCGACCAATACGACATTTACGGCACCGACGTCAACCTGACAGCGCGGATCGCTACGCTGGCCGGCCCGGGGGAAACCGTCGTCACTGCGGGGCTGCGTGACCGCCTTACCGCCGGCCTGGACGCTGATATTGAAGACTTGGGTGAATGCCACCTCAAGCACGTTCATGAACCCATCAGGGCCTATCGCATCGGGGCTGTGGGGCACGCGCCGGTGATTGAACGCGGAGGTGGGCTGCGGCTTGACCTTCGCCCAACCATTGCCGTGGTTCCGTTCGCACTGCGTAGCCCGGAGCCCGGTCTGCAGATGTTGGGCGAAGCACTTGCTGACGAGGTCATCGCCGCGCTGTCCAGGACCTCTGAGTTACACGTTATCTCAAGGCTCTCGACCACTGTCTTCCGTGACCGGCACGATGCGGTTGATGACATCAGGGCCCACTTGGGCGCCAGCTACATACTGTCGGGCACATGCCGCTGCTTGGGTGCGCAGCTGTCGCTGTTTGCTGAGCTCATCGACGCCAAGACAAGCCACATCGTCTGGGCCGGCAACCTCAAAGGCGAGGTCACGGGCATTTTTGCCAGCGACGACGCATTGATTGCATCGCTTGTTGCATCCATCAGCTCTTCGGTCATGTCGCATCAGATGCAACGCGCTCGGTCACATGCCCTGCCGACGCTGGAGGGCTACTCACTGATGTTGGGCGCCGTCACCCTCATGCACCGCAATGCCCTGTCCGATTTCGACAGGGCACGTGTGCTGTTGGAACATCTGATCGACCGCAGCAGGCGCCACCCCATTCCTCATGCATGGCTGGCCAAGTGGCATGTCCTCCGTGTACAGCAAGGGTGGTCTGACGATCCGGCGAAGGAAGCGCAGTTGGCACTTGATGCGACCAAGCGAGCGTTGGACAACGAGCCCGACTGCGCGTTGGCACTCACTGTTGATGGCCTTGTTCGAACGAACTTGCTGCGCGACACGGACAACGCCTTGCTGCGTTACAAGCAGGCACTCGACCTGAATCCAAACGAGTCGCTGGCCTGGCTGCTCAAGGGCACCATGCATGCGTTCAGGGGAGACGGCGACGAGGCGGTGGAAAACACCACGAAAGCGTTGTCACTGTCGCCTTTGGATCCGCTGCGATATTTCTATTACTCGCTTGCAGCGACCGCGGCCCTGTCGGCAGGACAGCATGAGCGGGCGCTAACACTTGCCAAGGAGTCGCTGCGAGCCAACAGGACGCACACCTCCACATGGCGTGTCATGGCGATCTCGCAGGTGCAAATGGGGCAATTGGACGAAGCCCGCATGTCGGCAGCAGAGCTATTGCGTCTGCAGCCCGGACTGACTGTCAGCAGCTACCTGTCGCGCCACCCCAGCGGCCAATACGGGACTGGCCAAATGTGGGCAGATGCCATGCGGCAGGCCGGGGTCCCTGTGTAACGACCAAGCCTGACCCATCCGGTTTTCTTTCATTGAAAGTTGAGTCATGAGCAATCTGAGTATCTTTGCAGGTGCGGCTGGAGCTGCTGGCGCAGCGGGAGCTGCCGGCGCGGCGGGAGCGGCGGGTGCCGCTGGCGCGGCGGGCGCCGCTGGCGCGGCAGAGCTGTCCGCCGACTTGAATTTTTTTCTGAGCAGCGGCGTGATTCAATCGCGTGCCGCCCTGGTCGGCCCATGGAAAGGTTCAACGCTTGGCATTCACATGCCAACGCCTCTGGACGTGCCCGACAGGCTCGCCCACTGGGAACCGGGGCCACGCATTGCAACCTGCGCTGTGGAACTGATCTCCGGGCTCCATTTTGAAGTGGCGCGAAGGGATACCGCAATGAGAATGGGGTTCGTTGACCTCAACCGGCGCCCGCTGAAGAGCCACGCCTTGACAGAGTTGGTGCGGCCAACCGGGGATATCTTCAAGGCACAGGCGGCACTCGTCTACAACTACGCCGAATTACGGGCGGACCGCCAGACAGAAATCCTTACCCAGATGCCCAACCAGGTAGCTTACTGGGGATCGGTGATTCAGTTACAGGCGTTTCGCTACAAGTGGGCACTGGAATTGGTATCGCTGGCCTTGTTGATGGCATCTGACATCGAAATGCGCTTCAAGCATGCATTTGCATGCCCGCGTCCTGCCGAACTATCCCCGCAAATACAGTCCATGATTCCGAGCCCGGGACATGGCAGCTGGCCCAGTGGGCACGCAACTGAGGCATACGTTGTAGCAACGGTTTTGCTGGGCCTGATGCAAGCCGCCAAGGGTGATTCCGCCAAGTACGCGGAGCAGCTTGAACGGCAGGCGGCCCGTATTGCTGTGAATCGTACCGTGGCGGGCGTGCACTATCCCGTCGACAGCGCTGTCGGCAAACTGCTGGGAACCAGCCTGGGCGAGTTTCTCATTGCCCGATGCACAGGCGCCAAGTTGCATGAGCGGGTGTTCAACGGACCCAAGTTCAAAGGCCCGCGCGATGCGCCGCTGGACTTCGACCCGCGCGCACCCCTGGACGGTAGCGTGGGAGAGTACTACGAAGTCAAAAAACCAGGTATCAGTATCGCTGCGTCACCGTTGCTCAATTTCATGTGGACGAAAGCCGTCAAAGAATTCCTGCCACTGAAGTAGCGCTCCATGAAATGGACCCCTCTGCCCTCCGGTGGCTTCACCGGCATTCACTGGGCCCGCCCGGGCGCCACCAATGGCGCGGACCCCTACCTTGTCTGGGCCGAGACGGACCAGTTCGCGGGCTACGGCGGCAAGCAGCCGCGCTGGCTGCCCATCGCGCTGGAGTTGAGCCCGGGCGTGACCATCACCCATTTGCTGGCTGTGGCTTCGCCAAAGTGGCTGCACATTCCGCCCGTGTACACGTCCAGCATCGCGCCCAAGGGGTTGCGGTTTTGCACCGCGCGCGTTAGGCCGGTGTTCTTCCGGCACATCGCGCCGGGCGGCGACCTGCATGACATGGTCAAGCGCCTGGAGCTGGGTTTGCCGGTGGGCAACAGCACAGACGACCCAACGGGGCATGCGACCCCGCCGCAAGGATCTGCCCAAGATCGTCAACCGCCGCTGACCGGCAAGGTCATGGGGCTGATCGACGACAGCCTGGCGCTCGCGCATGCCAATTTCCTGGATGCACGGGGCAAGGCGCGTACCGCGTTTTTCTGGCGGCAAGACCGCGAAGGCAAGGGCGCTGCGCCCGCTGCCCTGGGCTACGGCCATGAATTGACCGCGGCCGACATCAACGCCGCCATGCAAGCCAATGTGTTTGGCGGCATGGTGGACGAAAGCGGCGTGTACACCACGCTGGGCCTGTCCACACTGGGCCAGAAGTCGCCGGGTGGCCGCGTCCAGTTTCACGCACTGGACACGGCTGTGAGCCACGGCTCGCATGTCATGGATCTGGCGGCCGGCCCCAGGACCGTGGAAGCCCAGATCGCCAACCTGCCCCCGGGCTTTGACGGGCCGCCCAGCTGGGCCAACGCCGATGACGACGCCAGCCGCGCGCCCGTTGTCGCGGTGCAGCTGGATTACCACACGGTGGCAGATACTTCGGGCGGCTCAATGAACGTGCACGTGCTGGACGGGCTGATGTACATCCTGTCGTGCTGCGCACCTTCGGCACAGGTCGCCGTGAACGTCAGCTTCGGCACCCTGGCCGGCCCTCATGACGGCACGTCGTTGCTGGAGGCCGCCATGGACCAGTTGCTGGCCCTGTGCGGCAAGCGGCTGGCCATCGTTATTGCGGCGGGCAACAGCTACCAGCAGCGTACCCATGCCAACATGACACTGGGCTGCGGCGAAAGCCACGTGCTGCACTGGCGCGTACAGCCAGACGACACCAGCCAGAGCTTTCTGGAGTTGTGGCTGCCACCCGGGGCGCAAGGGATTGAGTTGGAAATTACCCCCCCAGGCCGGGCGGCGCTACCCGCGCTGCGGATGGGCCAGTCACGCATGTGGCTGGACGGGGGCAAGCAGCCTGTCTGCGCGCTTGTGTACCCAGACCGCGTAGCGACCGGCGAGCGCGGCACCTGTGCGCTGCTGGCGCTGGTGCCCACGTTCAGTTTTGACAAGGACGCGGCAACGTCTCCCAGCGGCGTCTGGCAGGTGAAGCTGACCAACACCC
>CALRZF020000207.1:0-7065 GCA_943372585.1 Ramlibacter sp. 2FC | reverse complement strand
GGCATGACGAACTCGGCGCCCTTGCCAATCGACTCCGGCCACCGCTGCATGATCGACTTCTGCTTGGTATAGAACCGCACACCTTCTTCGCCATAGGCGTGCATGTCGCCAAAGAGTGATTTCTTCCAGCCACCAAACCCGTGCCACGCCATCGGCACAGGAATCGGCACGTTGATGCCCACCATGCCCACCTGGATGTGGCGGGAGAACTCGCGCGCCACATTGCCGTCGCGCGTGAAGCACGACACACCGTTGCCGAACTCGTGCGCGTTGATGAGCTGAACGGCTTCCTTCAGGTCGTGCACCCGGACGCAGGACAACACGGGGCCAAAGATCTCTTCCTTGTAAATCTTCATGTCCGGCGTCACGTGGTCAAACAACGCACCGCCCAGCCAGAAGCCATTGTCACAACCCTTGCCTGCGCTGGCGCCCTTGAAGCCGCGGCCGTCCACGACCAGCGTGGCGCCTTCCTTGACACCCTGCTCGATATAGCCGGTGATGCGCTGGTACGCAGCGCTGGTGACGATGGGGCCCATCTCGGCGTCCAGCTCGGTGCCGTTCTTGATCTTGAGGGTTTTGGCGCGCTCGGCCAACATGGGTACCAGCTTGTCGGCCACGTCACCCACCATCACGGCCACGCTGATCGCCATGCAGCGCTCGCCGGCGGAACCATAGGCGCTGCCGATCAGCGCGTCCACGGTTTGTTCCAGGTCGGCATCAGGCATCACCACCATGTGGTTCTTGGCGCCGCCCAGGGCCTGCACGCGCTTGCCGTGGCGCGCGCCAGTTTCATAGATGTAATTGGCAATCGGCGTGGAGCCCACAAAGCTCACGGCCTTCACGTCGGGGTGAACCAGCAACGCGTCCACGGCTTCCTTGTCGCCCTGCACCACGTTGAACACGCCGTCGGGCAGGCCCGCGCGCTTGAGCAGGTCGGCCATCATCAGGCTGGCGCTGGGGTCGATGGGGCTGGGCTTGAGCACAAAGCAGTTGCCCGCGGCGATGGCCACCGGGTACATCCACATCGGCACCATCACCGGGAAGTTGAACGGGGTGATGCCGGCCACCACGCCCAGCGGCTGGCGCAGCGTCCAGTTGTCGATGCCGGTGGAGACCTGGTCGGTGTAGTCGCCCTTGAGCAGCTGCGGGATGCCGCAGGCAAATTCGACGATGTCGATGCCGCGCGTGACCTCGCCCTGCGCGTCGGTAAAGACCTTGCCGTGTTCGGCTGTGATGGCGTGGGCCAGCTTGTCGCGCTCCTGGTTCAACAACTCCAGGAACTTGAACATCACCCGCGCGCGGCGGATCGGCGGCGTGTCGGCCCAGGCGGGAAAGGCGGCTTGCGCGGCGGCCACAGCAGCAGACACCTCGGCGTTGTTGGCCAACGCCACCTGGCCGGTCACGGCGCCGGTGGCCGGGTTGAACACATCGGCGCGGCGGCCGCTCTGGCCGGGCACCACGCGCCCGTTGATCCAGTGTTCGATGGAAGCCACGGCGGCGGCGGGGCGTGACAGGTCGGGTGCGTTCATGGCGTTTCCTTTGAGCATGTTCGGTGCAAGGGCGCCAGTCTATGCCGCGCGGGTGGCTTTGGAAATACGGGTTTCCTGATTACATTGTTCAATTCATTGAACAATCCGGGCGCATCATGGCTACCGCGTTTTCCGATCTTCACCTGCTGACCGTGCTGGCGCAAACCCGCAGCTACACCCAGGCGGCGCGTCGCCTGGGCATCTCCAAGGCATCGGCCAGCACCCGCATCGGCGATCTGGAGCGGGCTGTGGGCGTGCCGCTGGTGCGGCGCACCACGCGCTCGGTCGGCCTGACCGAAGCCGGGCTGCAGCTGGTGTCTGAAACGCAGGGCGCGTTTGAGCGCATCGAGCAAAGCTTTGCCGGCGTACGCGACCTGGCAGGCTCGCCGCGCGGCCTGGTAAGGGTAACGGCGCCGGTCGCGTTGGGGCGCCAGCATGTGGCGCCCACGCTGACGGCTTTCCTGCGGCGCTATCCGGAAATACGCATCGAGCTGGACCTGACCGACCGCTTCGTCAACCTGGCGCAGGAAGGTTTTGACCTGGCCATCCGCCACACCCAGGCACCGCCTGACACCCATGTGGCCTGGGAGCTGTGCGCGTCGCGCTCGCTGCTGGTGGCAAGCCCGGCCTACCTGCGCCGCCAGGGCGTGCCGGACCATCCGTCGCAACTGGCGGCGCACCAGTGCCTGCTGTACCTGCGCGACGGCGGCAGCCAGAGCTGGTCGTTTGTGCGCGAACCCGCACGCAAAGGCGCCGAGCAGGTGGTGGTGCCGGTCAACGGCCCGCTGCGCGCCAACAACAGCGAGGTGCTGCGTGAAGCGGTGATGGATGGCCTGGGCCTGGGGCTGCTGCCCGACTTCAGTGCCGCCACGCACCTGGACCCGAAGCGCCTGGTGCCGGTGCTCACCCGGTGGCGGCCACAGGGCTTTTTTGGCGAGCGGCTGTACGCCATCCGCCCGTGGGCACTGCAGGTGCCACGTGCGGTGCAGTGCCTGGTGGATCACCTGCGTGAATGCTTTCGTTCAGGTTTTGAATTGCGCATGCCTGAGTGACAATTGCCTTACAAAATACATATGCCCGGCCTGCAGGCCTGGTGCTGAAAATCCAAAGTTGAGCCGATGTTGATGGATCGAAACGTCCTGGGAAAGTGGCTGCGCCGGGTCATGCTGGTGGTCACCGGATTGGTGTGCGCCGCCACCACGGTGCTGCATGCGCAGGTGTGCGGCGTACCCGGGCGCCAGGGGCTGGTGACCACCGCTGCGCTGGAGCCCAACACCTACTTTGCCGGTACCGGCACACCTGGCGCCGGCACCAGCGCCATCACGCTTGCCACAGGCACCAATGCAACGCGCGGCGTGGCCACCAACCTGCTGGCCGGTGACCTGGTGCTCATCATCCAGATGCAGGATTCCAGCGGCGCGCTGGAAGGCAACTACGAGTACGCCGTGGTAACGGTTGGAGGGGGTGTAGGCGCAACCATCCAGCTGGGCGCGCCCCTGCAGAACTCTTATGCACAAAACGTCGCGGCCAACTCCGTGCGCACGTATCAGGTGGTGCGTGTGCCGCAGTATTCAGCGGCCACGATTTCCGGTGCTATCGACGTGCTGCCCTGGTACATCGATCCGGTCACGGGCTTCGGTACCGGTGGCGTCTACGCGATCGACGTGGCAGGCGCGCTCACGATGAACGGTGTCACCATCAATGCCCACGGCCGTGGCTTTCGCGGCGGGCGCGGTGTCAACAGCGGTGTGGCACGCGCTGGCGGCACGCCATTCGACCAGGACTACAGCTGCACCGCCGCCACGCTGAACGGAGCGTTCAAGGGCGAAGGCAGCCGCGGCACGCCGCGCCAGGTGTTTGGTTACAACGTTGGTGCAACTGCCGGCGCGGGTCAGACCTACGATGCCGCGGGGCAGATTTTCAATACGGGGCAGGGCTACCCCGGTGGCTCGTGCGGCCAGGGTGCCCAAGGCAACGCGGGTGGTGGCGGTAACGACGGCCGGCCAGCGGCCGATACCAACGGGCTGAACTCCGGCGGCGGTGGTGGCAGCAATGCCGGCGTGGGCGGCATTGGCGGCAATTCGTGGAACACCGGCGTCAATACGGGCACAGACAACAACGACCCCGTGTCCGCGGCCGACTCCGGCCTGGGTGGTTTTGACGCGGGCGGGCGTGGCGGGCTGGCACTGTCGCCGGCAGTAACGACCCGGGTGTACCTGGGCGGCGGTGGAGGGGGCGGCGCCTCCAACAACGGCACCACGGATTCCGTCATCACGTTTCCCCCCACCAATGTGGCCACGGCCAACGGTGCCGGCGGGCCCATCACGTCATCGGGCGCCCCCGGGGGTGGCATGGTGCTGATGCGCGCGGGCAGCATCGTCGTCAGTGCGGCCAGCACGATCAATGCCTATGGCATCCGCTCGTACAACAAGAGCCCCGTGGGCGCGACCGACGCGGCAGGTGGCGGGGGTGGGGGTGGCACCGTGATCATTGACGCGCCGGGCACCGGCGCCATTGCCAACCTGGCGATCAATGCCTATGGCGGCATTGGCGGCAATTCCAATTACTACAACCATGGACCGGGCGGCGGCGGCGGAGGGGGCTACGTGGCGACCAGCTTCACCGGCGCAACCATCAACGTGGCCGGAGGCGCTGCAGGTACTGACGGGTGCTGCGGGGGCACCGGCGGCAACCTGGCGCCAAAAAACTATCGCGCGGCTGCAGGCGCAAACGGCACAGCGGTGACCGGCAGTACCGGCGTGTTGCCCCCGGGTTCGGGCGCCAGCGCACGCTGCCTGCCCAACCTGACCGTGACCAAGGTAGCCAACACCCCCGCGATCAGCGCCGCCACCGGTGCAACGGCGTCTTACACCATCAACGTGAGCAACACGGGTGGTGCGGCCACCAATGTGTTCCTGTTTGATACGAGCCTGCCGCCGGGCTGGCTTTTCTCAACCGCGGTGGCGCCGGTGTACGACTATTCGCCGGCCCCACCCCTGGCAGGCGGCGCGTTTGCGGCCGGGGCCGAGAACGTCACGGCGGCCACAGTGGCACTGCCGCCAGCGTTGCCCATGAACACGCTGGCCACTGTCAATTCGGTGACGGCCGTGGTGTTGCGCGCGGATGCCGCGGCGCCGGGAAGAGTGACCACGGCGGCCCAAGGCAGTGTCACATTCGGCAGCTTTTTCATCCCGCAAAACGGCAGCATCAGCGTGACCTATGCCGTGACCATCCCCAACACCGCCACAGTGGGCACGTACCACAACCCGGCGGGGGCCATCTTCCTGGACCCCACGCGCAATGCGGCTGGCGGCCGGATGGTGGCCATGGCCACCAACGTCAATGCCAACCGCAACACGCTGTCCTATTCGTCCAACACCACCTTCCAGTCCGGTGGCACCACCACCATTCCCGGCAGCCACTACAGCGGGCTGGTGGCCGGACCCACGGACGACGACGTGGTGCTGCTGGCAGACCTGAGCATTACCAAGACGGCACCCGCGACGGCCACCGTGAACACCGCCTTTACCTACACGCTGACGCCGCGCAACAACGGTCGGGCGCTGGGGGTCCTGACGTACGCGGCGACGCAGGCAACGCCCCTGGCCGACGGCGCTGCCATTGGCGCGGCCATCGGCGCATCACCGCTGACGCTGACGGACACGCTGCCCGAGGGCATGCGCATGACCACCACCTTCGCGGGCACCGGCTGGACCTGCAGTGGCACCTCCACGGCTGTTTGCAACCTGCCGGCGGCTACCGCGTTCCCGCGCGCGGCGGCCACCAACTTCCCCACGCTGACCGGCGTGGTGTCGGCCATCTGCGGGGACTCCGGCGCCAAGCTCAACACCGTGCAGATCCAGCAAGCCACGGGTGCGCTGCTGACCGCCAACAACACGGGCACGGCCTTGACGACGATCTCGCCCGCCTGCACTACGGCCACGCTGACCATCAGCAAGACCAGCTCACCCACGGGGTCGTTGCTGACAGGCTCAACCGTGAGCTACACGCTGACCGTGGCCAACCTGGGGCCGTCCAATGCGCCGGGCGCGCTGGTGATTGACACGCCGGGTGCGGGGCTGAACTGTACCGCCGGTACGGTGAGCTGCTCCCTTATCGGCGGCACTGCGGCGTGTTCCGGCCCGACCACGATAGCCGCCCTCACGGGCACCGGCGTGACGCTGTCGCCCTTCAACGCCGGCGCCACCATGGGAATAGTCGTGACCTGTCTGGTGGAAGCTACAGGCCTTTAGCCGGCACGCGTACCGGCAGGGTCAGCAGTATTTGCGCCATGCCCTTGCCCAGGGGGTCGTTGCGCAGACTCGCCATGCCGCCGCCGTCCAGCGCCTGTTCGCACACGAAGTTCATGGCGTGAATGCCCGGCACGTCATAGCGGGTGACGGGCCCCTGTACCAGGTGCGCCAGCCACTGCGCCACGCGCTGCGGCGTGAGCTGGGCCTGCAACAGCGGCAGCCATTCAGGTCGGCGCGCAATGATTCCGATGTTGGATGTATTGCCCTTGTCACCGCTGCGCGCCCAGGCCAGCTGGATGAGCGGCACTTCCACACCGTCTTCTGCGGGGGCAGAGCCCGCCGGGACCTCTTGTTTCTGGACAGGTTCCGCAAGGTCAAGCCGTGCAGATGGCACTTGCACGGCATGCAGTACACCGTCCACATCCACCACGGGCTGCAGGCGCTGCTTGTCCAGCAAAAAGGCAAATTGCCGGATGCACGGTGCCGGGCTGGGCCGGCCCGCCGCACCGGTGGTGCCGGGTGACCAACTGGTACCCGCGGGCGCGATCTCGCGCGCAAAAATCTCCAATGCCGCCTTGTTCGGGTGCATCACGGCCAGGTGCAGCACGGCCTCGCGCACATGGGCGGTTTGCGCGTGCGGGCCGAAGTTGCCGGCCTCGCTGCCCAGCACCTCGATGTGCGTGCGGCTGTAATCGGCCAGGCCGGCCTGGGCAAACAGCGCACGGGTGCGCGCCAGGATGGCCTCGCCCGTGCGGCGCGCCTTGCGCGCGGCGTCCACGCCCACCACGGTGAGCTGGCCGGTGCAGCGAAAGCCGTCCAGGTACGTGGACGACACCTTGTAAGCCGGCCCCGGTGCGCGGCCCCGGGCACCGCGCACGTCTACCCGGTGTTCGCCCAGCTGCTGCAGCGTGACCTGGGTGAAGTCGCACACCACGTCGGGCAGCAGGTAGCTGCGCGGGTCGCCAATCTCATACAGCATCTGCTCGCCGATCACGGCGCAATTGACCAGCCCGCCCGTGCCTGCGGGCTTGCTGGCAATGAAGTGGCCGTCGGCATGGCATTCGATCACCGGGTAGCCGATGTTCGGCCAGTCAGGCACGGACTCCCAGTCAGTGTGCAGGCCGCCGGTGGCCTGGCAGCCGCATTCAATGATGTGCCCGGCCAGGCTGCCCTGGGCCAGGCGGTCATAGTCATCGGCGGCCCAGCCAAACTCATGCATCAGCGCGCCCAGCGTCACGGCGCTGTCCACGCAACGGCCGGTGATGATGATCTGCGCGCCCGCA
>CALRZF020000206.1:0-7069 GCA_943372585.1 Ramlibacter sp. 2FC | reverse complement strand
CGTGTTCACCATGCACGTGGACGGCCCCAAGGTGATTGTTGAGACAGCGGCCAAACGCGGCAAGATGGTCTGCGGCTACCACGCAAGCCAGGCCAAGCTGGCACCGCAGGCCTACCTGACCGGCGCCGAGTGGAACTGGCTGACCGCCTACAAGACCGTCATTGACGCGGCCAAGGCCGGCAAGCCGCACCCAAACTTCATCCGCGGTGGCCTCAAAGACGGCTACGTGAAGATGTCCGCTTACGGCCCCGCCGTGACCGACGCGGCCAAGAAAAACGCCGACGACATCAAGGGCAAGATGATGGCCGGCACGTTCGACATCTTCAAGGGCCCGCTGAAGGACAACAAGGGCAACACGGTCATTGCCGCCGGCAAGACGCTCAAGCAGACCGACCTGGAGCTGGAGAAGATGAACTACCTGGTCGAGGGCGTGGTGGGTTCGATCTAAGCCCGCCATGCGCGACACGCTGACCGACATCGCCCTGCCCGTTTCCGCCATCGCGGCGGCGCTGGCGCTGTTCGGCGTGTTCGTGTGGTTTGCGGGTGTGAATCCGGTTGAGGTGTGGTTCCTGCTCTTCAAGGGCGCGTTTGGCGACTGGTTCAGCTGGCAAAACACACTGCAGCGCGCCGCACCACTGATGCTCACCGCCCTGTGCGTGGCCATACCGGCGCGCGCGGGCCTGGTCATCATCGGTGGCGAGGGTGCCATGGTGCTGGGCGGGTTGGCGTGCGCCGCGCTGCCGTATGTCTTGACACCGCCGGCCAATGTCGTCGGCACGGTGCTGGTGTGCGCCGCCGGTGCGCTGGCCGGTGCGCTGTGGATCATGCTGGCGGGGTGGTTGCGGCAGTTTCGCGGCATCAACGAAACCATCTCCAGCCTGCTCCTGGCCTATGTGGCCATTGGCCTCTTCAAGCACTGGGTCGAAGGCCCGCTGCGCGACCCGGCCAGCCTGAACAAGCCGTCCACCTTTGCGCTGGCCGAGGGCCTGCGCATCGGCGGCATTGCGGGCTCGGACATCCACTGGGGTTTGGTGCTGGGCATCGTGGCGTGCATCGCACTGGGCGTGTGGCTCAAATGGACGGCCTCGGGCTTTTCGGTGCGCGTGGTGGGCGGCAACCCGCGCACGGCGCAGCTGGTGGGCCTGCCGGCATCGCGCCTCATCTTGCTGGCCTGCGCGGTGGGCGGTGCGTGCGCTGGCCTGGCCGGTGCGGTGGAGGTGGCGGCGGTGCACACCAGCGCCAATGCGTCGCTGATCGCGGGCTACGGCTATGCGGGCATCCTGGTGGCATTCATTGCGCGGCACAACCCGCTGGCGGTGATCCCGGTGGCGATTCTGTTCGGAGGTTTTGGCGCAGCGGGCAGCCTGCTGCAGCGTCGCCTGGGGCTGCCGGATGCATCGGTCATGGTGCTGCAGGGCATTGCCTTTGTGCTGATCCTGGCGAGCGAGGCGCTGCGTGACGTGGACTGGAAAGCCTTCTGGGCCAAGGTGGCGAAGGCAGCGGGGCCTTCAGGCGCGCAGGCTTCGATGGGGGACAAGATTGCATGAGCGCCGCCCGGCCGCCCGAAGGCGCTCGCACCGCAATGCGAAGCATGGAGGTTACCCGATGACTGCTGATGTTCTTCTGACTTTCTTTGCAGGCATCCTCGGTGGCGCGCTGCGTGTGGGTGTCCCGTTTCTGTTCGTCAGCCTGGGTGAATGCCTGACGGAAAAATCCGGCCGCATCAACCTGGGGCTGGAAGGCGTGCTGGTGCTTTCGGCCATGGCGGCCTTTGGCGGCGCGTACCTCAGCGGCTCAGCCTGGACCGGTGTGCTGGTAGGCGCCGCAGCGGGCGCGTTGCTGGCGGCGCTGCATGGCGTGCTGTGCTCGCTGCCGCGTGTGAACGACGTGGCCACGGGCATTGCGCTCATGCTGCTGGGCACGGGCCTGGCGTTCTACCTGGGCAAGCCGCTGATCCAGCCGCAGGCGCCGCAGATTCCGGCCATTGCCCTGGGCAACTGGGCCGACAACGCATCATTGCGTGCCGCGCTGCAGGTCAATGCGCTGCTGCCCGTGGGGCTGGTGATTGCGGTGGCGCTGTGGTGGGGCTTTGCGCGCACGCGCATGGGCCTGTTGGTGCGCATGGCGGGCGATTCGGCCAACGCCACGCGGGCGCTGGGCTATTCGGTGTCGGGCATCCGCATTGCGGCCACGGCCGCGGGCGGCGCCATTGCGGGGCTGGGCGGCGCGTCGCTCACGCTGTTCTACCCCGGCAGCTGGAACGAAGGCATCTCCAGCGGCCAGGGCCTGATTGCCGTGGCGCTGGTGATCTTTGCGCGCTGGAGCCCGCTGCGCTGCATTGGCGCGGCGGCGCTGTTCGGCGGCGCGGGCGCCATCGGCCCGGCACTGCAGTCCATCGGCATCGGCTGGGGCTACCACCTGTTCAATACCGTGCCTTATGTGCTGACGCTGTTGATCCTGGTGATCACCTGCAAGCCCGGCAGCGTGGCTGCGGGCAGCCCCGGTGAACTTTCTTCGGTGAAATGACATGGAACGCACCATGGAACGATTCGTTCAAGCCAACCCCTACCCCTGGCCGTACAACGGCGACCTGCGCCCGGCCAATACCGCGCTGGTCATCATCGACATGCAAATCGACTTTTGCGGCGTGGGCGGCTATGTGGACAAGATGGGTTACGACATCTCGCTCACGCGCGCACCTATCGAGCCGTTGAAGAAGCTGATGGCCGCCGCGCGCGCCGCCGGCTACACGCTCATCCATACCCGCGAAGGTCACCGTCCCGACCTGAGCGACCTGCCCGCCAACAAGCGCTGGCGTTCGCAGCAGATCGGCACCAACGGTGTGGGCATTGGTGATGACGGGCCGTGCGGGCGCATCCTGGTGCGCGGCGAGCCGGGCTGGGAGATCATTCCCGAGCTGGCCCCATTGCCGGGCGAGATCGTGATCGACAAGCCGGGCAAAGGCTCGTTCTGCGCGACAGACCTTGAGCTGATCCTGCGCACGCGCGGCATAGAAAACCTCATCCTCACCGGCATCACCACCGACGTGTGCGTGCACACCACCATGCGTGAGGCCAATGACCGGGGGTTTGAGTGCCTGCTGTTGTCTGACTGCACAGCGGCCACTGACCGTGGCAATCACGAGGCTGCGTTGAAGATGATCACGATGCAGGGTGGGGTGTTTGGTGCGCATGCGACTTCTGTTGCTGTGCTGGAGGCTCTTGCGTGACGCTTCTTGTTGCTACCTCGCGGCAAATCTGCGCCCCCAGGCCGGTGTGCCCGCAGGCGCAGATTTGCAGTTGCACTGTTGGCGCGCGGCCGGTGGCGTACTGGGGTTCGGGCTTGTGAGCGGGCATACCGCCTGCTCACAAGCCCGCGAGTGAGAACCAGAGGGAAAAAAGATGAAGGTGGAAACACTGCCCCAACCTACAGGCGCAATGGCCCTGGAGACCTTCGGCCTGACCAAACGCTTCGGCGCATTTACGGCACTGGACAACGTGACGATGAAAGTCGCCCCCGGCACAGTCCACGCCTTGCTGGGTGAAAACGGCGCCGGCAAAAGCACGCTCGTCAAATGCATCGCAGGTTTTCACCGGGCTGAAGCAGGCAGTGTCATGACCGATGGGCGCGAGCAGGACATTGCCAACCCTGTGGTGGCGCGCACGCTGGGCATCGGCATGGTGTATCAGCACTTCACACTGGCACCGGGCATGACGGTGGCTGAAAACCTGTTGCTGGCCGGCGGCCAGGTGCCCGCTGTCATCAACTGGAAAGAACAGCGCGCCGCGTTGCAGCGCTTTCTGGCCAGCACACCGTTCAGCCTGGACCTGGACGCGCGGCCGTCCGAGTTGGCCGCCGGTGAAAAGCAGAAGCTGGAACTGCTCAAGCAGCTGTACCTGAAGCCGCGTCTGCTGATCCTGGACGAACCCACCTCGGTGCTGACGCCGCAGGAGGCCGACGAAGTGCTGGGCCATGTGCGTGAGTTTGCGCGCAGCGGCCAGTGCACCGTGCTCATCATCACGCACAAGTTCCGCGAAGTCATGGCCTATGCCGATGACGTGACCGTGCTGCGCCGGGGCAAGGCCGTGCACCACTGCGAGGTGTGGGCCACCGACCCGCATCTGCTGGCGCAGGCCATGGTGGGCGAGGCGGCCGTGGACACGCCACCGCGCGAGAGCGCGCCGCCGGCTGCTGTCAAGGCAGGCGCGGGCGCACAAGCCGCTGTGGCGCTGGACGTGCGCGGACTGCAGGCGCCGGGCGACCGTGGCCCGCTGGCGCTGCATGGCATCGATCTGCAGGTGCGCTCGGGCGAAGTGCTGGGTGTGGCCGGTGTGTCGGGCAACGGCCAGCGCGAGCTGGTGGAAGCCCTGGTGGGCCAGCGCCCGCGCCTGGCCGGCGAGGTGCGCGTGATGGGCGAGCCCTACCATGCGCGGCGCGAAGAAAACCGCCGCCTTCAAATTCGCAGCCTGCCGGAAGAACCGTTGCGCAACGCCTGCGTGGGCGAGCTGAGCGTGGCCGAGAACATGGCGCTGCGCGACTTTGACCAACCTCCGCTGGCTGCGAAATCGGGCTGGCTGCACTACGGCACCTGGCGTGCCCGCGCACGCCAGTGGATCACCGAATACGGCATCAAAACGCGCGGAGAAAACGCGCCCATTCGCGCCCTGTCCGGCGGTAACGTGCAGCGCGCCGTGCTGGCGCGCGAGCTGGCCGGCGACATCAACGTGCTGATTGCGGCCAACCCCGTGTTCGGCCTGGACTTTGCGGCGGTAAAGGAAATCCACAGCCGCATCCTGCAGGTGCGCGAGCGCGGCGGCGCGGTACTGCTGATCAGCGAAGACCTGGACGAACTGCTGGAGCTGGCCGACCGCATTGTGGTGATGAGCGAAGGCCGCATTGTTTTTGAAGCGCCCGCCGAGGGTGCCGAGCGCCATGTACTGGGCGCCCACATGGGCGGAGGAAGATGACGTACCCCCCGAAGCGCCTTCGGCGCCTCCCCCCAGGGGGCGCCGCCAGCGGCCCGGCAAAGCCGGTTCCGCGGCGGCCCCGAAATGGAGCCCTGTCGTGCAAATAGCCGCCAACCCGTTCACCTACGAATACGACGTCGCCACCACCGCGCTGGTCATCATCGACATGCAGCGCGACTTCATCGAGCCCGGCGGCTTTGGCGAAACACTGGGCAACGACGTCTCGTTGCTCGAAGCCATCGTGCCGGCGTGCCAGGCGGTGCTGGCCGCATGGCGCGCAGCGGGCGGCCTGGTGGTGCACACGCGTGAGGCCCACGCGGCCGACCTGTCAGACTGCCCGCCGGCCAAACGCAACCGCGGCAGCCCGAGCCTGCGCATCGGCGACGCGGGGCCCATGGGCCGCATCCTGGTGGCCGGCGAGCCGGGTAACCAGATCATCCCGGCGCTGGCGCCGGTGCCCGGCGAGATCGTGATCGACAAGCCCGGCAAGGGTGCGTTTTACGCCACGCCGCTTCACAACCTGCTGCAGCAGGCGCAGGTCACGCACCTGCTCTTCATGGGCGTGACCACCGAGGTCTGCGTGCAGACCAGCATGCGCGAGGCCAACGACCGCGGTTACGACTGCCTGCTGCTGGAAGACTGCACAGAGAGTTACTTTCCCCACTTCAAGGCGGCTGCGGTGGACATGATGCGCGCGCAGGGCGCCATCGTCGGCTGGACCGCACCCAGCTCGGCCCTGCTGCAGGCCCTGCGCTGATAAAGTCCCACAGTGCACACCGCAGTCACCCGCCCCGCCAGCGCCCCGCACCGATCGCGGGCCGACGATGTTTACGCCCAGCTCAAGCAGGACGTGGCCGAGTTCAAGCTCGTGCCCGGCGACCGCTTTACAGAAAACGAACTGAGCGAACGCCTGGGCGTGAGCCGCACGCCCGTGCGCCAGGCGCTGTTTCGCCTTCAGCAGGAAGGCTATGTGGAGGTGCTGTTCAGAAGCGGCTGGCGCGTGCTGCCGTTTGACTTTGACCAGTTTGAACAGCTGTATGACCTGCGCATGGTGCTGGAAACCACCGCCGCCCAGCGCCTGTGCACCGATGGCGAGCGTGTGGACCGCGCGCTGCTGGACGAGCTGGTGGCGTTCTGGCTCGTGCCCGTGGCCGAGCGCAGCGCCGACATGCTGGAAGTGTCACAACGCGACGAAGCCTTTCACTGCAGCCTGGTCGCCGCCGCCGGCAACGCCGAAATGGCCCGCGTGCACCGCGACGTGACCGACCGCATCCGCATCATCCGCCGGCTGGACTTCACCAAGCAGGCCCGCATCGACGCCACCTACGACGAACACGCCAAGATCCTCAAGGCCATCCAGCGCAAACGCGGCGACCAGGCCGCCATGCTGCTGCGCGCCCACATAGAAACCAGCCAGGCCGAGGTGAGGAAGATCACGCTGCACCAGGTGCATCTGGCGCGGGTGGGGGGGATGGGGCGCTAGCCCGGCGGCCAGGCCGCTCAGGCGGCCCAGTTCTCGATGGTTAACCCGGGTACGCGTACGAATTCGCGGGTGTTGTGCGTCACCAGAACCCAGCCCTCTGCGCGCGCATGCGCCGCCAGCCACAGGTCGTTGTTGCCGATGGGTTGCCCTCGCTTTTGCAACGTGGCGCGGATGTGGCCGTAGTGCTCACCCGCTGCAACCGGCAGGTCATGCACAGGGATCATCTCCGCCAGTTGCGCAATCATGTCCAGTGCCCGTTTGCGGCCCTGGCTTTTCTCGGCGCCGAACTGCAATTCACCCAAGGTCACCACCGACATCGCAAGCTCATTGACGGTATGGCGAGCCAAGCGGTCTCGTACCGCCTGCGGTTGCCCTTTGGCAATGTAGATGCAGATGTTGGTGTCCAGCAGGTACCGCTTTGCCGTGCGTGTTGCCATTACAAGGCCTCGCGATCCTGGGGAGGCGTGTCGTCGCGGCCATCGGCCATGAAGTCGGCAGGCAAGCTGGCCAGCAGGTCAAACACGGCGGCGGCATTGAGGGGCGCCTCGCGCAGCACAACCTCATCGCCGCGGCGGAAGATCTCCACCTGCTCGGTGGTAAACCGGAATTCCTTGGGCAG
>CALRZF020000205.1:0-7090 GCA_943372585.1 Ramlibacter sp. 2FC | reverse complement strand
CTTTCCTTCTTTCTTTAGTTAGCTGGTCCGCGTCAAGCGGTCAGCGCCGTTTTCATTTGTTGAAGGCGGGCCTTGACCGAGGTGTCCAGCACCTCGTCACCCACCACCACGCGAATGCCACCAATCAGCTCTGCGTCCTGCTCGACCTTGACGTTCAGCTTGCGGTCAAAGCGCTTTTCGAGCACGGCCGACAGGCCGGCCAGAGCGGCCGCATCGATCGGGAACGCGCTGTAAACCACGGCGTCGGACGACCCACCCTGGGCGTTCTTGAGCGCGCGGAACTGGGCGGCGATTTCGGGCAAGGCATCCAGGCGGCCGTTTTCGATCACGGCGCGCAGGAAGTTCTTGGCGCTCTCGGGCAAGGCCGTCTTGGTCACGCCGGAGATCACGTCAAACACCTGCTGGTCGGTGACCTTGGGGTTGCCGGCAAACTGCAGCAGCTGCGCATTGCCGGCTACAGCCGCAAGCGGCTCCAGCCAGGCGGCGGCAGCACCCAGGTCGGCCTTGGCCGACTGGTACAGGGCCTCGGCGTAGGGGCGGGCGATGGTGGCGATTTCGGCCATGGTGTCCTCTTACAGCTCGGTCTTCAGGCGGTTCAGCAGATCTGCATGGACGCCGGCGTTGACTTCCTTGCGCAGGATCTGCTCGGCGCCCTTGACGGCCAGTACGGCAACCTGCTCACGCAGGGTTTCGCGGGCCTTCACGGTCTGCTGCTCGGCCTCGACACGGGCGGCGGCAACAATTTTGTTGCCCTCTTCCGTGGCGCGGGCCTTGGCTTCCTCGACGATGGTCTGCGCGCGGCGCTCGGCATCTGCCAGGCGGGCAGCTGTCTCGTTGCGCGACTTGGCAAGTTCTTCTTCCACCCGTGCGTTGGCAGCGGACAGTTCGGACTTGGCCTTGTCGGCGGCAGCGAGGCCTTCGGCAATCTTTTTCGCGCGCTCGTCCAGCGCCGTAGCGATGGGAGGCCACACGAATTTCATCGTGAACCCGACCAGGATCAGGAACACGATCATCTGAATGATCAGGGTACCGGTGATGCTCACTTTTTCATCCTTCACCCCACGGCGCAACCGCTGTGGGGCATGACGTTGATCCGGCGGGGGCTTACTTCGGCAGGTTGGCGATTTGTGCCAGGAACGGGTTGGCGGTGGCGAACCACAGTGCAATACCGGTGCCGATAATGAAAGCCGCGTCGATCAGGCCGGCCAGCAGGAACATCTTGGTCTGCAGTTCGCCCATCAGTTCGGGTTGGCGGGCGGCGGACTCAAGGTACTTGCTGCCCATGATGCCGATACCGATACATGCGCCGACAGCGCCCAGGCCGATGATCAGGCCGGCGGCCAGTGCAACAAAGCTGATAACTTCCATGATGACTCCTAAAGGTCTTGGTTAACGAGAAAAGAAAAGGGAAAACGCGGGAAAAACTGTGCTCAATGCGCGTCGTGTGCCTGGCCGATGTACACCAGCGTCAGCATCATGAACACAAAGGCCTGCAACGTGATGATCAGGATGTGGAAGATCGCCCACGCCGTGCCGGCAATGATGTGAAGCACCGCCAGGCTGATGCCGGTGGCAGACAAGGTCCAGGCGCCGCCCAGCAACGCGATCAGCATGAAGATCAGTTCGCCGGCATACATGTTGCCGAACAGTCGCATGCCGTGGGACACGGTCTTGGCGACGAATTCAATCATCTGCATGAGAAAGTTGAACGGCCACAGCAGCGGGTGAGCGCCGAAGGGGGCGGTGAACAGCTCGTGCATCCAGCCGCCCGCGCCCTTGATCTTGATGTTGTAGAAGATGCAGACCAGCAGCACGCCGACAGACAGGCCCATGGTGACCGAGAGGTCGGCCGTGGGCACAACGCGCATGTAGTCCTTCATGCCCAGAGCCGGACCTGCGGTATGCCAGATGGCGGGCAGCAGATCGACCGGCAGCAAGTCCATGGCGTTCATCAGGAAGATCCAGACAAACACCACCAGCGCCAACGGGGCCACCAGCTTGCGGCTTTCGGCGTTGTGCACGATGCCCTTGGCCTGGGAGTCGACCATTTCGACCAGCATCTCAACCGCGGCCTGGAAGCGACCGGGAACGCCCGAGGTCGCCTTGCGCGCGGCCAGCCACAGCAGCCAGCAGCCCAGCACGCCCAGGACGATGGAATAGAAAAGGGAATCGAGGTTGAAAACGGAGAAGTCAGCGACCCCCTTGGGGGCCTGGTTCTGCAGGTGCTGCAGGTGATGGACGATGTACTCGCCTGCGGTCGGTCCGGTTCCAGTAGCCATCTGATTACTCGTCTGTTTGTTTCGCCACGTGTTTCGTACGCTTGGGCGCGAAAGCCATCGCCACCCAATACACCTTCATGGTGAGCACCAGGCCTGCCAGCAATGCCGGCCAGCTCAGGGCACTCACCAGCCTTGGCGCGGCGATCAGCATCGCCACCGACAAGGCCAACTTGACCATTTCCCACAAGAAGAACCCGACCACCGCGGTCCCCGGGTTCAGCGAGGCAAAACGCCCGGTCAGACCCCGCGCAAACAGCGCCGCAGGCAATATGACTGCCAATGCGCCGTATGCGGCCGACCAACCTGCTTCTTGCCTCCCGGTGATGCCCCAGGTGGCCAACGCCACCACGGAACCCACAACGACTTGCCCCGCCACCACCCACCAGGGGGAAACTGATGGATTCTGTTCGCGCAGCTGGCGAGCCTCGTCGGCGGTCAGCGGCTTGAACTCTTCGGGTTCGTCTGCATGTGTTTCACGATACGGAGCGATTGTTTTCATTTGGAATGACGCCCCGGATGCAGCCGTGAAATTTAGCAAAGCCATTGATTATAAGTAAAAACCCGCAGCGTTCCGGCATTTCGAGTTCGCTTGTCGGGTAAGGGGCGCAGGCAAAGGTGTTTTGCGTCCAAGTCACAATGCCTGGAACAACTCCCGGCGTCCTGGCGCCGCCCCTCACGATGTATTCCCTGCTCAAGTTCTTCCACCTGGCCGCAGCCATCTTCTGGATCGGCGGCATGGCCTTCATCATGCTGGCGCTGCGCCCACCGGTCCATGCACAGCTTGAACCCCCGGTTCGCCTGCCCTTGATGATGGCCGTGCTGGGCCGTTTTTTTGTTGTGGTGTGGGTCAGCATTGCTGTTGTGCTGGCCACCGGCTTTCCCATGCTGATGTCGGTGGGCATGAAAGCCGCGCCGCCGGGCTGGCACCTGATGCTGGGCATCGGGCTGGTGATGACCGCCGTCTTTGCGCATATTTATTTCGCGCCGTTTCGCCGCCTGAAGCAGGCCGTGGCCGCGGGCAACTGGCCTGAAGGCGCGCGGCGCATCGGCCAGGTGGTGTTGCTGGCCAAGGTCAACCTGGGGCTCGGCTGGATCGCCATCGCGGCCGTGCTGTTGCTGAAATGAACAGGATGCTGCGGTGACGCGGCTGCAGCGCCTCGCGCGCCGGCTGCGCATCACCGTGCCCGCGCGCGAAGAGCTCGCAGCGCACCCGTTGCTGCGCCGCCTTGCCAGGCGGGTGCTGGACCCCAGCTTGTGGAGAAACCGGCGCGAAGTCGTGGCGCGCGGTGTGGCCATTGGCCTGTTCTGGGCTTTTTTCCTGCCTTGCCCCCAGATCCTGGTGTCTGCGGCGCATTGCGTCTGGTGGCGCGGCAACATTCCCATTGCGGCGGGCCTCACGCTGATCACCAACCCGTTGACCACCGGCTTCTGGCTGTGGGCTGCCTACCTGGTGGGCAGCCGCATCATCGATGCCCCACCCCCGGCGCCCCAGGGCGAAGACGCGCCCCTGCTGCAGTTGCTGGTGTCCATCGGCAAACCCGCGATGCTGGGCATGGGCATTTTTTCAGTCGTGGGCGCCGTAGGCGGCTACTTCGGGGTCAAGCTGTTCTGGCGGGCACGTATCGCCTGGAAGCGACGCGGCCGGCGCTAAGCCCGGCGGGCAACGGTGTTGCGGCTGGGGGACAATCCGGTGCATGAGCAACATCCTCCCCGAGCTGCCGTGCTACCTGAACGGCGAATTCACCACCCTGCCCCATGCCAAGGTCAGCGTCATGGACCGCGGCTTCATTTTTGGCGATGGTGTTTATGAAGTTGTGCCGGTGTACGCCGGTGCGCCCTTCCGCTTTGCCGAACACATGGCGCGCCTGGGCCGCAGCCTGGACGAACTGCGCATCGCCAACCCGATGCCGCACGAACAATGGCGCACGCTGGTTGACCGGCTGATTGCCGACTACGCACGCTCTGTGGGCCGCGCCCCCGCTGACACTGACCAGCTGGTCTACATCCAGGTCACGCGCGGCGTGGCCATGCGCGACCACGTCATGCCCAAAGACATCACGCCCACTGTGTTTGCCATGAGCAATGTCATGAAGGCGCCCAGCGCGGCCGAGCGTGAACAGGGCGTGGCCTGCGTCACGGCCGATGATTTCCGCTGGGAAAAAGCCCACATCAAGGCCGTGAGCCTGCTGGGCGCTGTGTTTGCACGCCAGATCAGCGCCGATGTGGGCGCGGTGGAGACCGTGATGTTCCGCGACGGCTACCTGAGCGAGGGCGCGGCCTGCAACATCTGGGTCGTGAAGGACGGCACCGTCATGGGCCCGCCGCGCGACCACCTGGTGCTGGAGGGCATCCGTTATGGGCTGATTGAGTCGCTGTGCCGCGAGGCGGGCATTCCGTTTGAGCTGCGCCGCATCTCGCGCGAAGAGGTACTGGACAGCGACGAGCTGCTGCTGTCGTCTGCCACCAAGGAGGTTCTGGCCATCACGCGGCTGGACGGCCGCCCGGTTGGAAAAGGCGTGCCTGGCCCCATTTGTCAGAAGTTGCATGCCGGATACCAGCGTGCCAAGCAGGAGAGCACTTCATGACACAGCCAGCCCAACCTCAGCCCAACACCGCCCAACCCGCTGACGCGCGGCGCGACTCGCTCATCGATTACCCGTCGAAATTCCCGATCAAGGTCATGGGCGCCAAGGTGGACGGTTTCGTGCACGCCATGACAACCATCGCCCGCGAGTTCGACCCGGCCTTTGACGCCACCAGCATCGAGCTGCGCGACAGCAAGGCCGGCAATTACCTGGGCATCACGCTCACCATCACCGCTACCAGCCGCGAGCAGCTGGACGAGCTGTACCGCACCTTGTCCACGCACCCCATGGTGAAAGTGGTGTTATGACCCACCCCCGAAGCGCCTGCGGCGCTTCCCCCTCAAGGGGGCGCCACCAGCGGCCCGGCGAAGCCGGCTCCGCGGTGGCACTGGCATGACGGGCCGCCTGTGGAGCTGAAGGTATTTGGGCCGGCGGACTACCTGCCCACCGTCGAAGCGATGCAGGTCTTCACGGCCGGACGCGACCCGGCGACGCCCGACGAACTGTGGCTGTGTGAGCACCCCCCCGTCTTTACCCAGGGCCTCGCAGGCAAGGCCGACCATGTCCTGAACCCTGGCACCATCCCCATCGTGCAGTCCACGCGCGGCGGCCAGGTGACCTACCACGGCCCGGGCCAGGCAGTGGCCTACCCGCTGGTCGACCTCAAACGCGCGGGGTACTTCGTCAAGGAATATGTCTACCGGATCGAGGAAGCAGTGATCCGCACCCTGGGGCACTACGGCGTGACGGGTCACCGCGTAGCGGGCGCGCCAGGCATTTACGTCCGGCTGGACGACCCGTTTTCGCACTTGGCGCTCACCGGTCCGGCCCAGCCGGGTGACCCATTCAAGGGCCTGGGCAAGATTGCGGCCTTGGGCATCAAGGTGACGCGCCACTGCACGTACCACGGCGTGGCGCTCAATGCAGCCATGGACCTGGAACCCTTCTCGCGGATCAACCCCTGCGGCTACGCGGGGCTGAAAACCGTGGACCTTTCTACAATCGGCGTATCTACCACCTGGGACGAAGCCGCCCGCGTGCTGGGCCAACAGCTCAGCGCGTTGCTGGCACCGTAAAGTCGATGAGCAGCTCTGAAGTCGTGCGCGAAGCGCAAAGCACCGAAAACTACAACGCCTCGGCCAAGCAGAAGGCCGGCGCCAAGCTGTCGCGCATCCCCGTCAAGGTGGAGCAGGCCGAAGTGCTGAAGAAGCCCGAATGGATCCGCGTCAAGGCGGGCAGCCCCACCACGCGCTTTTACGAGATCAAGCAGATCCTGCGCGAGAGCAACCTGCACACGGTGTGCGAAGAGGCGTCTTGCCCCAACATCGGTGAATGCTTCGGCAAGGGCACGGCCACCTTCATGATCATGGGCGACAAGTGCACGCGCCGCTGCCCGTTTTGCGACGTGGGCCATGGCCGGCCCGATCCGCTGGACGTGAACGAGCCGGGCAACCTGGCCCGCACGATTGCCAGGCTCAAGCTCAAGTACGTGGTGATCACCAGCGTGGACCGCGACGACCTGCGCGACGGCGGCGCCGGCCATTTTGTGGAGTGCATCCGCCAGACGCGCGAGCTGTCGCCGCACACGCAGATCGAGGTGCTGGTGCCCGATTTCCGCGGCCGCGACGACCGCGCGCTTGAGATCCTGAAGGCCGCGCCGCCCGACGTGATGAACCACAACCTGGAAACCATCCCGCGCCTGTACAAGGAAGCGCGCCCTGGGTCGGACTACCAGTTCAGCCTGAACCTGCTGAAGAAATTCAAGGCGCTGCACCCCGGCGTGCCCACCAAGAGCGGCCTGATGGTGGGCCTGGGCGAGACGGACGAAGAAATCCTGACCGTCATGCGCGACATGCGCGCGCACGACATCGACATGCTGACCATCGGCCAGTACCTGGCGCCCACACTGAGCCACCTGCCGGTGCGCCGTTATGTACACCCGGACACCTTCAAGATGTTCGAGGCCGAGGCGTACAAGATGGGCTTCACCCACGCGGCTGTCGGTGCCATGGTGCGCTCCAGCTACCACGCCGACCAGCAGGCCCACGGTGTGTTGAACCCCGTCGCTGCCGCCTGACATGGACACGGCCGGTTCGCTGTCGCTGCGCCAGTACGGCGCATCGCACGGCAGCCACAGCCACGATCACTTCCAGATTCTTGTCGGACTCGAAGGCGAGCTCGAGCTTGAAGTCGCCGGGCGCGGCCGGCACATTGGCGCAGGCGACG
>CALRZF020000204.1:0-7135 GCA_943372585.1 Ramlibacter sp. 2FC | reverse complement strand
ACCTGAATGCGAACCCGTATGACCTTGCTGCTGGTGGCCACGCTGATTACGGCAGTGTTTGTCGCATTGAACTGGCCCGAATTTGTACGTCCCACGCCCGTCAGCCTGGGAGTGGCCATTGTGGAGATGCCGCTGCCCCTGATCCTGCTGGTGGCCCTGCTGCTGGCGCTGCTGGGCGGGATGGGCAATGCCGCCTGGAGCGACGCCCGCCACGACCGCGAACTGGGCCTGCACATGCGCGAGCTGCAAGCCCAGCGCAACCTGGCCGACAAGGCCGAAGCGTCACGCTTTACAGAATTGCGCCACTACATAGACCAGCAGGCCGCTGAAGCGCGCCAGCGCGAGGCTGTAACGACCGAAGCCTTGCAGGCCACCCTGATCAAGGGCCAGCGCGACATGCAAGCCAGCGTCGAAATGCTGGCCAACCGCCTGGCCGCCCAAATGGGGACGATCGACGGCCACCAGCGGGAAGAGCGCCTGACGCGGTCCCAGACCGCGCTGTAAGACGGCGCGACCGGGCGCTACTTCGGCTGGGTCGACCGCTTTGCCAGCCCGGCGCACCAGCGGTTGATTCAGCCGGGCGTGTCGAACAAGCCCGGCGCAGCGCCAAATCGCGCGCCTTCGTTCAGCAGCATGCGCAGCTTGGTGTCCACACCACCGCTGGCCGAGAAACCGCCACCGCGGCTGCCCGCAGCCAGCACCCGGTGGCAGGGCACGATGGGCGCAAACGGGTTGTGCCCCAGCGCCTGGCCCACGGCGCGCGCCGCGCCGGGCTCCCCCAACGCGGCAGCCACCTCGCCATAAGTCAATGTTCGGCCCGGCGCAATGGCGCGGGCCACCTCATACACGCGCTGGTGAAACGGCGGCACGCCCGCCATGTCCAGCGGCACGTCCAGCAGGCCGTCGGCCTGACCTTGCAACAGGGCCTGCACGCGTGCCTGGATCTCCATTACCCAAGGCGGTGGTGGCAATTCGGCCACCCCGGGAAACCGCCGCTGCATGCGCGCGCGGCTGCCGTGCGCATCAGGCTCGGGCAGCTGCACACCGGCCAGCGCGGATTCACCCCAGGCGACGCCGCAGCTGCCGATCGCTGTGTCAAACAACGCATAACCCAACGCCTGGGCCATGGCAGATATCAGGCCTCGGCTTTCTTCAACACATAGCCGATGCGCGGGAAGTGCACCTGCACAGTCCCGGCGCGCTCGTCTGTGCGGCGCAACGTGTAGTGGGTGCGGGTGGCGGCCACCAGCTCCCCTTCAGTGCCCTCGGGTCCGAAGCTTTCCGCCGTGATGACCACGCGGCTGCCCAGCGGGATGCCGTGGTCGTCCTGGAAGCTGTGGCCGTGCAACAGGTTGGCGGGGGCGGTGGACGCGGCGCAGACGGCAACCGCCTCTGCGGACGTCATGGGTGTGGAGGTACCCTGGCCAATGGCGGCCATGCGGTCCATCCATGCCAGCACCGACGGTGTGGCGTCCAGGATGCCGGCCATGCACGAGGTTTGCGTGCGGGTGAACCACAGGGGGTGGTAGGCAGCATAGTCCGCTGCGCAGGGTGCGGCGCCCAGCAGGTACGGCTGGTCATCCACCATGTGCGAGAGGCGGCGCAGGTAGCCCTTGTAGGCCGACGTCGCGTCGCCCAGCGGCATGCGCGGCATGCCCAGACGCATCTTGGCGCGGTCTTCACCAAAAGCCTTGGCAATGGCGCCCCATTGTTCGGGTGGTGCATCCGGGCTGCCGCCAAACATTTGCGCCATGCCACGGGGCGAAAAGTTGTAGGCCATGGCGGCCCAGAACAGTTTCTCGTCCGCCCACTGCGCCACCAGGCGCGACAGGCCCTTGAGCCCTACCGGGAACAGCGCAGGCTCGGGCTGCACATGCTCCAGCACCTCGCAGATCAGCGCGGTGTCGCAATAGATGTCGCTGCCCACCTGCAGGAACGGCGTCTTGCGGTAACCGCCGGTCAGCGCCACCACATCGGGCTTGGGGCTGATGCGCGGCACGTCCACGGCCTTCCAGGCGAGTTTTTTGGCGCCCATGATCAGGCGGATTTTTTCCGAGAACGGCGAGGTGGCGTAGTGGTGCAGGATGAGGTCGGCCATGGTGAAGTCTTTCAGCGCGGCATGGCGCGGTGGATGAGGGTGTCAAAGTCTGTCTGGGCGCCCAGTGTGCCAAAGGCATGGCCCCAGTTGCCGCCCAGGCGGGAATCACAAAAGGCGGCAAACACGGCAGGCGGGGCCGTCTGGTACAGCAGCGCGGCCTGCACGGCCAGCGCCACATCCTGTGCCAGGCGGCGCGCTTCCATCTCGGAGGCCATTTCTTCCACCCGCGTGGGCAGCGCGGCGGCCAGCCGGTCCAGCGCGGCGTGGGCGCCTTTGGCCGGGGCCAGCTCACGCGCCAGCGCGGCGGCGGCGTCGGCACGGCGCAGCGCGCGCAGCAGGTCGATGGCCATGATGTTGCCCGCGCCCTCCCAGATGGAGTTGAGCGGCATCTCGCGGTAGATGCGGGCCATGATGCCCTGGCCGCCCTCCTCCACATAGCCATTGCCACCCAGGCACTCCATCGCCTCTTGCGCAAAGTGGCTGCCGCGCTTGCAGATCCAGAACTTGGCGACCGGCGTCAGCAGCCGGGCCATGGCTTTTTCGTGTTCATCGTCCTGGCGGTCAAAGGCGCGCGCCAGGCGCATGGCCAGGGCCGTGGCGGCTTCGGATTCGAGCGCCAGGTCGGCAAGTACGTTGCGCATCAGCGGCTGGGCGATCAGTGGCTTGCCAAATACCTGCCGCTGCGACGCATGGTTGAGTGCGATCGACAGTGCCTGGCGCATCAGGCCGCTGGTGCCCAGGGCGCAGTCCAGCCGCGTCATGGTGCCCATTTCCAGGATCTGCGGTATGCCACGGCCCTCGTCGCCCACCAGCCATGCGGTGGCGCCGTGGAATTCAACCTCGGAGCTGGCGTTGGCCTTGTTGCCCAGCTTGTCTTTCAGGCGCTGGATGTGGATGGCGTTGAGGGAGCCATCGGGCAATACACGCGGCAGGAACAGGCAGCTCAGGCCCGAGGCGGTCTGCGCCAGGATCAGGAAGGCATCGCACATGGGGGCCGAAAAGAACCATTTATGGCCGGTGACCGCGTAGCGCTGGCCCCAGTGGTCGCTGCCATCGGGCTCGGCCCGTGTGGTGTTGGCCCGCACGTCGCTGCCGCCCTGCTTTTCGGTCATGCCCATGCCCATGGTCAGGCCTGCTTTACCGCTGTACAGCTTGAGCGCCGGGTCGTAGGCGCGGGCCGTCAGGCCCGGCCCCCAGTCACGGTAGATCGCGGCGTTGCTGCGCAGCGCGGGCGTGACTGCATAAGTCATGGAGATGGGGCACAGGATGGACGGCTCCAGCTCGGTGAACAGCATGAAACCGGCGGCGCGTTGCACGTGCGGGCTGGTGCCGCCATTCCAGGGCGTACCGTGCAGGCCGGCGCCGGTCGCCAATTCCATCAGCGCGTGGTAGCTGGGGTGAAACTCCACCTGGTCCATGCGGCGGCCGAAGCGGTCGTGTGTGAGCAACTCGGGTGTATGGGTATTGGCCAGCCGTGCGTGGGTCTGCATACCGGCGCTGCCCAGCGTTTGCCCCAGCGCCTGCAACGGCGCGGTATCCATCTGCGGTGCGTTGAACTTCAGCGCGTCGCGCAGTGCCTGGTTGCCGGTGAACAGGTTGTAGTTTTCCAGCGGGGTGGGCTGGTTAAAGATTTCGTGCGTGGTGTTCACTGCTTGTCTCCGCTGTTCTCAGGCCTTGCCACTGTACGTTTGTATCGTCTGGATTTTCGCTCGGGCGGTTGAAAATTCTCCTGTCATTTTCCAGTCTTAAGGCCTCGCGATGAACATTTCACCCAGCCTTCGGGCGATTTTCCCGGATTGCAGTGGCAGCACGGAACCAGACCCTTCGCTGACCCTGGAGGTGCCTCCTTTCGAGTTGGCGCCCGCAAGCGGTCCGAGGGTGCCCATTCAGGAATTGGAGCGTGCGCGCCTGGCACTGCTTGAAAGCACGCAGGCAGGTCTGCCGCGCTTGACTGGGCCCGCACCGGCCGGAACGGCTCGCCAGGATTGGACCCAGCCCATCGATGGCAAGTTGACGGGTCCCGCTACTGCCCTCGAAAGAGATGCGTTCCCGCTGAAGGATTTCGAAGAAATTTCGCCGGACATGGAAATGTTCTGCGATCAGCGCGTCCGGGTCAACGAGTTGGGTTCAGGGCTGACCAGCACGGTATTCCTCATGGAATGGGAAGACCGTGATGGAAACGACCTTGAGCTGGCTTACAAGCCTCCGATTCCGGATTCAAAGCGCATGGGGGAGCCACCAGACGCGCCACTGCGAAATGTTCTGGCGTTTCGCCTGGCCCAGTTGTTGGGATTCGATGTGGTGAGCCCTGCTGAAATGGAGGTCTGTTCAGAAGACAGCAAGCAATCGGGCCCTGGCTTGTTCATGCCGCGAGCAAGGGGGGAAACCGCAAAACAGGTGGGCGAGAGCCATCCGGAACTGGGCGACAACCCCAACTTCGCGCGTGAGGCAGCAAAGCTTGATGTGGTGGATTTTCTGCTGAACGGAGGGGATCGGCACCGCGGAAATTATTTGATCCACTGCGGTCCGGATGAAAGTGTCAAACTGACGGCCATCGACAACGATACGGCCTTCTCATCCGACGGCGATGGACTCGCCCTCTTCGATGAGATGGATACAGAAACAGCCGAAGCGGTCATGAAGCTCACACCCGATGCGTTGCGATCCATTCTGCCGCCGGGAGCCCTCAGCACCACCGAAGTGTCCGCCTTGCTGAGTCGCCTGGACGCATTGAAAGCGAACATTCAGGAAATGCGTCAAGGAGAAACGTTGATCGATCCATCGGATTGGGATACGGCCATGGCCGAGCCGCAGACGAAGAAAAACGTATATGGGAAATTCGTTTTGTCTGCCGGAGGGAATTCGGTATCCGGCAGCTCCCCCTAAATCAACTTGACCAGCTGCTTGCCAAAGTTCCGGCCCTTCAGCAAGCCGAGGAAAGCCTCTGGTGCTGACTCGATTCCTTGGGAAACAGACTCGCGCGGGCGCAGCTTGCCGGTGCCCACCAGCGTGCCGAGTTCTTTCAAAGCCTCGGGCCACACTTCCATGTGCTCGCTGACGATGAAGCCCTGGATCTTCAGGCGCTGGGTCAGGATCAGCTGGGGGTAGGCCATGGGCAGGGGCTGGCCGTCATAGCCGGCGATCATGCCGCACAGGGCGATGCGGCCGAAGGCGTTCATGCGCGACAGCACCGCGTCCAGAATGATGCCGCCCACGTTCTCGAAATAGCCGTCGATGCCGTCCGGGCAGGCTGCCTTCAGCGCCTTGGACAGCGACGCCGCGTCCTTGTGCTCGCGGTAATCGATGCAGGCGTCAAAGCCCAGCTCGTCCGTGGCGTACTTGCATTTGTCCGGGCCGCCGGCAATGCCCACCGCGCGCAGGCCACGTGCCTTGGCCAGGGCGCCGAAGGCACTGCCCACGGCGCCGGTGGCGGCGCTGACCACCACGGTCTGGCCGGGCTTGGCGTCAATGATCTTCACCAGCCCGTACCAGGCGGTCACGCCGGGCATGCCCACCGCGCCCAGGTAATGGCTCAGCGGCACGTGGGTGGTGTCCACCTTGCGCAGGGCGCCGGGTTGGTCCACGTTGACAACGCTGTATTCCTGCCAGCCGCCCATGCCCACCACCTTGTCGCCCACGGCGTACTTGGGCGATTTGCTCTCGACGATTTCACCGGCCGTGCCGCCCTGCATGACCTGGCCCAGCGGCTGCGGTTGGGCGTAGCTCTTGGCGTCGTTCATGCGCCCGCGCATGTACGGGTCCAGGCTCATGTAGTGATGGCGCACCAGCACCTGGCCGTCGGCCAGGGCCGGCGTGTCGCTGCTGACAATCTTGAAATTGCCGGCGGTGGCTTCGCCCGTGGGGCGGTTGTCCAGCAGGACCTGTTTGTTCTGGGGCATGGTGTCTCCTTCAGGGACTCAATCGGTGGAAATGACGTTCAGCGGGTTGGCGCTTTTGGGCCCGGTGGGCAGGCGCTTGACGTACTTGAATGTGCCGGTGGCATGGGCGCAAGCCTTGCCCTCTTCATCAAAAATGGTGCCTTCCATGAAAGCCATGGTGGCCGTGCGGTGCATCAAACGGCCTTTGCCTGTGAGCTTGCCGCGCGCGGGCTGCATGAAGCTGGTCTTCATCTCGATCGTCACCACGCCCATCTCTTTTTGCACACTGCGCGCGGCCACGGCCATCACCACGTCCAGCAGCGTCATGCAGGCGCCGCCGTGGGTCACGCCAAAGGAATTGAGGTGCTCGGGCCGGGGTTCGTAGTCAATCTGCGACTGCCCGCCGTCAAACAGCACCAGGTCAAAGCCCAGGTGGCTGACGAACGGGATTTCAACGCCGAATTTCAAGCTCAGCCTCCCGTCACTACGCTGACACCGCCGTCCACGGCCAGCCACTGCCCCGTGATGTGCTTGCCCGCGTCCGACGCATACAGCAGCGTGATGCCCTTCAGGTCTTCATCGTCGCCCAGGCGCTTGAGCGGTGCGTGCGCCGCCAGCTTGTCCTCGCCCAGGTTCTTCAGCGTGCCAGCCGTCATCTTGCTGGGGAAAAACCCCGGGCAGATGGCGTTGACGGTGATGTTGTACTTGCCCCATTCGCAGCCCAGCGCGCGGGTGAAGTTGATGACCGCGCCCTTGGAGGTGTTATAGGCAATGGTTTGCATCTCGGGCGGGTTGCCGCCCAGGCCGGCGATGCTGGCGATGTTGATGATGCGGCCGCTTTTGCGCGCGATCATGCTGCGCTTGGCCACGTGCTGGCTCAGGATGAAATAGCCGCGCACGTTCAGGTTCATGACCTTGTCCCAGCCCTCCACGGGATGGTCTTCGGCCGGGGCGCCCCAGGCGGCGCCGGCGTTGTTCACCAGGATGTCCACGTCGCCCATGCGCTCGATGGTCTGGTCGGCCAGGCGGCGGATGTCTTCTTCCTTCGCGCAATCGGCGGCGATCCAGCGGGCGTCAATGCCTGCGGCCTGCAGGTCGGCCGTGGCCTCCTCCAGGTCGGCGGCCTTGCGCGAACTGAGCATGATGCGCGCGCCGGCCT
>CALRZF020000203.1:0-7184 GCA_943372585.1 Ramlibacter sp. 2FC | reverse complement strand
CGGTGAACGTGGGTATCTGTGGCACGGCCGGGTGTCGCCGGGGCCCTTCCACAGCCAGCATGCGCACCCGCCCCGCCTGCTGATGCGCCAGGTAATCGGCCGTGGAGCCCACGCCCGCCTCGATCTGGTTGCCCAGCAGGTCGGCAATCACCGGCGCGCTGCCGCGGTAGGGCACGGCCGTCAGGTCAAGCTGGTGATGGCTGCCAAACGCCCGGACCAGGAATTCGGGCACCGACGCGGGCGCGGGCACGCCCACGTTGCCTTTGCCGCTCCGCGCGCGTGCCAGGGCCAGGTAATCGGCGACCGTCTGGGCACCTGATGCGGCGCCTACCACCAGCACGTTGTGAAACGTGGCGATACCGGCTACCGGCACGAAATCGCGGGCAGGGTCGTAGCCGGGCGACTTCACCACCAGTGGCACGATGGAGATGGTGTGGTCCAGCGACAGGAACAGCGTGCTGCCGTCGGCAGGCGCCGCCTTCAGCGCCAGCGCCGCAATCTGGCCGCCTGCGCCGGCACGGTTGTCCACCACGATACTGGTGCCCAGCGCCGAACCCAGCCGGGGTGCCAGCGTGCGTGCCACCACGTCCACACCGCCGCCGGGCGGAAACCCGACCAGCAGGCGCACCATGGCGGGTTGCGCCGGTGCAGATTGCGCCAGGGCGGTGGACGCGCCGGCCCAGGCCAGCAAGGCGAGCAGGGCTGCCAATACGTGATGAATACGATGGATCATGGTCATGGTGACAACAAGCCCTGGCTGCGCGCCTCGTAGATGGCTTCGGCTTTGGAGGTTACCTTGAGTTTGCTGTAGATGCGCCGCACAAAGGTCTGCACGGTGTAGCGCGACAGGTCCATCAGCCGCGCGATTTCGTCTGCGGTGAAACCCTTGGTGATGTAGTCCAGCACTTCCTTTTCGCGCGCCGACAGGCTGGGCGCGGCCGGATCGGCCAGTGCGCTGGCGTCCGGCACGGCTGACTTGCGAAAGCGGCCCAGCACCAGCCGGGCGATGATGGGGCTGATCGGGCTGCCGCCGCGCGCCAGGCTGCGGATCTCGTCCGTCATGCTGCCCGGCTCGCTGTCCTTGAGCAGATAGCCGGCGGCGCCGGCTTCGATGGACTGCATCACGTGGGTCTCGTCGCCAAAAGTGGTGCTGACCATGATGCCGCATTGGGGCCACAGCCGTGACGCGGCGCGGATCACGTCAATGCCCGAACCATCCGGCAGGCCCAGGTCCACCAGCAGCACGTCGGCGGGCGGCTTGTCCAGCATGGCCAGGCCTTGCGCGCGGTTGCCTGCGCTGCCCACCAGGCGCATGTCGGGCGCGCCATGGATCGCCTGCAGAAATGCGCCCATGAAGCTGGCATCGTCTTCGACGATGGCGATGTGGATGGGGCTGCCTTGGGACGCGGGAAGTGCGTTCATGGGTGAGATTGTGCGGTAATGCCGCCGCTGCCTTGTCGCGCGTTTTAGCGACAGACAACGGTGCGGGGAACCGCCGAAGCCCTTAGTCCGGGCATGAAAAAAGCGGCCTGAAGGCCGCTTGGTGGGAAACATGGATTGCAGCTCAAGGCCGCAATGACAGTCCGGCTTATTCGATCTTGGCCTTGGCGCGCAGGTCGTCCTGGAACTTTGCCAGCTTTTGCTGCTGCAGCTGCTGGGCGATCTGCGGCCTGACTTCTTCCAGCTTGGGCAGTTGGGCCTCGCGCACGTCGTCCAGGCGGATCACGTGAAAGCCGAACTGGCTCTTGACCGGCACGTCGGTGGTCTGGCCCTTGTTGAGCTTGACCATGGCGCCGGAGAACTCGGGCACATAGCTGGCCGCGTTGGCCCAGTCCAGGTCGCCGCCGTTGGCACCGGAGCCCGGGTCCTTGGACTGCTTCTTGGCGATGTCGTCAAACTTGCCACCCTTTTTCAGGCTGGCGATGATGGCCTTGGCCTCGTCTTCCTTTTCGACCAGGATGTGGCGGGCGCGGTATTCCTTGCCGCCGTTGGCCGCCACGAACTTGTCGTATTCGGCCTTGATGTCGGCGTCGGTCACCGGGTCCTTCTTCTGGAAATCGGCAAACAGCTCACGGATGAGCAGCGTCTGGCGGGCCAGGTCCATCTGGTTCTTGTAGTCCTCGGTCGCGTCCAGGCCGCGCTTTTGGGCCTCTTGCATGAAGATCTCGCGGGCGATGACTTCGTCCTTGAGCTGGCCCTGCATTTCCGGGGTGACTGGGCGGCCGGACTTGGCGATCTGCTGGGCCAGCGCGTCGGCACGCGACGTGGGCACCGGTTTGCCGTTGACGATGGCCAGGTTTTGCGCCGCAGCGGGCAGGGCGAACGCGCCGACCAGGGCAGCCGCTGCGATAGCGGTCAAATAACGGTTCTTCATAGGGGTTTCCTGAGGTTCAGAGAATTTCGATCGCGAGGGCATGCACGCCCCGGTCAATGAAAAGTTGCAGCGCATCATACACAAGGCGGTGCCGCGCCACGCGGGGTTTTCCGGTAAACAAAGGTGAAGCAATCCGCACCCTGAAATGGGTGCCGGAACCCGTGCCGTCAGCGCCCGCATGGCCGGCATGCGCGGCGCTTTCGTCCAGCACTTCGAGCTGGGTCGGCGCCAACAGTTCCGCCAGCCGCGCCTGCAGGGCGGCGGCCGTCACGCCTGTGGTCATGGCTTGTTGGCCTCTTTGGTCGGGGCGGGTTCATCGTCGGATTTGAGGTATTTGCCCAGGTACAGGGCCTGGCCCACCACAAACACCGCCATCAGCCCCAAGCCGCCAAACAGCTTGAAATTGACCCAGGTGTCGGTGCTAAAGCTGTACGCAACCCATAGATTGACCACACCCATGACAGCAAAGAAGCCTGTCCAGCTCCAGTTCATGACGCGCCAGGCATCATCGGGCAGCTCCATCTGAGCGCCCATCAGCGACTTGAGCAGGTTCTTCTTGAACAGCAACTGGCCCACCAGCAGGGCCCCGCCCATCAGCCAGTACAGCACGGTGGGCTTCCATTTGATGAAGGTTTCGTTGTGGGCAATGATGGTCGCGCCGCCAAACAGCACGATCACGCCCAGGCTGACCCATTGCATGGGTTCGATCTTGCCGGTCTTGTAGCGCAGGTAGCCGATCTGGGCGATGGTGGCCACGATGGCCACGCCGGTGGCCACGTAGATGTCGGCGAACTTGAACGCGACAAAAAACAGGATGATGGGAAAGAAGTCGATCAGCAGTTTCATGCTTGTTGTTTCTTGAAGTCCAAAGACGCCGAGTTCATGCAGTAGCGCAGGCCGGTGGGCGCGGGGCCGTCCTCAAACACATGGCCCAGGTGGGCGCCGCAGTCGGCGCAGTGCACCTCGGTGCGCTTCATCCACAGCAGGCCGTCCACCTTGGTCTCTACCGCATCCGGTGCCAGCGGCTGGAAGTAGCTGGGCCAGCCGGTGCCGGAATCGTACTTGGCGCCGGCATCAAACAGCGGCTTGCCGCAGCAGATGCAGGTGTAGGTGCCCGGCTCCTTGTTGTCGGCGTACTTGCCAGTGAAGGCGCGTTCGGTGGCCTCGTGCCGGGTCACGTCAAAGGCCAGGGGCTCGGCCCCTTTTTGCGCCAGCAGGGCCTTCCATTCGGCGTCGGTTTTCTGGATTTTGAAGCTCATGATGAACAGCTGATCTCAATGGTGGATGCCCAGTCGGGCGGGAAGCCGGCATACGCCTCATGGCCTGGATGCTCGTCAAATGGGGCCTGCAGCAACGCCAGCAAGGTACTGATCTCTGAAAAGTCACCTAGTTTCGCCTGCCGGATGGCCTGCTCACCCAGGTGGTTGCGCAATATGTACTTCGGGTTGGTGCGCAACATCAAGGCTGCCGCCTGGCCCGCCGGCTCGTGCGCCAGACGCGCGGTGTAGCGCTGAAGCCAGGCGTCCAGTGCTGCGCGATCAGGGAACAGGTCGCGCACTGGCTCATGGCCGCCGTCCGCCACCGCATGCGACAGGCGCCGCCAGAAGATGGTGTGGTCCACTGCACCGGCGGCCATGAGCTTCTGGATGTCTTCAATCAGCTCGCGGTCGCCGTCCTTAGTGCTTGCCAGGCCCAGCTTGGCGCGCATGCGGCCTTCCAGCTCGCGCGGGAAGACGGCCTTGAAAGGCTCCAGCGCGGCAAGCGCCAGCTCCTGTTCGCCAATCAACGGCAGCAGCGCCTGGCCCAGGCAGAACAGGTTCCAGTAGGCGATGTTGGGTTGTTTGTTATAGGCATAGCGGCCGCCAGGGTCACTGTGGTTGCAGATGTGGCCGGGAATGAAGGCGTCCAGGAACTGGAAGGGGCCGTAGTCGATGGTCAGGCCCAGGATGCTCATGTTGTCGGTGTTCATGACCCCATGGCAAAAGCCCACGGCCTGCCATTGCGCCACCATGGCGGCGGTGCGGGCGGCGACGGCCTCCAGCAGCGCGGCGTAGGCGTTGCCGTCGTAACGATCAGTGGTGCGGCATTCGGGGTAGAAATGGTCGATCACGTAGTCGGCCAGTACGCGCAGCGGGCCCACCTGGTCACGCGCTGCAAAGTGCTCAAAGTGGCCAAAGCGGATGAAGCTGGGCGCCACACGGGTGACCACGGCCGCGGTTTCCGCTTCTTCGCGGTACACCGGCGCGGGCGAGCCGGTGGCGCACAGCGCCCGGGTAGTCGGGATACCCAGGCCGTGCATGGCCTCGGAACACAAGAATTCGCGGATGCTGGAGCGCAATACGGCCCGCCCGTCGCCCATGCGGGAAAAGGGCGTGAGCCCCGCGCCTTTGAGCTGGAACTCCTGGGGCCCGGCAGCCGTTTGTGCCTCGCCCAGCAAGATGGCCCGCCCGTCGCCCAGCTGGCCGGCCCACACACCAAACTGGTGGCCGCTGTAGACGCTGGCCAGCGGGCTGGTCCCGGCGATGCGCAGGTTGCCCGTGAAAGCCTCCAGCGCAGCAGACGACGCCAGCCAGGCTTCGTCCAGCCCCAGTTCGCGGGCCAGGGCCCGGTTGGTGCCCACCCAATGCGGGTCGGGCAGCGGCGTGGGCTGCAGCGCTACGCCAAAGTCTTGCCCCAACGCAGCAAAGCTGTTGCGCCAGGCCAGGCCCAAATCCAGATCTGTCTCTATGGGCTTGTTCATGCCGCCATTGTCCCCGGTTCGCCGCGGCCTGAGTGGGGTGGGGTGAATACTGGGGGCTTAAGGAAATTTCTCATGACGGCGGGCTTTTCCAAAGGTAAATTGAGGCCTTAACCGTCATTTGCTGACGCCATATTCCGGGCGGCGTCGTTATAAGGGAGTGTCTTCATGAACCCGAACTACGGGCTGGCATCGCAGCCGCTGCATTCGCCGCAGGGTCTCGCCTATCTTTTTGGCCCGAACGGGCAATTTACCGAGTCTGATGAGCCGCAGGTCGACGAGATCCGTTTTCGCCACCTGACGACGCCTCTGGAAATCAGGCAAGTGCTGCACTTGCGTGAGGAGCTGAGCCTGCCAGCGGCCATCCGGGACGATCCGGAGTTTGTCGCCCGCGAAAAAAAAGAGACGAAATCGGCTTTGTCGGCGCATTTGTCTGGCGAGGGAAGGTCATTGGAACTATTCGCCTCGTTCCTGTCGGTTCGGGTCTCGCGCCTGGCGGTCCCATACTGCAGCGCCACCAGATCAATGCTGACGACGGAAGTTGGGAGGTCGGGCGCCTGGTGCTTGCACCGCAGTACCGGGCGGGCCCAGAGCTGTTGAAACGTTGCCTTTTTCTGACCCTGCTGCATCTGGTCCGTACTGTGGATATTGAACATTTGTTCGCCACCTGTACCCCTTTGCTGGGCAGGTTGTACCGACGGTTCGGATTCAACGTGGCTGTCAAGGAGGCATGGAACAATAACGGCGAAACGTATTCGTTGATCTATGGCCCCGTCCCCAAGGTATTGATGGCCCTGGCGGGTAGCGACACAGAAAAACAAATGGCTGAATACGAGCTTGTTCAGCTGAACAGAACAACAGGGCAGGGACAGTATGAATGCATTGCTTAGGCTCTATGAGCATTACAGGGCGTACCACGCCTATGGGCCGCCCAGGCTCAAGTACATGGGCTACGTAGGCCTTTTTTCCTGCCTGTTGTTCTATTTCATCCGGTTTACGCGGCCCAACCCCCAGCTTCTTGACGATTTGGCACTTCGAGCCATTGCGATCGTGCTTTTCCTTGGGCTCGCCCTGAAGGAGCAATGGCCGGAAAAGCTCAAGCCTTACTACATCGCGTATTCGTACTTTGTTCTGCTTTATTGCCTGCCGTGCTTCACAACCCTTGTCGCATTGCAGCGCGGAGGCGGTGTGCCCGCGATCTCCAACGCGTTCATCACCATCTGTTTCCTCGTTTTGTTGACGGACTGGCGCAACACGCTGCTCATGTTGGTCGTGGGCATCGCCATAGCAGTTGGCATCTACATCGGCATCACACCCAACCCGCGCCTGCCCATGGACCTGATCGCGCAGTTGCCAGCGTTCATCCTCATCGTCATCGGCGGCAACCTGTTCAAGTTCTCCACCGAGCAGATCGACGCCGAGCGCAAGCTGCGCGCCACGCAGGCGCTGGCTGGTTCCATCGCGCACGAAATGCGCCACCCGCTGTCGCAGCTCAAGCACAGCCTGCACAACATCCAGCAGGCGCTGCCTGCGCCCGGTGCTGCCGCGCAGGCCCAGGCCCTGGGCAGCCGGGAGGTCGAGGCGCTGTACCGGCACCTGGCCGAAAGCGAGACCGCGGTCAACCGCGGCCTGCAGGTCATTGCCATGACGCTGGACGAAGTCAGCGCCAAGCCGCTGGACACAGCGGGGTTTGCCCACCTGTCGGCGGCCGAATCCACCCGAAAAGCCGTGCAGGAATACAGCTACGAGGACGACGAGGCGCGGCGCAGCGTGCAGGTCGAGGTGGTGGAGGATTTCATCTTCCGCGGGGATGAAACCGCCTATCTGTTCGTGCTGTTCAACCTCATCAAGAACGCGCTTTACTACCGCGCCCAGTATCCCGACGCGCGCCTGACGATCACCGTCGCGCGCAACCAGGTGAAGGTGCGCGACAGCGGCCCGGGTATTCCGCCTGAATCGCTGGCGGGACTGTTCGAGCCGTTTCGCTCGGTGGGCAAGTCGGGTGGCACGGGCCTGGGCCTGTCGTATTGCCAGCGCGTGATGCGGGCGTTCGGCGGTCACATTGAGTGCGCG
>CALRZF020000202.1:0-7227 GCA_943372585.1 Ramlibacter sp. 2FC | reverse complement strand
ATGGCGGACCTGGCGCCCGTGGCAGGCCAGCTGCAGGCCCGCACGCTGCGCCCGCTGGCGGTGGCGTCCAGCCAGCGCTCGCGCTTCATGCCCGACGTGCCCACCATGGAAGAAGCCGGCTACCCCGGCACCGAGTTCGAAGTCTGGCTGGGCCTGTATGCCCCGGCCAAAACGCCGCCGGAGATCGTCACGCGCGTGGCTGCCGAGCTCGGCCGCTTCATGGCGCTGCCGGCCACGCGGGAAGCCTTTGCCAAACTGGGCCACGAAACCGGCTCCGGCGGACCTGATGTGGTGCGCCAGCGTATCGTCAATGAACAAAAAGCGTTTGCGCCCGCCGTGCGCGCCGCAGGGTTGAGCAATGCCAAATGAGCACGACGCACCGCAGGAGGCGCGCAGCGCGTCGCACCACCTGCTGCAGGCGCTGGTGGACTACGGCGTCGAGCACCTGTTTTGCAACCTGGGTACCGACCACGCACCGCTGATCGAGGAGATGGCCCGGTGGCGCACCGAAGGCCGGCCGCTGCCCAACATCGTGTTGTGCCCGCATGAAAACGTGGCGGTCCACATGGCGGGCGGTTACGCGGCTGCCACCGGCCGCGGCCAGGCCGTGCTGGTGCATGTGGACGCTGGCACCGCCAATTCAGCCATGGCGCTGCACAACCTGTTCAGGGCCCGCATACCGGTGCTGCTGATGGCGGGCCGCGCGCCGGCCACCACATTCAACGGGGTAGAGGGCGGGCGCGACACCTACGTGCATTTTGTGCAGGAGCCCTTTGACCAGGGCAGCGTGGTGCGCCCCTATGTGAAGTGGGAATACACCCTGCCCTGGCCGTCTACCGCGGGCGAGGTGATCGCACGGGCCCATTCGGTCATGCACAGCGACCCGCCGGGCCCGGTGTACCTGATGCTGCCGCGCGAAGCGCTGGCTGCCCCCTGCCCGCCGAATGAGATTGCGGCCTTCCCACCGGCGCGGCATGCGCCGGTGCGCGCCGGCCGGGCCGACCCCGCCCAGATCCAGCGCATCGCGCAAAAGCTGGTCGACAGCACCGACCCGTTGCTGGTTACCGCCTACGCCGGGCGCAACGCCGCAGCGCCGGCGCTGGTGGAACAACTGGCCCTGCTCACCGGCATGCGCGTGTGTGAGTTCAACACCGTGCACCTGAACATCCGCCGCGACTCACCGTGCTTTGGCGGCTACCTGCCCGGCCCCTTTGCCGAGAAGGCCGACTTCGGCCTGATGCTGGACGTGGACGTGCCGTGGGTGCCCAAGACCACCCGCGTGAACCCGAATGCGTGGTGGGCGCAGATGGACATTGACGCGCTCAAGCGCGACATGCCCATGTGGGGCTTTGCCGCCAACACACGCATCGAAGGCGACAGCGTGCAAATGCTGGCGCAGCTGATCGAAGCGGTGCAGGCGCTGGCCACACCGGCCTTTCAGGAACGCGTGGCGACCCGCCTGCAGCGGCTGGCACAAGCGCACGCCCAGCGCACGCAGCGCGTGGCCCAGGCGGCAGCCGACCCCGGCAGCCCTGAGGCCATCAACCCGCAGTACCTGTGCGCCGCAGTAGGCCGGGCTCTGGCGCCGCAGGACATCGTGCTCAACGAAGGCATACGCAACACGCTGGCTGTGTTCGACCAGATCCCGCGCACCGAGCCCGGCACGCTGATCGGCCTGCCCGGCGGCGGCCTGGGCTTTTCGGGCGGCACCGCGCTGGGCATGAAGCTGGCCCAGCCCGGGCGCAATGTGGTGCACATCGTGGGCGACGGCACGTTCTATTTCAACAACCCGAGCGCGATGTACGCCGTCGCAAGCGAATACAACCTGCCCATCTTCACGGTGATCCTGGACAACAGCGGCTGGTCGGCCGTGAAGGAATCCGTGCTGCGCATGTACCCGCGCGGCAAGGCCCGCGAGACCAACGAATTTGCCTCGCGCCTGCCCGCGGGCATGGACTATGCCGCCGTGGCCGAAGCCGCGGGCGCCCATGGCGAGCGGCTGTCGGACCCCGCCGAAGCCGACGCTGCCATTGCACGCTGCATGCAGGCCCTGCGCGAAGGCCGCAGCGCCCTGCTCCATGCGCGTGTTTCACCCCTATGAACGCAAGACAAAATTTCATGATCGAGGCATTGAGTTTTCCGGGCGGTGCGACGTTTGAGCGCCGCGACCCGGTGGGCGGCGGCGTTGTCACCATCGCCACCGCAGCCACGGTCGCGCAGGCAGTACATACAACCGACATTGCGGCGCAGGCGTTTCCCGCCTGGTCGCGCACTGGCCCCAACCAGCGGCGCGAGTTCCTGAACGCGGCGGCGGCCTTGCTGCAAGAGCGCGCTGCTGACTTTGTAGCCTGCATGGTGGCCGAGACCGGCACATCCGTGGCGTGGGCGCAGTTCAATGTGCGCGCTGGCATCGGCGTGCTGCGCGAGGCTGCCGCGCTGACGACGCAGATCGGCGGCGAGACCATTCCGTCTGACCTGCCCGGCTGCCTGTCCATGACCGTGCGCGTGCCTGCCGGCGTGGTGCTGGGCATCGCACCGTGGAATGCACCGCTGCTGCTGGGGCTTCGCGCGCTGGTCATGCCGCTGGCCTGTGGCAACACCGTGCTGCTCAAGGCGTCAGAGGTGTGCCCGGGCAGCCACTGGCTGCTGATCCAGCTGCTGCGCGACGCGGGCTTTCCTGAGGGCGTGGTCAACATCGTCACCCACGACGCCGCGGTGGCGCCGCAGATCGTGGAGGCGCTGGTCGCCCACCCCGGCGTGCGCCGCGTCAACTTCACAGGCTCCACCCAGGTGGGGCGCATCATCGGCGCGCTGGCAGGCCGCTACCTGAAGCCTGCGCTGCTGGAGCTGGGCGGCAAGTCGCCGCTGGTGGTGCTGCGCGATGCCGACCTGGACCAGGCCGTCAACGCCGCGGCCTTCGGCGCTTTCATGAACCAGGGCCAGATCTGCATGTCCACCGAGCGCATCGTGGTGGAAGACGGCATTGCCGATCGTTTTGTCCAGGCGCTGGCCGCCAAGGCCGCAGCGCTGGGCGGCACGGCAGCACACAACAACGGCCCGCTGTTTGACAGCCTGATCAGCTGCGCCGCCGCAGAAAAGGTCGAACAGCTGGTGCTGGACGCCCAGCAGCGCGGCGCCACCGTGCTGGTCCCCGCGCGCCGCGAGGGCTCGCGCATGGCGCCGGTGGTGATCGACCATGTGAAACCGGGCATGCGCATTTATGACGAGGAATCTTTCGGCCCGATCGCTGCTGTGGTGCGCGTGCGCGACCTGGACGAAGCCGTGCGGGTGGCCAACGACACCGAGTACGGCCTGGCCGGCTCGGTGTTTGGCAGCGACATCACGCGCACGCTGCAGGTCGCGCAGCGGCTGGAATGCGGCGTGTGCCACATCAACGGCCCCACCGTGAAGAGCGAGCCGCAGTTGCCCTTTGGCGGCGTCAAGGCCAGCGGCTATGGCCGCTTTGGCGGCAAGGCGGCGATCCAGGAATTCACCGACCTGCGCTCCATCACAATCCAGGCTGCGCCGCAGGCCTACCCCTTCTGAAGGTCCGGGCGCTCATTTGCCAGAGCCATGCCAACCCTGCCCCCCAAAACCCAACCCACGCGCCCCGCCCGCCGCAACCTGCCGCTGCTGTTGCTGCAAACCCGCGAGCGCCTGCTGGCGCGTTTTCGCCCCGTGCTCAACACCTACGGCATCACCGAGCAGCAGTACCGTGTGCTGCGCGCCATTGAGTCAGGCGGCCCGCTGGAGCCACGGCAGATCGGCGCCATCTGCCATATCTCCAGCCCCAGCCTCACGGGCGTGCTGGCGCGCATGGAGGCCATGGACCTGGTCGCGCGCGAACGGCTGGCGCACGACCAGCGGCGCGTGATGGTGTCGCTCACGCCCACCAGCCGCACCATGTTCCGCCAGATGAAGCCGCGCATTGAAGCCGTGTACCAGGCGCTGGACACCGACCTGGGCCCTGAACTCACGGGCGAGATTTACGACACGCTGGACCGGTTCCTGGCGCGGCTGGCCCCCGCCGAAGCGCAAGACTGCGAGTAATACAACCCATGAAACAACTCAGCTATCCCGCGACCCGCGCACAGGTCAGCGCTACCGAATGGCAGCAACGCGTGGATCTCGCCGCTGCCTTCCGGCTGGCCGACCATTACCGCTGGACGGACCAGATCTACACCCACTTCACGGCCAAGATCCCCGGCACGTCGCATTTCCTGATCAACCCGTACGGCGTGCTGTTTGACGAAGTGACGGCCTCGTGCCTGGTGACGGTGGACCTGGACGGCAACGTGATCCTGGACCCCACCGGCATGGGCATCAACCCGGCCGGCTTTCTGATCCACAGCTGCGTGCACCGCGCGCGGCCTGATTTCCTGTGCGTGCTGCACACCCACACGGCGTCAGGCCTGGCCGTGGCCGCGCAAAAGCGCGGCCTGCTGAACCTGACGCAGCACGCCATGCGGTTTCACAACCGCATCGGCTACCACGACTACGAAGGCGTAGCGCTGGAGACCGCCGAGCAGGCGCGCCTGGTGAGCGACCTGGGCAACCACAAGGCCATGATCCTGCGCAACCACGGGCTACTGGCAGCCGGCACCACCATCCGCGATGCGTTCGAGCAGCTGTACTACCTGGAGCGCGCCTGCGAAGCCCAGGTCAGGGCGCTGGGTGGTGGCATCGAGGTGATTGAATGCGACCCGGCGATCGCAGAGAAAGTAGCCTGCGTTCTGGACCGGCCCGGGCGCAGCGCCTACGACACCGACTGGCCTGCCTTGCTGCGGCTGCTGGATCGCAGGGACGGGTCTTACCGCGAGTAAAAAGCGGGTAGGCCGAAATCAGCGCAGCGCCGCCGTGCCGTCCAGCCATTCCCAGGGCCGCTCAGCGCGCGTTCGCGCCTGGTAGGCCGCAATCTGCGCCTCACGCGCCAGCGTCACAGCCACCTCGTCGGCGCCTTGCAGCAAGATCTGGCGGCGAAAGTCCGGCAGGCTGAAGCTGATGGGCTGGCCGTCTGGCGGCGTCAGGGTGCAGGCCTGCAGGTCCAGATGAAAGTCCGCGCCCTGCTGCGCCAGCGCAGCCAGCCGCTGCACGGTGGACCAGTCGAATACCAGCGGCAGCATGTGGTTGCGAAAGCAGTTGTCATGAAAGATCAGCCCGAAGCTCGGTGCGATCACGCAGCGGATGCCAAAGGCATTGAGCATGGTGGCCGCCGTCTCGCGCGAGCTGCCGCACGCGAAGTTGGGCCCGGCCACCAGAAAACGCGCTTGCCGGAAGGGCGGCTGGTTCAGGATGAAATCGGGCTGCTCCTGACCATCAGCGCCGTAACGCCAGGGGCCGAACAAACGCTGCGCCAGTTCGGCCTGCGTGCGCACGCCCGCAGGCTGCATGCCGCCGCCGGCACCGCGCACCAGCGGCGCAATGATGTCGGTGTTGATGTCCTGCAGCAGCAGGGGTGCAGCGGGGCCGCTGAGGTTGACCAGTGCCGCCATGTCAGCCCCCTGCCCCGGCCAGCTTGCGCGGGTCGGTGATGTAGCCGGCGCAGGCCGACGCCGCGGCCAGCTGCGGCCCGGCAATGTGCGTGCGGCTGCCGGGGCCTTGCCGCCCGGCGAAGTTGCGGTTGGCGGTGGACACGGCGCGCTCGCCGGGGCCGATGGTGTCGCCATTGCCGCCCAGGCACATCGAGCAGCCGGGCGTGCGCCAGTCAAAGCCCGCCTGCATGAACACCTGGTCCAGCCCTTCGGCCTGCGCCTCGCGCCGCACCTGTTCAGAGCCAGGCACGACCCAGGCCTGCACACCCGGCGCCACATGGCGGCCGCGCACCACGGCAGCGGCGGCACGCAAATCGGTGATGCGGCTGTTGGTGCACGAGCCGATAAAAACACGCTGGATGGGCAGCCCCTCAATCGCCTGGCCGGGCGCAAGCGCCATGTAGTGCATGGCAGCCTCCATGCCGGCGCGCTTGCCGGCGTCTGGCTCTGCCGCCGGGTCGGGCATGCGGCCGTCGATGGGCAACACCATGTCCAGCGTGTTGCCCCAGGTCACCTGCGGCAACAGCCCGCTCACGTCCAGCCGCACCTCATGGTCAAAGCGCGCATTCGCGTCGCTGGCCAGCGTGCGCCAGTCGGCCACCGCTGAGTCCCACAGCGCGCCCTGGGGTGCGTAGGGCCGGCCTTCCAGCCAGGCGAAGGCCGTGTCGTCGGGCGCGATCATGCCGTAGCGGGCACCCCACTCGACCGACATGTTGCACAGGGTAAAGCGCGCCTCCATGGTCAGCGCGCGCACGGCGCTGCCGGCGTATTCCACGGCGTAGCCGTTACCGTAAGCAGCGCCCAGCTGCCCGATCAGGTACAGGATCAGGTCCTTGCCGCCGATGCCGGGTGGCAGCGTGCCGTCCAGCGTCACGCGCATGGTGCGGGGCTTGTGTTGAACGCAGGTCTGCGTGGCCAGGATGTGCAGCAGCTCGCCCTGCCCCACACCCCAAGCCAGCGCGCCCAACGCACCGTGGGTGCAGGTGTGGCTGTCGCCAATGGCCACCGTCAGGCCCGGCAACGCAATGCCCAGCTCGGGCGTGATCACATGCACGATGCCGTGGCCCTGCTGGCCTACGTCGAAAAGGCGCACGCCGAACTGGCCCGTGTCGCGCCGCAGCGCGATCACGTGGGGGTTGGCGTTTTGCATCGGGTCGGCGGTGCGCGGGTCGGTCGCGACCGAATGGTCGGGCGTGGCAAACGTCAGCTCGGGGTTGCGCACCCGCAGGCCGCGCCCGGCCAGCCGGGTGAAGGCGTTGCCGTTGAAGTCCTGCAGCACGTGCCTGTCCACATGCAGCAGGGTGAAGCCCTCTCCCAGATCCGCCACCACGTGGCGGCGCCAGATCTTCTCGAAGAGCGTGGCGTCAGTTGACACTGGCGCCCGACTGCTTGACGGCCTGCTTCCAGTAGTCGACCTCGCGGCGGATGGTGGCCGCGAATTCCTGCGGCGACGACGCCACCATGGCCATGGACTGGCGTTCCAGCTGCTGGGTGATGGCCGGGTCGGCCAGCACGCGCGCGATGTCGGCATGCAGTGCCTTGAGGATCTCGGGCGGGAGGCCACGCGGGCCGATCAGGCCGAACACGCTGTCGTAGCCCAGGCCGGGCATGGTCTCCTCAAGAACCGGCCATTCGGGGTGCAGCTTGTTGCGGCGGATGTCGGTCAGTGCCAGTACCTTGAGGTTGCCGGCCTTGA
>CALRZF020000201.1:0-7231 GCA_943372585.1 Ramlibacter sp. 2FC | reverse complement strand
CGCATGGAAGTTGCCGCCCGACACCATCAGCCCCTCAAACACAAGCGGGTTGTCGGTGACGGCGTTGGCCTCGCGCACCAGCACCTGCGCCGCGTAGCGCATCTGGTCCAGGCAGGCGCCCATCACCTGGGGTTGGCAGCGCAGGCAGTAGGGGTCTTGTACGCGGTCGTCCCCTTCCAGGTGCGAGGCGCGGATGGCGCTGCCCACCATCAGTGCGCGATAAGCCGCCGCGCAGTCGATCTGCCCCGGCTGGCCGCGCACGGCGTGGATGCGCGGGTCAAACGGGCCGTCGCTGCCGCGCGCGGCGTCCAGCGTCAGCGCGCCGGAAATCACAGCGGCTTCAAACAGCCGGTCGGTGGCCAGCAGGGCTTCTATGGCCAACCCGGCCGAGACCTGCGTGCCGTTGATCAGCGCCAGGCCTTCCTTGGCGCCCAGGGCGATGGGCTTCAGGCCCGCCTTGGACAGGGCGTCGCCGCCGGACATGCGTTCGCCCCTGTAAAAAGCCTCGCCTTCTCCAATGAGCGGCAGGCACAGGTGGGCCAGTGGCGCCAGGTCGCCCGATGCGCCGACCGAGCCCTGGCAGGGGATGACGGGGATCACGCCTGCGTTGTGCAGCGCAATCAACGCGTCGACCACCTCTTCACGCACGCCCGAATAACCGCGCGCCAGGCTGGTGGCCTTGAGCACCAATATCAGGCGCACCACGCGCTCGCTCATGGGCTCGCCCACGCCCACGGCGTGCGAGCGCAGCAGCTTGAGCTGCAGCGTGGCCAGGTCTTCGCGCGCAATGCGCTTCATGGCCAGCTTGCCGAAGCCGGTGTTCACGCCATAGACGGCGGCGTCACCCTCGGTGGCTTTTTTCACCAGCGCGGCACTGGCGCGAATGCCGTCGCGGCAGGCCGGATCAATCGCCACCTGCGGCGGCGTGGGGCTGCACAGCTGGCGCAGCTGGGCCAGCGTGAGCTGCCCGGGAACGAGGGTGAGTGTCATCCGAGCATCGGCAGGTTGAGGTGGTTGTCTTTGGCGCTTTGTCTGGCGATGTCGTAGCCTGCGTCTGCATGCCGCATCACACCGGTGGCCGGGTCGTTGAACAGCACCCGGCCCAGCTTTTCGGCGGCCTCTTGCGTGCCGTCAGCGCAGATCACCACGCCGCTGTGCTGCGAATAGCCCATGCCCACGCCGCCGCCGTGGTGCAGGCTGACCCAGGTGGCGCCGCTGGCGGTGTTGAGCAGGGCATTGAGCAGCGGCCAGTCGCTCACGGCATCGCTGCCGTCCTTCATGGCTTCGGTCTCGCGGTTGGGGGACGCGACCGAGCCGCTGTCCAGGTGGTCGCGGCCGATCACGATGGGGCCCTTGAGCTCGCCGGACTTCACCATTTCGTTGAAGGCCAGGCCCGCCAGGTGGCGCTCGCCCAGGCCGATCCAGCAGATGCGCGCGGGCAGGCCCTGGAAGGCAATGCGTTCGCCCGCCATGTCCAGCCAGCGGTGCAGGTGCTTGTTGTCGGGGAACAGTTCTTTCATCTTCGCGTCGGTCTTGCGGATGTCTTCCGGATCACCACTCAGCGCCACCCAGCGGAAGGGGCCGATGCCTTTGCAGAACAGCGGGCGCACATAGGCGGGCACAAAGCCGGGGAAATCAAACGCATTGGCCACGCCAAAGTCCTTGGCCACCTGGCGCAGGTTGTTGCCGTAGTCCACCGTGGGGATGCCCATTTCGTGGAAGGCCAGCATGGCGCGGATGTGCGCGGCGCAGGACTCACCGGCGGCCTGCGTGAGCCTGGCATGCTGGGCCGGGTCTTTCTGCGCGGCCTGCCATTGGTCCACCGTCCAGCCGCTGGGCAGGTAGCCATTGATGATGTCGTGGGCCGAGGTCTGGTCGGTGACGATGTCGGGGCGCGGCCCACCGTTTTGCGCACGCTTTACGAGCTCGGGCACGATGTCGGCTGCATTGCCGCACAGGCCAATGGACACCGCCTCTTTGCGGCTGGTGTGGTGGGCAATCAGCGCCAGCGCGTCGTCCAGGTCCTTGGCCTGCTTGTCCAGGTACTTTGTGCGCAGGCGGAAGTCGATGCGGCTTTGCTGGCACTCAATGTTCAGCGAGCAGGCGCCGGCGAATGTAGCGGCCAGCGGCTGTGCGCCGCCCATGCCCCCCAGGCCCGCGGTGAGGATCCAGCGGCCTGCCAGGTCGCCGTTGAAGTGCTGCCGGCCCGCTTCCACAAAGGTTTCATACGTGCCCTGCACGATGCCCTGGCTGCCGATGTAGATCCAGCTGCCGGCCGTCATCTGGCCGTACATCATCAGGCCCGCGCGGTCCAGCTCGTTGAAGTGGTCCCAGTTGGCCCACTTGGGCACCAGGTTCGAGTTGGCCAGCAGCACCCGCGGTGCGCCCGTGTGGGTGCGGAACACACCGACCGGTTTGCCCGACTGGATCAGCAGCGTCTCATCGGGCGCCAGCTTGCGCAGCGAATCCAGAATGGCGTCAAACGACGGCCAGTTGCGCGCCGCCTTGCCGATGCCGCCGTACACCACCAGCTCGTCGGGGTTCTCGGCCACCTCGGGGTCCAGGTTGTTCTGGATCATGCGATAGGCGGCTTCGATCTGCCAGTTGGCGCAGCTGATGGCGCTGCCGCGCGGTGCGCGTACCGGTCGGGCCTTGCTGGCCAGGAAGGGGGTTTGCGAAAGGTCGGACATGGCGGCTCCTGCGGGCGGATGATTCAGGTCAGTCAATTTCGGCAAACTGTAGTTGTCTATACAACTTGTGTCAACTGGGGTATTCTTGGCGCATGGAAAAAACCGATCTGCCGGCTTACGAACAGGTCAAGGCCTTCATCAAGGGCCACATCAGCAGTGGGCAATGGCGCCCGGGCGACCCTGTGCCCAGTGAATCCGCGCTGGCGCAGCAGTTCGCCGTGGCGCGCATGACAGTCAACCGCGCGCTGCGCGAGCTGGCCGCCGAGGGCTTGGTCACCCGGGTGCAGGGTTCGGGCACGCGGGTGGCCGAGCTGCACCGCATCTCGTCGCGCCTGACCATCCGCGACATCCATGAGGAAGTGGCCGAACGCGGCCACGTGCACACCACGCGCGTGCTGCTGGTGGCGCAGGAAAAGGCCGGCGCCGATCTCGCGCAATCGCTGGGGCTGCAGCCGGGCGACAAGGTGTTCCACACCATCCTGATCCACCTGGAAAACGGCGTACCCATCCAGTACGAAGATCGCTACGTCAACCCGGCGGCCGCGCCCGGCTACATAAATCTGGATTTCACCCAGACCACGCCGACCCACCACCTGCTGGAATGCGCGCCGCTGACCGAGGCCAGCTACAACATCGAAGCCTGCCTGCCCACGTCGGACGAGGCCAAGCAGCTGGGCATCAAGCGCACCGAGCCCTGCCTGGCCATGATGCGCCGCACCGTGAGCGGCGCCCACGTGGCCAGCGTGGCGCGGCTGGTGTACCCGGGCACCCGCTACAGCTTTGCGGGGCAGTTTCAGGCATGAGCTGGCAAGTTGTTTCTCTGGGCAGCGTGCAGCCCCAGGCATGGAAGAACGGCGGCGGCACCACACGTGAGCTGCTGGCCTGGCCGTCGGCCACAGACTGGCGGGTGCGCTTGTCTGTGGCCGAGGTGCAGGCTGACGGGCCGTTCTCGCGGTTTGTCGGCGTGCAGCGCTGCTTTGCCGTGCTGTCCGGCGCAGGTGTGCGGCTGGTGGTAAATCGGCAGGTACATGCCTTGACGCCAGCGAGCGACCCGCTGGCCTTTGACGGTGGCGCCGACACACAATGCACTTTGCTGGGCGGCGCCACGCAGGACTTCAACCTGATGGTGCGCGGTGGGGATGCGGTGTTGCAGCGGGTACAGACACCGATGCTTCTCGCGGCGGCGCCTGCGTTTTTGCAGGCGGTGTATGCGGTGTCTGCGCCCGTGCTGCTGGGCGAGCAGACCTTGCCCCCGCACACCCTGGCGTGGCGCCTGGGCGGCGAGGCCATTGCGGTGCAGGGCAGCGATGGGTTGTGGATGGAGGTGAGCGTATGAACACGGAAATCTGGAGCAATTGCCGGGTAGCCACCATGCAGCCTGAATGGGGCGAGCCCTATGGTCTGGTGGAAGACGCCGTGGTGGTGGTGCAGGGAGAACATATCGCCTGGGTGGGCCCGCATGAGGCGCTGCCGCAGGCGCTGGTGGACCAGTGCACCCAGCGCCACGACGCGGGCGGCGCGCTGGTGACCCCTGGCCTGATCGATTGCCACACGCACCTGGTTTATGGCGGCGACCGGGCCAACGAGTTTGAAATGCGATTGAACGGCGCCAGCTATGAAGACATTGCCCGCGCCGGCGGCGGCATCGCCTCCACCGTACAGGCCACGCGCAACGCCAGCGCCGACAGCCTGCGCGCCCAAAGCCTGCCGCGGCTCAAGGCGCTGGCCAACGAAGGCGTCACGACGGTGGAGATCAAGTCGGGCTACGGCCTGGCTCTGGAACACGAACGCAAGACACTGGAGGTGGCGCGCTCGCTGCCGGGTGAGTTGCCGGTCGACGTGCGCACCACGTTCCTGGCGGCCCACGCGGTACCACCCGAGTTTGCCGGGCGCACCGACGATTACCTGAACGAAGTGCTGCGCATGCTGCCCGAGTTGCATGCGCTGGGCCTGGTGGATGCGGTGGATGCGTTCTGTGAGCGCATCGCCTTCAGCCCGGCACAGACGCAGCGTGTGTTTGAGGCGGCGCATGCACTGGGGCTGCCGGTGAAGCTGCATGCCGAGCAACTGAGCGACAGCGGCGGCGCGCAACTGGCCGCGCAGTTTGGCGCCCTGAGCTGCGACCACCTGGAATGGCTCAGTGCCGAGGGCGCCGCCGCCATGGCACGCGCGCGGTCTGTGGCGGTGCTGCTGCCCGGCGCGTTTTACTTTCTGCGTGAAACGCGTGTGCCGCCCATTGCGCTGCTGCGCGAGCACGGCGTGCCCATGGCGGTGTCCACCGACTGCAACCCCGGCAGCTCGCCGTGCACGTCGCTGCTGCTCATGCTGAACATGGCGTGCACCTTGTTCCGGCTGACACCCGAGGAGGCGCTGGCGGGCGTGACGCTTCATGCCGCGCAGGCGCTGGGTCTGGACGACCGGGGCATGCTGGCCGCCGGCCTGCGCGCCGATTTTGTGCTGTGGGACGTGGCCCATCCTGCGCAACTGAGCTATGCCATCGGCGCCAATGCGCGCCTGCAAACCGTCTACAGAGGGCAGCCCACATGAGCTTTGAACTGCACCGGGGCAGCGTACCGCTGCTGGTGAGCATGCCGCACGTCGGCACCCAGATACCCGAAGCGCTGAAGCCCGGCTATGTGCCGCGCGCGCTGGCCGTGGAAGACACCGACTGGCACCTGGAGCGCCTGTATGGTTTTGTGCGCGGCATGGGTGCCAGCCTGATCGTGCCGCAGGTGTCGCGCTACGTGATAGACCTGAACCGGCCGCCTGATGATGCGCCGATGTACCCGGGTGCGTCCAACACCGAGCTGTGCCCGACACGCTTTTTCACGGGGGATCCGCTGTACGTGGATGGCGCCGTGCCTGACGCTGCGCAGCGGCTGCAGCGGCGCCACACGTACTGGCAGCCCTACCACGACGCATTGCGTGGCGAGCTGGATCGCATCAAGGCGCAGCACGGTTTTGCGCTGCTGTGGGACGCCCACAGCATCCGCAGCGAAATCCCCTGGCTGTTTGAAGGCCGCCTGCCGGACCTGAACATCGGCACGGCCAGCGGTGCTGCCGCGCATGCGTCCATCACGGCTGCAGTTGCTGAGGCCTGCCGCGACGTGGCTGGTGTGAGCAGTGTGGTCAACGGCCGCTTCAAGGGCGGTTACATCACGCGTCACTACGGCCAGCCGGCCAGCCGCGTCCACGCCGTGCAGCTGGAAAAGTGCCAGAGCCTGTACATGCAGGAAGTGGCGCCGTTTGCCTATGACGAGGCCAAGGCTGCCGCCATCCAGCCCGTTCTGCAGGCCATGGTGACCGGGGCGCTGGATGCAGCGCGGGCACTGTATGCACGCTGAAGCCGCCTTCTTCGCGTCGCAGGCCTGGGTAAACGGTGCCTGGGCCTTTGATGTGCGGCTGGACGTGGCCGGCGACGGCACCTGGCGAGCCATCACGCCCCACAGCAGCGCAGATGGTGCCACTGTGCTGACCGGTCCGGTGCTGCCGGGCATTGTCAACGCCCACAGCCATGCCTTCCAGCGCGCCATGGCGGGCCTGACGGAGCAGGGCAGCGGCAAAGACGACTTCTGGAGCTGGCGCGACCGCATGTACCGCGCCGCTTTACGCATCACGCCCGAGCAGCTGGAAGCAGTTGCCACGCAGCTGTATGCAGAGCTTCTGGCAGGTGGCTATACGCAGGTGTGCGAATTTCACTACCTGCACAACGACACCGAGGGTCGCGCCTATACGGACCCGCTGGAGATGTCGCTGGCGCTGGTGCGTGCAGCACAGGCCACCGGCATGGGCTTGACGCTGCTGCCCACGCTTTACATGCGCGCGGGCTTTGGCGCGACGGGCTTGCGCGAAGACCAGCGCCGCTTTGCCGGCACGCCGGACAGCGTGTTGCGCATCGCGCAGGCCGTGAACGCGCTGCGACTGCGGGACATCAATGCCGGCATCGCACTGCATTCGCTGCGCGCCGTGGACCCGGCGGCGCTGGCAGAAGCGGCCCAGGCTGCGCAGGCCGCCGGCTGGCCGGTGCACATCCACATCGCGGAGCAACTGCAGGAGGTGGACGACTGCGTGGCCCACCACGGACAGCGCCCGATTGAATGGCTGCTGAACCATGCGCCGGTGGACGCCCGCTGGAACCTGGTGCATGCCACCCACACCACGCCCGATGAACTGCAAGGGCTGCACGCCCGTGGTGCATCGGTGGTGATCTGCCCCAGCACCGAAGCCAACCTGGGCGACGGCGTGTTTGACTATGGGGGCTGGGCCGGGCAGGGCGGGCGCTGGTCTGTCGGCTCGGACAGCCACGTGACGCGCCGCCTGGGCGAAGAGCTGCGGCTGCTTGAATATTCGCAGCGTCTCACGCGCCGCCAGCGCAACGTGGCGGCGCAGACCGCTGGCGTGGCCAGCACGGCGGGCGCGCTGTTGCAAGGGGCGCTGAACGGTGGCTTGCCCGCTACCGGGCAGCCGCTGGGCGGCCTGGCTGCCGGCCAGCGGGCGGACTTCATGGTGCTGGATGCGCAGGCTGCAGCCCTGGCGGGCAT
>CALRZF020000200.1:0-7272 GCA_943372585.1 Ramlibacter sp. 2FC | reverse complement strand
CGTCGCGGATTCAGCAGCTTATTTCTTGATGCTGATCCACTTGTAGGGCATGAAGTTGTCCGCCAGCTGGACCAGCTCCACCTTCTTGGACAGGCCCCAGGCCAGTGCCTGCTGGTGCAGCGGCAGGTGCCCGATGTCGGCTGAATGGGCGTCAAACGCTTCCTTGATCATGGCGTCGCGCTTGCCCTTGTCGGTTTCGGACTGGATCTTTCGGGTCAGATCGTCCACCTTGGGGTTGCAGTAGGCACCCAGGTTGAACTGGCCGGCGCCCTTGTCGTCCACACAGGCCATCAGGGCATTCAGCGCGTTGTGCGCATCGTAGGTGCCCGGCGTCCAGCCCAGCATGTAGAAGCTGGTGTCGCGGCGCAGGATCTTGGGGAAATACGTGCCCTTGGTTTCTGCAGCCAGGTTGATCTTGACGCCAATGCGTGCCAGGTTGGCCGCCACCGTCTGGCAGATCCGCGCGTCATTGACATAGCGGTCGTTCGGGCAGTTCATGGTTACTTCAAACCCGTTGGGGTAGCCGGCTTCGGCCAGCAGCTTCTTGGCGGCTTCGGCGTCATACGGCAAGCGCTTGTTCTGCGCGTCGCTGAAGCCGTTGATGCCGGGGCCGACCATCAGCGCGGTGGGTTTGGAGGCATTGCGCATCACGGTCTTCTGGATGCCGTCGATGTCGATGGCCTGGTAGAAGGCCTGGCGCACGCGCTTGTCCTTGAAGGGGTTCTTGCCCTTCACGTTGGAGTACAGCAGCTCGTCGCGCTTTTGGTCCATGCCCAGGAAGATGGTGCGCAGCTCGGGGCCGGCCAGCACGCGCGCATTGGCGGCTGAGTTGATGCGGTCGATGTCCTGCACCGGCACGGGCTCCATCACGTCCACTTCACCCGACAGCAGTGCGGCCACGCGCGTGGCGTCGTTGCCGATGGGCGTGAAGATCACTTCACTGACGTTGCCGTCGATCTTGCCCCAGTAGTTGCCGTTGCGCACAAAGGTCGTGCGCACGTTGGGCTGGCGCTCTCGCAGGCGGTACGGGCCGGTGCCGTTGGCGCGGAACGAGGCCGCGTTTTCAATGCCCTTGCGGCGGTCCACCGGGCGCTGGGCCTGGTTGGTCTCAGCCCACTTCTTGCTCATGATGTAGACCAGCGAAATCACGTCGGGCAGGATGGGGAAGGGTGCCTTGGTTTCGATCTCGACGGTGAAGTCGTTGATCTTGCGGACTTCCTTGAAGTCGTTGGTGTAGCTCTTCATGTCGGAGCCATCCACCTGGGTGCGTGCGAACGAGAACAGCACGTCGTCGGCATTGAACGGGGTGCCGTCATGGAACAGCACACCGCGGCGCAGCTCAAAACGCCACACGGTGGGCGAGGTCTGCTTCCACGAGGTAGCCAGGCCTGGCGCCAGGCTCAGGTCCTTGTTGCGGCCGACCAGGCCTTCATACACGTTGCCCGTCACGGTGAGTTGCAGCGACTCGTTGAGCGAATGCGGGTCCATGGACAGCGCGTCGCCCTGGTTGGCAATGCGCACGGTCTGGGCGGATGCACCCAGGCTCATGGCGGCCACTGCGCAGAAAACAGCGGCCGGGATCAGGTTGCGTTTGAGTTTCATCTTTGACTCCTGGTGGAAGGGATGACGGTTGGAAAAAGAAATGCGTTTGTCACGCATGAAGAACGGGGCCGGCCAGCGGCATGGATTGCTCGATCAGGCCGGCATGCAGGGCCGAGCCCAGTGGAAGGATGTCGTCGTTGAAATCGTAGCGGCTGTTGTGCAGAAAGCAGCTGCCCTCGCCGCCCTGGCCGATGCGCAGGTAAGCGCCGGGCTTGACCTGCAGCATGAATGAAAAATCCTCTGCGCCCATGCTGGGCTCCATGTCCCGCACCACATGGTCTTCGCCCACCAGCGACTGCGCCACGTCGGCGGCAAACATCGCCTCGCGGGGTGAATTGACAGTGGCCGGGTAGATGCGCTCGTACTTCACGCTGGCAGTCGCGCCGAAAGCCAGCGCCACGGCGCTGCACAGCTCGTGCAGCCGGCGCTCGACCAGGTCCTGCACTTCGGGGTTGAAAGTGCGCACGGTGCCCACCAGCGTGGCCTTGCCGGGCACCACGCTCATGGCACCCAGGTCGCCGGCCTGCATGCCGCACAGGCTGATGACGGCACCCTCCACCGGGCGGACATTGCGCGACACGATGCTTTGCACCGCGGTAATGATGTGGCCCGCCACCAGCACCGGGTCTACCGTCAGATAGGCATGCGCGCCGTGGCCGCCCTTACCGGTGATCTCGATGGTGATGCGGTCGGCGGCGGCCATCATGGCGCCGGGGTTCAGCCCCACCATGCCGGGCCGCATGCCGGGCCAGTTGTGCATGGCATAAGCCGCGTTGACCGGGAAGCGATCAAACAGGCCGTCTTCGATCATGGCCTTGGCACCGGCAAAGCCCTCCTCGCCGGGCTGGAAGATCAGGACAGCCGTGCCGTCGAAATTGCGTGTCTCAGCCAGGTAGCGCGCAGCGCCCACCAGCATGGTGACGTGGCCGTCATGGCCGCAGCCGTGCATCATCCCGGGGCGTGACGATTTCCAGGCAAAGTCGTTGTGCTCGGTCATGGTGAGCGCGTCCATGTCGGCGCGCAGGCCGGTCATGCGGCCGCTGCCGGTCTGGCGGCCTTTGATGACGGCCACCACACCTGTCTTGCCAATGCCTTCGTGGATCTCGTCCACGCCGCACAGCTTCAGTGCTTCCTTGACGCGCCGGGCGGTATAGACCTCTTCAAAACCCAGCTCGGGATGGGCGTGCAGGTCACGCCGCAAAGCGGTCAGTTCGGGGTGGAACTGCGCGATGTGCGCGAACGCCCGGCCATTGGCCTTCAGGCGCGCAGGCTGCGATACCGGTGCCAGCATCAGTGGCCCCCTGCCTTGCCCAGGCGCAGGCGCGGGTCTACCGCAAAGTACAGCAGGTCAACAATGAGGTTGATCACCACAAAAATCAGCGCAATCAGACACAGGTACGCTGCCATCACAGGGATGTCGGCGAACGTCACGGCCTGAATGAACAGAAGACCCATGCCGGGCCACTGGAAGACCGTCTCGGTAATGATGGCAAAGGCGATCAGGCCACCCAGTTGCAGGCCGGTGATGGTCATGACCGGCACCAGTGTGTTCTTCAGCGCATGGCCGAAATGAATGGCGCGGTTGGACAGGCCGCGGGCCCGCGCAAACTTGATGTAATCGGTGCGCAGCACCTCCAGCATCTCGGCGCGCACCAGCCGCATGATGAGCGTGAGCTGGAAGATCGCCAGCGTGATGGCGGGCAACACAATGTGGTGCCAGCCCTTGGCCTTGAGCAGGCCGGTACTCCACCACCCGATCTGCATGGTTTCACCGCGTCCGAAGCTCGGGAACCAGCCCAGGCCCACGGCAAACACCAGGATCAGCAAAATGCCGATCAGGAAGGTGGGCAACGACACACCCAGCAGCGAGATCGTCATGAACACCTGGCTGAGAAAGCTGCCGCGGCGCAGGGCCGAATACACACCCATCGGGATACCGATCACCAAAGCCATCAAGGCGGCGACCATCGCCAGCTCCAGCGTGGCGGGGAAACGTTCGGCAATCAGGCGCGACACCTTGGCGCCCTGGCGCAGGCTCAGACCGAACTCACCCTGCGCCGCATTGACCAGAAAATGCCCGAACTGGACGAAAAAAGGCTTGTCCAGGCCCAGATCGGCGCGCAGCTCGCGAATCTGCTCTGGCGTGGCGTCCTGCCCCAGAAGGAAGACCACCGGGTCGCCCACATACTGGAACAACAGAAAAGCAATGAAAGCAACCGTGATCATCACGATCACGGCCTGAATGAGGCGTTGCAGGATAAAGGCGAACATTCGTGTTTACGCTAAAAGGATGACCGATGCTAGCAGCGCAAATGCCGTGCCAGCACAGGGATTTCCTTTAGGTTTAAAGGAACTAAATGTGCCATGAAAAGGAAGGCCCGCAGGCCTTCCCCTTGTCACGTTGACGATCAATTGACCTTGATCAGGCGCCAGTCCAGGCGGTTGTCGGCGCGGTGCACCACATCCACGTTCTTCTTCAGCGCCCAGGGAATGATCTGGTTGTGAAGCGGAATGTGCGACACGGTGTCGTTGCTCAGCTGCAGGCCTTCTGTCAACAGGCGGTTGCGCACCGGCAGGTCGGTTTCGGTCTTGATGCGGTCAACCACGTAGTCCATGCGCTGGTTGCTGTAACGGCCCACGTTGTAGTTGCCGTCGCCACCCGTCCCCACGGTGCGCGTGAGCGACTGAAGGCTGTACAGCGAGTCAAACGTCGGCACGCCCCAGCCCAGCATGTAGATGCTGGCCTCGTAGCGCTGGATCATGGGGAAGTAGGTCACCAGCGGCAGGGTGCGCAGCTTGGCCTTGACGCCCACCTTGGCCCACATCGCGGTCACGGCCTGGCAGATTTCCTCGTCGTTGATGTAGCGGTTGTTGGGGCAGGCAAAGTCGACTTCAAAACCCTGGGGGTAACCGGCTTCAGCCAGCAACTTCTTGGACGTTTCGGGGTTGTACGGGAAGCGCTTGTGCACCGCTTCGGTCCAGCCTGCAACCTGCGGCGCCACCAGGGTGCCGGTGGGCTGGCTCAGGCCGCGCATGGTCACGCGGTGCAGGCTGTCGCTGTCGATGGCCTGGTACAGCGCCATGCGCACCTTGACGTCCTTCAGCGGGTTCTTGCCCTTCACGTTGGAGCCGGGCAGTTCGGTACGGAACTGGTCCATGCCGAAGAAGATCGTGCGGTTTTCGACGCCGTCAATCACTTTCAGATTCGGGTTGGCGCGCATGCGGCCCAGATCTTGGGGGCTGGGGTCCAGGACGAAGTCCACCTCACCCGACAGCAGCGCGGCGACACGCGTGGCTTCGGACTTGATCGGGGTGTAGATGATCTCGGTGACGTTGCTGTCGTTCTTGCCCCAGTAATTCGGGTTGCGCACCAGCACCAGCTTCTGGTCGGGCTGCCACTCCTTGACCATGTACATGCCGGTGCCCATGGCATTGCGGTGGGCAAAAGTCTCGTCCTTGGTGCGGATGTCCTTGGGCTCAACCGACTTGTTCTTCTCGGCCCAGGCCTTGCTCATGATGCGCAGCTCGGTCAGCTGGTTCAGCAGCACCGGGTTGGGGCCCTTCATGATGAAGTCCACAGTAGAGTCGTTGACCTTGACCACACGGTCAATGCCCTGCGCATATACCGCGTAGTTGGACGTTTTGGTCATCGCACGGCCAATGGAATACACCACATCGTCGGCCGTGAACGGCGTACCGTCGCTGAACTTCACGCCCGTGCGCAGGTTGAAACGCACCTGCGTGGGCGATATTTCGCGCCAGGAAGTGGCCAGCTGGGCTTCCGGCTTGAAAGTCTGGCTGTTGTAGTACACCAAGGAGTCATACACCGCCGCGTGCACGCCATTGCCCAATGCGTTGTTCTGCGAATGGATGTCCAGCGTCGGGATGTCGCTGGCACTGGACCACTTGAACGGCTTGGCCTGCACGGCCGGGGCAGCCGCAATAGCGGCCATGGCGGCTGCGGAGATGAGTGCGAGTTTGAGCTTCATGGAACCCTCTTGAATTGGAAAGAGGCAGACTATGCAGCATGCGTGCCTGCTCCGTCAAAAGGGGTTTCCCGCAAGCCCTGTTGCCACGGGGACACCTGGACAGGTGCCGCGGCGGGCATCAGGTCAGCGGCCTTGGTGTTGTGCGAGAGGCAGCTGCACGGGCCCGTACCAGGCCCTGGCCGACGAACGGGTGTTGTCGCTATCGGTCATGATGCCAATGCCCACCAGCGCACCAGGGGCTTCACCAAAGGTTTTTTCGTAGTCGGCCCGAATATCGCGCTCGTAATCGAGCCACTGGTTCAGCTTGCCGCGACCGGATTCGACCACCAGCTTGCGAATGCGATCGGTGCGCGGATTGACGATCACGCTGCCAACGGGGCGCTGGTTGCACCACACATACATCAAGGTGGCGTAAGGCATTTCCTCACCCGTCAGCGCCAGCGCCAGCTCCGACAGCGCCGCATTGCGGGCTGAAAGCCGGGATCTGTCACCCTCAAATGCAAGAACAATACGAACGGGCGAATCATCAGCCTCCCGCAACGCCATGTCCGCTTGCGCGATCAGCTCAGGCACTTTCCAGGAGAACCGGACGTTGCCCAACTCTGCAGGTTCAACTCGCACAGGTTTGCGCACCATGCTGGCCGACGACAGTGACGTGACAGCCATCGCATCCCGGCCATCCTTGCGCGTATAGGCAAACTGCGTGCTCGCCTTCCCAGGCAACGGGTAATGACGCCATTGCCCCTCCTGCAATGAAGACTGTTTTGCCCAGGGCGTCACGGACAGATCCGGCGCGGGCACTGTACGGGGAACGGCCGAGCAACCCGCCAGCAAAGCGAGCCACCCCAACCACATCGTTACGCCCCAACGGTTTTGCACGGCCCTGACGCTCGCTTGCCTGAAAGTATGTTCTCAAAAAAAAAGCCGCCCGAAGGCGGCTTTTCCAGTCTGCTTGCAAAGCTGGCGCAAGGCCAGCGAAGCAATTAGAAGCTGTGACGGATACCGAAATCGTAGCCGGTCGACTTGGCGTTGGCTGCAGTCACGGCGCCGTTCAGGGCTTGGGCTGCGCCACCGCTGTTGCTCACGCGAGCGAACGTGGTGTACAGAGCCGTACGCTTGGACAGGTTGTGCACGTAGCCGAGAGCGTACTTGTTGGTACGGGCGTTCACAGCAGCGTTGTTCTTGCTGCGCGAGTAAGCCAGACGGATTTCGCCAGCGCCCAGGGGGATCAGGCCACCGATCAGGTAACCGGTTTGGGTCACGCTAGCCGGGGCCGACACGCGGTCACGGTTGTAGTGAGCCATGACCTTGGCCACGCCGAAGTCATACTGGCCACCGATGTTGGTGGTCTTGATGTCGCCGGTAGCGTAGTTGGTGCTGGAGAAAGCCAGAGCAACGTTGACCGGGCCGGCAGCGTAGCCGAAGCGCAGGCCAGCGCCCTTGCCGTCGTCTTCCGTGGCAGCGCCAGTCTGGTTGTTCTCGCCCAGGTAGTACTGGATCTGGCCGTAGAAGCCGCCGAGCTTGGGCAGGAAGTAGCCCATGCTGTTGGAAGCGCGGACTGCAACGGGGCCGCCGAGACCGGAGTTCAGGGTCTGGGTGGTGCCCACGCCGTTCGTGCCGAACGGATCGAACACGGTCAGGTTCCAGAATTGCGGGCTGTAGTCACGGCCCAGGCGAACTT
>CALRZF020000199.1:0-7297 GCA_943372585.1 Ramlibacter sp. 2FC | reverse complement strand
GCCCGTGTAGCCATACAGGTGGTGGCGGGCGATTTCACCGCCCGCAAAAAAGCCCACCAACGGTACGTCGCCCAGGGCGCGGCGCACGATCTGCATTTCGGCGCTGGGCCCGCCAAAGTGCGGGCCGCCGCGCCCGGCGCAGCTGACGTACACCGCACCGGCAATGCGCCGCGCAGGGTTGGGCGCGGCCTGCGCCTCGGGGGCGGCCAGCGCCGCGGCCACCGGCAGGCTCATTTCCTCGGGCTCCAGCTCTTCGCGGATCTCGGCACAGATGCGCACCAGGTCGGCCCGCGCGGCCTGCGCGTTGCGCTGGCAAAACGCCATGCGCATGCCGGTGCTGACGGGGCTGGCCACGGCAACGCCACGGCGCGACGGGTCCAGCCCGATGATGTGGCGCACCAGGGTGTCCACACCGAAATTGCCGGTGCGCGACACCATGTCACCACGCTCCAGGTCCGCCGGTTCCGTGAGGCCCACCAGCGTGGCGCGCACGGCCGTCATGGCTGCCTGCGGTTCGTCCAGCGTGATGTTCAGGTCGCGCAGCAAAACGTCCAGCGCGGGCTCGCCGTCCAGCCGGGTGATGACGTTGCCGTCGGCCGCCGTCACCTCATGCACGGGCGACACCGGCAGGCAGCCCTGCGTGACGCGCGACACCAGCGCCACGCCGTCGCCAAACGCCACGCCCGACAGCCCGCCGCTGAACACGCCGCTGGCCGCGCCCTGGCCCTTGATGTTGCCGTTGCCGCCCACGGCAAACTGCACCGCGTCGCCGCGGCTGGACGCCAGCCCGCCAAACAGGTAGCCGGTGGCCGTGCGCTGGGCCAGTTCGGCAATCAGGTCGGCCACGTCGGGCGTGCGCGCGTCCGCATGGATCAGCGCGGTGTGCGGCTCAAAACCCATGCCGGGGCCGGTGCCCAGCGGGGCCACGCCCGAGAACACACGGTACTGGTCGGCCGGCAGCTCGCACAGCATGACCGTGAGCGCGGGTTCGTCAAAGTATTCGACATTGCTGGCGGCAATGCCCACGCCCACGGTGCCGGCCCAGTCGGTGACTTCGGGCAGCTCCGCGCTCAGGTGTTCCAGGATGTCCTGCGCCTGCGCAGCGTAATGGTCGGTGATGTACAGCAGCCCCAGCGTGGGCGTGCTGGCGTAGTCGCGCAGCGCCATCTGGGCCTTGAGCTGGGCCAGCACCAGCCCCGCTGCCATGGGCCATTGCGGGTGGGTGGCGTGGCCGCAGGGGAACAGCTTCATGGTTCTATCGTGCGCGGCGGGTGGTCTTGCGGGCCGTGGCTTTTTTGGCACCCGCCTTTGCAACACCAGATGCGACGCCCGACGCGGCCTTGAAAGCCTCTTTGGCCAGGCCCGTGGCCATGTTCCTGGTGGTGTCCATGGCGGTCTGTTTGGCCGCGTCTTTCATGGCGCCGGCGGCGATCTGCTGGAACTGCTGCGTGAGCGAGCCCCACCATTGCAGCGGGTCCACCACGCCGGCCGGGTCGGCCTTGCTGGTTGATTTGCCGGTGGCTTTGCGCCGAGCGGCGCCCGCCACGCCCGACACCGTTCCGGCGGCAGTGGCGGCGGTTTCGGCCGCCTTCTGCACGCCGGTCACGACCGTGTCGGCGGCCTTGAGCTTCAGGGCATTGGCCACGTCGCCCATGTTGAAGTTCATGCCCTTGAGCGTGGCCAGCGTCATCTTCTGCACCTCCAGCGCCTGGATGGTGGCGCCCAGCGCCTTGGAGTTCTGGTCCAGCCAGAAGTGCACGGCTTTCAGCTCATCAAGCCGTTTGTCCAGCTCCTCGACATTGAGCGTCGGCGCCACCCAGTTGGCCAGGTTGGGCATCTGGGGGATGGTCTGCGAGGCGCCCTTGGCCAGGTTTTGCAGGAAGTCGAAACCGGGCACGAATTTGCCGAAGCCGAAGTTGGGGTTGTCGCTCATGGCCGCTCCGCAGGTAGTGGTGTCCCACAGCTTACCCCAACGCCTGCGCCGGGCACAGGCCGTCTGCTCAGTGTTTATGCCCATCCATCATGGCGGCGGCGCCCGGGTTGCCGGGTGCACGTGCAGCCACGGGCACCTTGAGCTCCAGCTTGCTTTCGGCGCCCTTGGCGTCCTTGAAGGTCAGCGTCAGGGGCACCGTGGTGTCCTTGGCCAGCGGCGCCTTCAGGTCCAGCAGCATCACGTGGTAGCCGCCCGGCTTGAGCTCCACCGCCTTGCCCGCGGGCAGGTCCAGCGCGGGCACGGCGCGCATCTTCATCACGTCGCCCTCCATCTTCATCTCGTGCACCTCGGTCACGCCGGCGGCGGGCGACGACGCGCCCACCAGTTTGGCGCCGTCTTTGGCGGTGAGCTTCATGAAGGCGCCGGTGCCCATCTGGCCCGGCACGCTGGCGCGGGCCCAGGCGCCTTCGACCTTGACGGCGGCGGTCTGGGCGACGGCACTGCCGGCGATCAGCACGGCCAGCAGGGTGGTGGTCTGGATGAGTTTGTTCATGGTGTTTCCTTGACAGTTCAATGATTGTGGCCGGATGCGCCCGCGCCGGGCAGGATGTCCAGCAGCGCGGCCGGGCTTTTGAGGTCAGACAGTTTCTGCCCGGGTTTGGGGATTTCGGTCCAGTCGTTGCGGCCTTCTTCGCACACCTGGGTCACGGGCCAGTACATGGGGCCGTCTTTCTCGGGCAGCTGGCCCACCAGCGCAAATTCGTCGTAGTGGGCGTTGGGCAGGTAGTCGTCTTTGGTTTTGGCCGTCCAGGTGATGCGCACCACGTCCTCGGTCACGGTGCGGCCGTGGCTGGTGTAGGGCGTGGCCAGTTTGGCGCGCTGCACGTCCAGCACCCAGCCGGGTTTGGGCATGGGTTTGGCACCGCGCACACCGGCGGGGATGTCCACCGCGATCTGCCGCGTGGGCGATGCGCCGCAGCCGTGGCCGACCTTGAAGGTGGCCTTGTAGCTGCGCCCGGCAGGTGCCACCTGGTATTCGAGCACCACGTGGGCCTGTACACCACAGGCAGCCAGCGCGAGTGCGGCCAGCGCCAGGGGTTTGCAAAGAAGGTTTTGGGTCATGGGAATGTCCTCAGAAATGTTCTCAGAAATCGGCCCGCAGCTCAGCCGTGTAGCTGCGCTGCGGATAGGGGTGGAAGTTCCAGTACTTGTCGTTGTTCAGGTTGTCGATGCCGAACGCGGCCGACAGCGTCTTGCTGATCTGCCAGCGCGCACGCACGTCCACCACAAAGAACCGGCTGACGCCAAAGTAGGTGAAGCCGTTGACGTCGGCGTTGTCCAGCGTGCGGAACTGCGGGCCCGAGTAGCGCGCGCCCACGCTGGTGGTCCATTGCGGGTTCCAGCGGTAGCTGGCCAGCGCCGATGCGCGCCAGCGCGGTATGTTGGGCTGGCGCTTGCCGATGGTGTCGCCCGGCGCGCTGACAAAGCCCGCGTTTTCCTTGATGAGGGAATGCGCATAGGTCAGGCTGGCCTGCAGGTCCAGGCCGCGCAGCAGGATGTCTGAGCCGTTGAATGCGGCCTCCAGCCCGCGCGTGGCGATGCGGCCGACGTTCTGCACGCGGCTGACGTTGCGGTTGGCCGCCGCGTCAAACACCGTCTGCGAGTACAGCGCGTCGCGGGTGTCCTCTGCAAAGAACGTGAGGCGTGCCAAGCCATAGCCCAGGTCCCGCTCGGCAGACAGCTCGCCAGTCCATGAGCGCTCGGGCTTCAGGTTGGGGTCGTTGATGTACTGCGAATTGGCCGTGGCCGTGGCGCCGTACAGCTCGCCCACCGTCGGGTAGCGCACCGCGCGGCCCGCCGAGGCCTTGAGCACCGTGTCGGGCATCCACTGCCACGACAGCGCCGCCTTGGGCGACAGGTGGCTTTCGGTGCGGCCGGCCCATTGGGTGTTGACCGCCGGGGCCGCGCCGGGGATGCGCGTGTAGCCGTCGCTGGCCGTCCACTGCTCGGCGCGCAGGCCCAGCACGGTCTTCCAGTCTTTGGCCAGGCGCCAGGCGTCTTGTGCCCACAAGCTGCGCAGGCGGGTCTGGCCACCCACGTCGCTGGCCACCGTGCCGGGGCCGTCTGTCATCCAGTTGCCCGCGACGTTGGACGTGCGAAAGGCCAGCTGGTAGTGGTCTTGCTGGTAGCCGAAATCAACGATGTGCGGCCCCTTCAACCCGTCGGGGCGCCAGGGGCCCCGCGCGGCAAAGGTCGTCCAGCCCGTGCCCGCGGCGTCGGCCAGCGTGCCCGCGCCGCCGTTCAACGCTGCCGGCGGCGTGTTGCCCGCGGCGTTCTGGCGCTTGATGTCGCGCCCGTAGTCGTAGCGGCTGGCCGAGACTTCCCAGTCCCAGGTGTCCTGTGTGCGGCTCTTGAGCGACAGGCCGTGGATGGTGTGCCTGAGCTTTTCGTCCTGCAGCGCCAGGTCGGCGCCGGTGACGGCGCTGTAGGTACGCCCGTCGATGCTGATGGGGCCGCTGGTCACAGGGGCGCCCGCGCCGTTGCGCAGGTACGACTGCGGCCGGTTGGTGGCCGCGTTCTGCCAGCTGCCCAAGGTGTAGGCCGCGCGTACCGTGGGCGAGAAGTCATACGCCAGCTTGACCTTGGCATGGTCCTGCACGGTGTGGTACTGCGTGCCGTGGCCGATGTACCAGATGGGCTGGTTGGCGGTGTTCAGGGCCGCAACAGCGCCGGTCGCGGGTGCGCCCGCGCCGCCGGGGGTGCCGGTGGACACCGCACGGCTGGCAAAGCCCAGCGGCTGGCCCTGGCTGTCGGTGCGGTTGACGTTGATCCAGTACGACCAGTCGCCCGCCTTGCTGCCTACCGAAGCACTGGCCTGCCAGGCGCGGTAGGTGTCGCGGGTGCCGTACAGCTCGAACGGCTGGCTCGACCAGCCGACTTTGGCGTGGCCTTCCAGCTTGGTGGGCATGCGCGTCACATAGTCCACCACCGCGCCCACCGAGTTGCCGGGGTAGGCGGCCGAGAACGGGCCGTACATCACGTCCACCCGCTCGATTTCCTCGGGCGTCACCAGGCCCCAGCGCGGCGGGAAGTTGATGCTGTTGATGCCGTTGCCCAGGAAGTTGGACAGCAGGATGCCGTCCGCATACACCGCCGAGCGCGCGCTGTTGCCCGTGCCCGACGCGCGGCTGGACAGGATGGCGTGGTTGTAGTCGCCGATGTAGCGCTTGCGCACCAGCAGGCTGGGCAAGTACTTGAGCGCGTCTTCGCTGTCGGTGGCGTTGATGGTCTGCTCGATCTGCTCGCGCGTGATGCCCTCCATGGTGGTGGGAATCTGCGTGGGCAGCGAGGTGGGCTGACCACTGGTGATGGTCACGACGCCCAGGTCACGGCTGGGTGCGTCCGCCGCCTGGGCGAAGGCGAAGGGGCTGAAAGGAAACGCCATGGCCACGGCCAGGGCAATGCGGTTCTTGCGCAAAGGGAATCTCCTGAAAAAGCACACACAAGGCACCACCCCGCCATGCAGGGTCAGGCACCGTTCAGTGGGGGTTCAGGAGAGGGTGGGCGGCCCGCGCGCGGGCAGCGGCGCGGCCGTGAGCCACGCAATGTGTGCGGCGACGATGGGCCGCAGCGCATAAGACAGAGGTTGCACGGGCTCGGCCGTGGTGCGCGCGGCCGGCGGCGGCGAGCCCGTGGCCGCGCACAGCGGGCAGTCCAGCATGTGGCGCGACTGCTCTTTCACGCCGTCATCGGTCTTGACCAGCACCTTGATCGCGCCCGAACCCGAGCAGATCAGCTCCATGGCCTGCGGGTTGACCATCGGTGACGCCACCGCCACGCCAAGCGACAGCACGAACCACACCAGCACCAGGCGGGCAAGGGTGTGGGCGGAGCGAAGGGCGTGCATGAGGCGTGATTATCACAGGACGGCCAAAGCCTCAGAACTTCGGCGCGCGGCGCTCGCGCAAGCTGGCTACGCCCTCATGCACATCCGGCCCGCCAAAGCCCATGAATTCGAGCGCCAGCGATGTATCAAACGCAGGCCCGGCCTGGCGCAGCCAGTTGTTCAGGCTGTACTTGGTCCAGCGGATAGCGGTCTGGCTGCCGCTGGCCAGCCGGTCGGCTATTTCGTACGCCTTGGGCAAAAGCTGATCGTCGTCTACCGCCAGCGACACCAGGCCGATGCGCTCGGCCTCTTCGCCACTCACCGGTTCGCACAGCAGGAGGTAGTACTTGGCCTTGGCCATGCCGCATAGCAGGGGCCAGACGATGGCCGCATGGTCGCCGGCAGCCACGCCCAGGCGGGTGTGGCCGTCCACGATCTTGGCGCTCTTGGCGGCGATGGAAATGTCGGCCAGCAGGCCCGCCACCAGCCCCGCGCCCACAGCCGGGCCGTGCATGGCGCTGACGATGGGCTTGTCGCAGTTGATGACGTTGTAGACCAGGTCGCGCGCTTCCTTCCACACGCGGGTGCGTACGGCAAAGTCGCTGGCCATGTCCTGCACCAGGGCCAGGTCGCCGCCGCCTGAAAAGCCCAGGCCGTCGCCGCGCAGCACGGCACAACGCACGGAATCGTCCGCGCTCACATCGCGCCAGATCTCGCACAGCTCCCAGTGGCCGTCGTGGCCTGCGGTCGGCAGCTTGCCGTTGCCACCGGGACCATCGGCTTTCATCTGGATGTCCAGCACCGAATCATCGGGGCCGCGGCGCGTGAGGTTGAAGGTCTTGTAGCGTGAATAGTCCATGGGTTGTCTCCTGCAAGGGTTCTGGCGCTGATTGTCCACGGCGTCACGGTTGACGCGAATCAAACCTGCCGGGGCCAATCGGGCGCATGATGGTCCGAACCCAACGAAAGAACCCCCATGTCCACTTTTCATGCCGTTGTCTGGCTCGACAGCGCCGAAGCCCATGTGCTGATGTTTGACCGCGAGCACGTGGAGGCGCAGCGCATCAAATCGCGCAGCCATCACAAACACCAGGGCAAAGACAGCGCCGACCCGAACTACTTCCCCGGCATTGCCGCCGCACTGGCCGGCACCCACGAGGTGTTGCTGGCCGGCCCCGGCACCACGCGCACCGAATTCCTCACCTGGTGCACCAGCCACGAGCCGCTGGTGGCCAAGGTGATCGTGGACAACGTGGCCGCCGACCACCCCAGCGACGCCCAGCTGGTGGCCATGGCGCGCAAGTATTTCAAGGGCCACGACAACATGGCCGCGGACCCGACGCAGGCCTGAGCGCTGACCAGAGCGGCTGCTATCCTTTGCGGGATGCGCTCGCTTTTCCACTTTGCCTTCAACGTCACCGACCTGAACGAGGCGCGCCGCTTTTATGGCGGCGTGCTGGGCTGCCGCGAAGGCCGCA
>CALRZF020000198.1:0-7322 GCA_943372585.1 Ramlibacter sp. 2FC | reverse complement strand
GGCGCAGCCGCCCGGCAGCGATACGGTGGCCTCGCCAAAGCGGGCCAGAAGCGGGCCCAAGGCCAGCACCGATGCCCGCATGGTCTTGACCAGCTCGTAGGGCGCCTCAGGCGAACTCAGCGGGCCGGCGTCAATGCGCACCGTGCCATCGTCTGACCGCTCGGCACTCACGCCCATGTTTCGGATGAGCTTGAGCATTGTCGCCACGTCCTGCAGGCGCGGCACATTGGCCAGCGTGACCGGGTCGGCTGTGAGCAGCGCGGCGCACAGCTCGGGCAGGGCCGCGTTCTTGGCGCCGGAAATCCGGACCTCGCCGTGGAGCTGGCGCCCCCCGCGAATCAGTAGCTTGTCCATCTGGGTGTCAGTGGTGAGGTTGGCTTGCCCACTCAGTGGGCGTGAACGTTTTCATTGACAAGGCGTGTACCTCGTCAGTATGCATTTTGGCACCGAGCGTGGCATAGACCCGCTGGTGGCGCTGGATCAGGCGCTTGCCCTCGAATTGCGACGACACGATCGTGGCGTACCAGTGGCGGCCATCGCCTTCGAGGTGGATGTGTTCGCAGGGCAGGCCGGCGGTAATGATGGCTTTGAGTTCTTCGGCGGTCATATGCGTGTTCAGCCCCGGATTTTGTAGCCAATGCGCAGCAGGTGAATGGCAATGGCGCTGACCACGGCCAACGCCGTACCCACGATGCCAAGGCTCAGCCAGGGTGACACGTCGCTCACACCAAAGAACCCGTAGCGAAAGCCGTCGATCATGTAGAAAAACGGGTTGAGGTGGCTCACGCCCTGCCAGAAGGCCGGCAGGGAATGGATGGAATAAAACACGCCCGACAGGAACGTCAGGGGCATGATGAGGAAGTTCTGGAAGGCCGCCATCTGGTCGAACTTGTCGGCCCACAGGCCGGCTATCAACCCCAGTGTGCCCAGCATGGCCGCGCCCAGTATCGCAAACACCAGGATCCACAGCGGCGCCACAAAGCTCAGCTTGGCAAACCAGGCTGTCACGATAAACACACCCGTGCCCACCGCCAGGCCGCGCACGATGGACGAGCCCACATAAGCCACAAACCAGCTCCAGTGCGACAGCGGTGTAAGCAGCACAAACACCAGGCTGCCCATGATCTTGCTTTGCACCAGTGACGACGAACTGTTGGCGAACGAGTTCTGCAGCACGCTCATCATCACCAGGCCGGGCACCAGAAAGGCGGTGTAGCTGACCTTGTCGTAGACCTTCACGTGGTCTTCCAGCACGTGGCCAAAGATCAGCAAGTACAGGATGGCGGTCAGCACCGGTGCCGCCACGGTCTGGAAACCCACTTTCCAGAATCGCAGGATTTCCTTGTACAGAAGCGTCTGCCAGCCGGTCATGTCGATGACCCCATGACGTCAAGGAACACGTCCTCAAGATCGGCTTTGCGGATTTCAACGTCTTCGGCGTTCAGGCCAGCTTCGCGCACAGCGGCCAGGTACTGCTCGATTTCACCCGCGTTATGCGCCGGGAACTGCACGATCCGCCCGGTCACGCGGGCCTGGGCGGCCAGAGCGGGCGGCAGCTCGCCGTCCAGCTTGAAACGCAGTACGTTGCTGGACGCCGCCTTCAGCAGCTCGCTGGTGCGCTCCAGCGCCACCACGCGGCCCTGTTTGAGCATCGCAATGCGGGAGCACAGGGCTTCGGCCTCTTCCAGGTAATGAGTGGTCAGCAGCACCGTGTGACCCTGTTTATTGAGTTTGGCAATGAACTGCCACAGCGTCTGGCGCAGTTCCACGTCCACACCGGCCGTGGGTTCGTCCAGCACGATCACCGGAGGCTTGTGCACCAGCGCCTGCGCCACGAGCACGCGCCGCTTCATGCCGCCCGACAGCTGGCGCATATTGGCGCCTGCCTTGTCCGCCAGGCCCAGGCTTTCCAGCAACTCGTCGATCCAGGCGCCGTTGTTCTTGACGCCGAAATAGCCCGACTGGATGCGCAGCGCCTCGCGCACCGTGAAAAACGGGTCGAACACCAGCTCTTGAGGCACCACACCCAGCTGGCGGCGCGCCTTGGCGTAATCAGCCTGCACGTCATGGCCCAGCACCGCCACCTTGCCCGAACTGGCGCGTGACAGGCCTGCCAGGATGCTGATCAGCGTCGTCTTGCCGGCCCCATTGGGCCCCAGCAGGCCGAAGAATTCACCCTGCTGGATGTCAAAGCTCACGCCATCAAGGGCCTGGAACGGACCTCGGGCAGACGCGTAGGTTTTGGAGGCAGACTGGAACGAAATCGCGGGCATGGGAGCCCACGATTCTAGGTTGTCCGGCAAGCACGCGCTCAGGCGTGCGGCAAAGCCTCAGGGGGAAGCGGGCAACAGCTCGGCCACGCCATAAAGCCCCGCCAGGTCACGCAGGCGCGCGGGCAAGGCCTTGACGGCAAAGCTCTTGCGCTGCAGCAGGGCTTCCCGGCGGCAATCCAGCAGTACGGCCAGGGCTGATGAATCAAATTTCTGGAGTGACGATGCATCAGCCACGATGGCCGCGCCGGCTTCTGCCCGCACCGCTTGCGCCAGCATGCGGGCGCAGGCAGGCGCCTGGTCGTGGGTCAAATCGGCCGGCAGCACAATCATGGTCAGCTCTTCTTGGCGTTGTTGCTCTTGTTGCGCGCGGTCAGCGTGGCAATCAGGCCGTCCACACCCTTGGCATTGATTTCCTGCGCAAACTGGCTGCGGTAGGTCTCCATGAGCCACACGCCCAGCACGTTCAGGTTGAAGATCTTCCAGCCCGAGCCCTGGCCGGGCGTCTTTTCAAGCCGATAGTCCAGCTGGATCGGGTCGCCGCGCCCTCGGATTTCCGTGCGCACGATGACTTCGGTATCCGCCGCTTCCGAGCGCAGCGGCTTGACCGAAATGGACTGGTCGTTCACCTGGGCCAGCGCGCCCGCATAGGTCCGAACCAGCAAGGTCTTGAACTCGTCCTGGAGCTGCTTTTTCTGCTCAGCCGTGGCCTGGCGCCAGGCCGGCCCCACCGCAGAAGCCGTCATGCGCTGAAAATTCACGTTGGGCATGATCTTGGTGTCCACCAGCGCGATCACGCGGCTGATATCGCCCGTCTGCAGGGTCTTGTCGGCCTTGATGGTGCCGATCACATCTTCCGACAGCCGCTTGATCATCACATCGGGGGCTTCGTCGGCAGCGCGTGCGGCGCCGGTGACAGCCATGCCCAGCGCGGCAACCGTCAGGCTTGCCAGCAATTGACCCAGAACACGTCTTTTCATAATGACCTTTCAATGCGGGCAATAACCCGGTGACTCGTTGGAGTGGACCCTACAGCATCGGTTCCGGCGCCTGTGTACCGCGCCTGCGAAGCCATGCAACAGCATGCAACACGTCACTTTTTGACGGCAGGTTCCGCAGCATCAGGCACGTTGCCATCAAACAGCTCGGCCCGGCGCCGCTGCAGGTGGGCGTCGCGCGTGAAACTGTATTTGTCCAGCGCCGCCTCATCCAGCACCGAGCTGGCTCGCACCAGGTTGGAGCGGATATCCACAGCGCGCAGCACGTACGCGCCGTTGCGCGAAGCCTGCGGCGTGATGTCCTGCAGCGGGTCGCCGCGGCGGTCTACTGGCAAAGCAATGGTGTCGCGCAGCGTGGACGAGCCCAGGAACGGCAGCACCAGGTACGGGCCGGCCGGCACGCCCCAGCGTCCCAGGGTCTGGCCAAAGTCCTCGCGGTGGCGGTCGATGTTGAGCTCGCTGGCGATATCCAGAATGCCGCCCAGACCGAAAAACGTGTTGACGTTCAGGCGCATGAAGTTCTCGGCGGCATTCTGGAACTTGAACTGCAGCGCACTGTTCACAAACGACCAGAAATCGCCCAGGTTGCCGAAGAAGTTGCTGACGCCGGTACGCACCATGGGTGGCGTGACCTCTTTATAGGCAATGGCCACAGGCTTGAGCACCAGTGAGTCGACGTTGTCGTTGAATTCAGACACGCCACGGTTCCACCGCTCAAACGGGTCGCGCGACGACACGTCGGCACGCGTCGCGCAGCCGGTCGTCAGCACCAGGGCCATCAGTGCGGCCCACACCCCGGCGCGCAGGCCGGGCAAGAAAGATGTCGTTGTCATTTTTTAGTCGTGTTCCCTTGCGCAGTACCGCCTTCTGCCGCCTTGCTGTACAAAAACTGGCTGATCAGGTTTTCAAGTACCACCGCCGACTGCGTGGAGGAGATGGTATCGCCGGCGACCAGATTTTTCTCATCCGCGCCAGCCTCTACGCCAATGTACTGTTCACCGAGCAGCCCACTTGTCAGTATCTTGAGCGAACTGTCCTTGGGGAAAACGTACCGGCTCTCCAAAGCCAGCGTCACACGTGCCCGGTAAGACTTGTCATCAAAGGTAATGGATTCCACACGCCCCACGACGACGCCCGCACTTTTGACAGCCGCCTGGCGCTTGAGCCCGCCGATGTTGTCGAACTGGCCCGACACACGGTAGGTGGACTGAAAGCTCAGGTTCAGAAGATTGGCTGACTGCAGCGCCAGAAACAGGATGGCCGCGCCCCCGATCAGGACAAACAGGCCCACCCACACATCGTTTTTGGATCGTTCCATTGCTCTACCCCTAAATGCTGAACATCAATGTGGTCAGCAGGAAATCCAGCCCCAGCACTGCCAGCGAGGCCACTACCACCGTGCGTGTCGTGGCGCGCGACACGCCCTCCGGCGTGGCCTGCGCCATGTACCCCTGCAACACGGCAATGAAGGTGACCGTCACGCCGAAGACAAAGCTTTTGACCACCCCATTACCCACGTCCTTCCAGACGTCGACACCACCTTGCATCTGGCTCCAGAAAGCGCCGGGGTCTACCCCGATCAGCACCACACCAACCACCCAGCCGCCCAGAATGCCCACGGCGCTGAACACAGCAGCCAGCAGGGGCATGGTGATGACGCCGGCCCAAAAGCGCGGCGCCAGGATGCGGCGCACCGGGTCCACCGCCATCATTTCCATGGCGCTGAGCTGTTCGCCGGCCTTCATGAGGCCGATCTCGGCGGTCAATGAGGTGCCCGCACGTCCGGCGAACAGCAGCGCCGTGACGACCGGGCCCAACTCGCGCACCAGGCTCAAGGCGACCAGCAAGCCCAGCGCCTCCGACGAGCCATAGCGCTGCAGCGTGTAGTAGCCCTGCAGGCCCAGCACAAAGCCGACGAACAGGCCCGACACCGCAATGATGGCCAACGAATAGTTGCCAAGGAAGTGAATCTGGTCGCGCACCAGGCCAAAGCGGCGCATCGCCGGGCCTGCCAGCGCGACCAGCCGCATGAACAGGCGCGTGGCGTGGCCCATGTCGGCCAGCTTGCTGCGCACGCTGTGCCCTACGTCGGCGGGGTTCCACCAGCTCATGGTGCCAATCCCCCGCTGAAGTCTTGCGCGACTGTGGGGCCGGGGTAATGAAAACCTACGGGGCCGTCAGCCCGCGCATGCACGAACTGCTGAACCAGGGGATCCGATGAATTGCGCACCTCATCAGGCGTCCCCTGGGCGGCCACGCGGCCATTGGCCAGGATGATCACCTGGTCGGCGATGTGGAAGGTTTCTTCCAGGTCATGGGACACCACGATGCTGGTGATGCCCAGCGTGTCGTTCAGCCGGCGGATCAGCTGGGCAGCGGTACCCAGCGAAATCGGGTCCAGCCCGGCGAAGGGCTCGTCGTACATGATCAGTTCGGGGTCCAGCGCAATGGCGCGCGCCAGCGCCACGCGGCGGGCCATGCCGCCTGACACCTCGCTGGGCATCAGGTCGCGCGCGCCGCGCAGGCCTACGGCGTTGAGCTTCATGAGCACGATGTCGCGCACCAGGTCTTCGGGCAGGGCTGTGTGTTCGCGCAAGGGAAACGCCACGTTGTCGAAAACGCTCAGGTCAGTGAACAGTGCCCCAAACTGGAACAGCATGCCCATGCGCCGGCGCGCCGCGTACAGCCCCGCCGGGCCCATGGCGCCCACGTCCTGGCCGTCAAACAGCGTCTGGCCCTGCGTGGCGCGCACCTGCCCGCCGATCAGCCGCAGCACGGTGGTCTTGCCGCCGCCGGAGGCACCCATCAACGCCGTGACCTTGCCCCGCGGCACGGTCAGCGACAACCCATCAAGAATGAGGCGCTTGCCGTAACCAAAGCTCAGGTCACGCAATTCGACGACAGGAAGGGTTGCGAGTGTGTCCATGAAACGAAAAAAGCCGGATGCGATCCGGCTTCTCGATGATAAGGGAAGACACCTCTGCCTGAATTAGCCCTGTATTACCTACGGCTTAACCAGTTCATCGGGGCAAATCGCTGAAGCCCATCAGGAACTCATCCACCGAGCGGGCAGCCTGGCGGCCCTCGCGGATGGCCCACACCACCAGCGACTGGCCGCGCCGGATGTCGCCTGCGGCAAACACCTTTGGCACGTTGGTGGCGTAGCCGTTGGTGAATTCCGTCGTGGCTTTGGCGTTGCCACGGGCATCTTTTTCAACGCCGAACTGGTCCAGCACGCTGGCAACAGGGCTGACAAAACCCATGGCCAGCAGCACGAGGTCGGCCTTGAGCACCTGTTCACTGCCCGGCACTTCGACCATTTTTCCGTCCTTCCACTCCACCCGAACGGTCTTCAGGCCGGTGACTTTGCCCTTTTCACCGATGAATTCCTTGGTCGAAATGGCGAATTCACGCTCGCAGCCTTCTTCATGGCTGGAACTGGTGCGCAGCTTGTACGGCCAGTAGGGCCAGGTCATGGGCCGGTTTTCCTCTTCAGGCGGCTGGGGCATGAGCTCGAACTGCGTCACGCTGGCCGCGCCGTGGCGGTTGCTGGTGCCCACGCAGTCGCTGCCAGTGTCGCCACCGCCGATGACGATGACGTGCTTGCCGTCGGCACGCAGCTGCCCCTTGAGCTTGTCGCCCGCATTGACCTTGTTTTGCTGCGGCAGGAATTCCATCGCGAAATGGATGCCGTCCAGGTCGCGGCCCGGCACCGGCAGGTCGCGCGACTGCTCCGCGCCGCCAGTCAGCAGCACGGCGTCGAAGTCTTTTTGCAGTTGCTCGGGCGTGACAGTTTCCTTGGCCCAGTTGGTCACCTTGGAATCCTTGGGAAAGCTGCCGACCATGACGCCGGTGCGAAAGGTCACGCCTTCGGCCTTCATCTGCTCGACACGGCGGTCGATGTGGGTCTTCTCCATCTTGAAGTCAGGAATGCCATAGCGCAGCAGGCCGCCCACGCGGTCGTTCTTTTCAAACAGCGTGACGTCGTGGCCGGCGCGCGCCAGTTGCTGTGCGGCGGCCATGCCGGCGGGGCCGGAGCCCACAACGGCAACTT
>CALRZF020000197.1:0-7331 GCA_943372585.1 Ramlibacter sp. 2FC | reverse complement strand
CGGCGGCGGCGCGCGCGTGGTGGAACTCAAGACCGGGCACGACCCCATGGTGAGTGCGCCCCAGGCGCTGACCCAATTGCTGCTCGATTGCGCGGCATGACCCCCGTCACGCGCCGCCACTTCAACCTGGGTCTTGCTGCCACGGTGGTGGGTACGGACGCATGGGCACGCGATTCGGCGCTGCCGGTGCCGGCGTCGCTGCAGGACGCGGGCCGGGACGCCACGCAAAAAGGCGAGCCTCTGGTGCTGCTGGTCAGCCTGCCGGGTTGTCCGTACTGCGAACTGGTGCGCCGCAGTTATCTGCTGCCCCTGCGCGCAGAGGGCCTGCAGGCCTTTCAGATCGATGTGACGGACACCCGCCAGCCGGTACGCGACTTTGCCGGCGCCGTGAGCACCGGCGCTGCACTGGCGCGGCAGTGGAAGGCATCATTCACGCCCACCGTCCTGTTCTTTGACGCGCGCGGCAACGAGATCGCGCAACGCCTGGTGGGCGTGGCCGTGCCGGATTTTTACGGCGCGTACCTGGACGCAGAACTGGCCACCGCACGCGGCAAGCTCGGGCCCAAGCGGGGTTCATGAAGACTATTTCAGCGCGCCAAACACCTTCTTGAGCACCGCACTGCCGGTGCCCACCGGGTCCTGGCGGATCTTCTTTTCTTCCTCGCCGATCATCAGGTACAGACCGTCCAGGGACTTGCCCGTCACGTACTGCTGGATGTTGGCATCTTCCTTCTTCACCAGCCCAAAGCCAGCGGCCTTGCCGGCCACGCGGTTGTATTTGTCGGCCAGGCCCACCTTTTCGGTCGCCTGGGTCACCACGGGCAGGAACTTGCCCGCCAGGGGCTCACGCGTCTTTTCGGCAAAAAAGGCCGTCACGGATGTGTCGCCCCCGCCCAGGATCTTTCGCGCGTCGTTGACGTTCATGGATTTCACGGCGTTCACCAGGAGGTCTTTCGCCATAGGGACGGCGGCTTCGGCGGCGCGGTTCATGGAGGTCACCAGCTCATCCACACGCTTGCCCTGGCCCAGCGATTTCAGGATTTTTGCGCCGTCTTCCAGAAATCCGGGCAAAGGAATCCGAACTTTCGGGTTGCCGAGGAATCCATCCGTCTTGCCCAGCAGGTTCACTGCCGCCAGCGCCCCCTTTTCCAGCGCCGTACGCAGGCCCTGTGAAGCTTCGGCCTCCGTCAGGTCCTTGAGCGTGAGCGCATGGGCCTGTTGCAGGGCAGCCATCGCCATCAAGCCCAGCGTGGTGGCGGCTGCGGAATTAAACTGGCGTCGGTCCATGGTCTAGCCCTTTGAAAATGAAAAAACCTGTTTTGTATGGTGCCGCAGCTGCGGTGGTTCTGGCAATCGCCGGGGCGGTATTTGTGGCCACGGGCAGCAGCGCTGCGCCTGAATCGACGTTTGTGTTGCTGGACGGCTCGCGCAAGACCACGGCGGACATGAAGGGCAAGGTGACCCTGGTCAACTTCTGGGCCACCAGTTGCACCACTTGCGTGGCCGAGATGCCCAGGATCATCTCCACCTACGACAAGTACAAGGCCCAGGGCTACGACACCGTCGCCGTGGCCATGAGCTACGACCCGCCCAGCTACGTTGTCAACTACGCCGAGACCCGCAAGCTGCCTTTCAAGGTAGCCATTGACAACACGGGGGCCGTGGCCAAGGCGTGGGGGGACGTGCAATTGACGCCCACCACGTTTGTGGTCAACCGCCGGGGCGACATCGTGAAACGCTATGTCGGCGAGCCCGACTTTGCCGAACTGCACCGCCTGATCGAGAAGCTGCTCGCCGAGGGCTGAACAGCCGCAGCCATAAAAAAAGCCTGCCGGTGGGCTCCCCGGCAGGCTTTTTGGCTTTCGCAGCGGATTTACTGCGCGCGGTACGCGTCGTGGCATGCCTTGCAGGTGCCGGCGGTGGCACCAAAGGCGGTCTTCACGGCGTCCAGGTTGCCGGTCTTGGCAGCAGCAGCCAGCTTGGCCGATTCGGCGACCAGCTTGTCAGAGGCTTCCTTGAACTTGGCCTGCTCGGTCCAGATTTCGGCCTTGGCCTTGGTCGGAGCACCCTTGTCGGTGCCGGCGCCGAAACCAGCCCACGGCAATTTGGCCATGTCAGCCACCACCTCTGCGTTGTCGGCAGCGGCTTTGGCATCAAAAGGAACGCGGCCGTTGGCCATGGCGCCGATGCGGCCAAAGTGCTGGGCCATCACGAACAGTGCGCTCTGGCGGTACTTGATGGCGTCTTCAGGCTTGGCAAATTGGGCAGATGCCGGTGCGGCAACAGCCAGCGCGGCAGCAGCCAGGGTGAGGGATGCGATGATTTTCATGTTTGTGCTTCTCCGTGGGTTAAAAATTGTGATGCCCAATCCGGCTGAGTATGCGTGAGGCGAAAAGTTCATCCGGAACTATTTGCCTCCGGGAATTTACTAATCGGTGGCACCCCTACGGGGCGCAGCAAAATACAAGCCAATGACAGGCCGGACACGGCCGCAGCAACTCACGAGGGAATCAGCATGGGAAACAAAGTTCGGGTCTGGGACCTGCCGACACGGATCTTTCACTGGGCCCTGGTGGCCTGCGTGCTGGGGCTGGTCGTCAGCGGCAAGGTCGGCGGCGCGTGGATCGACTGGCATGCCAGGTTTGGTTATGCGGTGCTGGCACTGCTTCTCTTTCGCCTGGTCTGGGGCGTAGTGGGCGGGCGCTGGTCGCGGTTTGCCTCGTTCATCTATTCGCCGTCCAGCGTCATCAACTACCTCAAGGGCCGTTCGCACCCCGACCACCTGATCGGCCACAACCCGCTGGGCGCGGCGTCCGTGTTTGCCATGCTGCTGGTGCTGGGCGCGCAGGTCGGCAGCGGTCTCATCAGCGACGACGAAATCTCCTTCACCGGCCCGCTGAACCGCCTGGTGTCCAGCGCCAACGGCCTGCTGGCAACCTGGTACCACAAGCAGGTGGGCCAATGGCTGCTGATCGGCCTGGTGGTGCTGCACATCGCGGCCATCCTGTTCTACCTCTGGAAGAAAAAAGACAACCTCATCAAACCCATGCTCAGCGGCGACAAGGCCGGTGCGGCCGTCTCGTCGCGTGACGATGCCGTATCACGCCTCGTCGCGGCGGTGATTTTTGGCGTTTGCGCCGGTTTTGTGTACTGGCTCGTCACTTAGAAGACGGCATCATTACGATACAAGTTGTAACATCTAGCCCTAAACAAATCTAACGGGGTTGTCGATGGGTTGGCTGTTGCGGGTGGCTCGCCACGCGCTGCTTTTTGCTGTGCTGTTGTTCAGCGGCTGGGCCTGGGCACAGGTCTGCGCCGTCCCCCAGAACAACGGGGCCAACTTTTCCTCTGTCGCAGGTCAGACGGTTAACGGCTATTTCACGCCCGCCAACGGCACCTACAGCGCGGGTAGCCAGCCCACCATCACCCTGAGCGGCGCTCGCGGCTCGACCACATGGGCCACCGGCGACCTGGCGTTGATCATCCAGATGCAGTGCGTGGACATGGACCGCACCGACAGCGACACATACGGCGACGGTGCGGCCGGCCGGCCAGCGCAGGGTTACCTGGAAACCACCGGAACCTGCAGGGTGGGCCAGTACGAATACGTGCCTGCGGGCGCCGGCACGTCGGGTACGAGTTTTGTGGCGGGGGCGACCCTGCAGAACACCTACGTGCAGGCCAACCCGACGGCATCCACACCCCGGCGCAGCTTCCAGGTCATCCGCGTTCCACAGTACGGCAACCTGACGCTGGGCGGCACGCTGACCGGGCTGGCCTGGAACGGCGTCAACGGCGGCGTGCTGGCGCTGGATGTGGCCAAGACGCTGGCCCTGAACGGACAGACCATCGACATGTCGGCCCGCGGCTTTCGCGGCGGCGGCGGACGCCAGAGTACGGTCAACAGCAACAACCCCCAACGCAGCCGCGAGGCAGACGGCCTGGCCAACGCGTCCAAGGGCGAAGGCATCGCCGGTACGCCGCGCTATCTTTGGGTAGACAACACCCCGTTTGACCGTTCCACCATCGTTGGCACCTTCGTGGACAGTTCCGCGCAGGGCTACGTGGGCTACCCCGGCACCGGCACGACGGCGGACTTTGACTTTGCCCGCGGGGCACCGGGCAATGCGGGCGGCGGCGGCCAGTACTTTGATGGCAACTACCACAATGGTGGCGGTGGCGGCGGCGGCAACGGCGGCACGGGTGGCCGCGGCGCATTTGGCTGGCGCGCCGCCGGCTGGGGTACGGTGCTGAGCGACTATTCCAACATTGAGGCTGTGACCGGCCAGCATCTGGCGGCTTTTGGCGCTGGTGCATTTGGGGGCGCCAGCGCAGCGCGCGTGGTGCTCGGTGGCGGGGGCGGCGCAGGCGATGAGAACGGCAACTCCGGCGACACCAACGGCCCGTTGTCGCGCGGACAAACCAGCGGCGCCACGGGTGGCGGCCTGGTGATGATCCGCGCGGGCAACCTGACTGGAAACGGCACGATTGATGTGCGCGGCGGCTCGGCCAACGACCAGCCGCTCAATGATGCCGCGGGCGGCGGCGCAGGCGGCGGCAGCGTGGTGGTGGTATCGCCCAACTGGACGTCCGGGGTGTTGACCATCGATGCCCAGGGCGGGCGCGGCGGCGATTCCTGGCTGGGCGGCGGTTCCGCCCACAGCGGCGGCGGTGGTGGCGGTGGCGGCGTCATCGTGCGCACAGGGGCTGTGTCGGCCAACATCGGCGGCGGCGCCAACGGGCTGACCAACACCGGCGACGCACCGCCGGGTGGCGTGGATCACGGCGCGCTGCCCGGCAATTCCGGTGTTAACCTGCTGATCGCGGAATCGGCGGACCCGGTCAGCAACTCGGGCTACAAATGCCTGCCGCTGACCGACCTGTCCATCACCAAGGCAGCGAGCACCAGCACCCTGTCGATCGGGCAGACGACCCTGTTCACATTGACCATCGGCAACACGGGACCGCAGCAGGCCACGGCTGCCACAGTGATCGATACGTTGCCCACCGGGCTCGGCACGTTGAGCTTTGTCAGCGCCACAGGGTCCAGCGGCGCGACCACGCTCACGTCCGCCAGCGTCACCGGCGGCACCACATTCGCGGGTACTGTGACCATCCCCGTCAACCAGACGTTGACCATCGTCCTGCGGGCCGTGGCAGCGGCCAACGGGGCACCGGTGAACTCCGCCACGGTCAACGCAGCAGCCAACGCGAGCGACACCAACCTGTCGAATAACGTGGGAAGTGTCTCGGTGGTGATCGGGCCCAGCGCCGATCTGGCTTCAACCAAGGTTGCCAGCACTCCGTCGCTGGTGGTGGGCCAGACCACGACATTCACACTGACCTTCACCAACGGCGGGCCCAGCGCCGTGACGGGTGCCCGCATCACCGACACCCTGCCAGTGGGGCTGGGAACCCTCACATTTGTGTCTGCGACGGTTGCCAGCGGCAGTACCCTGACCAGCCGGACCGTGGCCGGCAGCACATTCAACGGCACGGCAACACTGCCGGTGGGCAGCACGCTGACGGTCGTGCTGCGCGCGGTAGCCGGCGCTATCGGCGCCGTGGTGAACACTGCAACGATCGCTGCGCCCACGGGCACCACTGACGTCACTCCTGGCAACAACACATCCACAGCCGTGGTCAACATCGGCCCGCAGGCAGACCTGAGCATCACCAAATCCGCCACGCCCACCATCATCATCGTGGACCAGACCACGTCGTTCACCGTCACGGTACGCAACCTGGGGCCCAACACGGCCACGGGCGCGACCTTCAACGACACCCTGCCATCTGGTCTGGCAGGCATCACCATCACCGCAGTCACAACCGGGGGCGCCGGGGCCACCGTGACGGCGCGAACGTCGGTGTCTGCCCAGGCCAATGCCACCATGACCTTGCCGCCCCTGACCAGTATCACGTTCACGCTGCGGGCGATTGCGGGTGGGGTGGGCGAACAGGTGAACGTGGCATCCGTCACCGCACCGGCCGGTGTGATTGACCCGGTACCCGGAAACAACACCGCATCTGCCACCGTAACGATCCCGGTCAGCACCAACCTGAGCGTGTCCAAAACCAACACTGTGTCCAGTGTGGTGTCGGGTTCCACTACCGTCTACGGCATCACCGTCAGCAACAACGGGCCCAACGCAGCAGACGGTACGGTGCTGACAGACCCCTCAGCCGCCGGCCTGAACTGCTCGGCCCTGAGTTGCACCGCCACAGGTGGCGCAAGCTGCCCGGTGTCTGCCACTATTGCAGGTCTGCAGGGTGCAGGCCTGCTGCTGCCGAACTTTCCGGCGAGTTCGTCGGTGCTGATCCTGCTGACCTGTGACGTCGCTGCGACGGGGTTGTAAACTGCCCAGGCGACTACGTAGATGCCAACGCCTTGGAAACGCCCCATATCCAGTTGCTCAACCCCGTGCAAGCCGACCAGCTTGACGCGACCCGCGACATCTTTCGCGAGTACGCCGCCGGCTTGGGCGTTGACCTGTGCTTCCAGTCTTTTGATGCCGAGCTCGACGGGCTGCCTGGGGACTACGCGCCCCCGCGCGGCACGCTGATTCTGGCTGTCATTGAAAACCAGGTCGCAGGCTGCGTGGCCCTGCGTCCGCTGGACAACGTGGACTACCCCAATGCAGCCGAGATGAAGCGCCTTTACGTGCGCAAGGCTTTCCGGGGGTTCGGGCTGGGCCGCCAACTGGTGGAGGCGGTCATGGACTCAGCCCGGCTGGCGGGCTATGACTCGATCCTGCTGGACACGCTGGACGACATGGAGGCCGCCCGCGCCCTGTACGACGAGCTGGGGTTTGAGGACATACCGCCCTACTATCACAACCCCATACCCGGGGCGCACTACCTGCGGGCCAGCCTGTAGCGCGCCCGCGCCAGGTCAGGCCTTGGCCTGAGCCAACAGTGTTGCCGCGTCGCTGACTTCAAACTTGCCGGGTGCCTCGACGTTCAGGCTGGCGACCTTGCCGTCCTTGACCAACATCGAATAGCGGTTGCTGCGAAGGCCCATGCCGCGGCCGTTCAGGTCCAGCGTCAGGCCGGTGGCCTTGGCGAAGTCGGCGCTGCCGTCGCCCAGCATGCGGACCTTGCCGCCCGTCTTCTGGTCACGCGCCCAAGCGCCCATGACAAACGCGTCGTTCACGCTGACGCACCAGATCTCGTCCACACCTGCAGCCTTGAATGCCTCGGCCTGCTCCACATAACCGGGCACATGCTTGGCCGAACAGGTGGGCGTAAAGGCCCCGGGCAATGCGAACAGGGCAATGGTCTTGCCAGCCGATGCCTTGGCCACGTCCACAGCATTCGGGCCAATGGTGCAA
>CALRZF020000196.1:0-7334 GCA_943372585.1 Ramlibacter sp. 2FC | reverse complement strand
TGGGCCCGCAGGTGCAGCGGGCCGAACTGTGGCGTTTGCTGCCTGCCATGCTCATCGGCAGTGCTTTCGGCGCCTGGGTGCTGTTTGCGGTGCCGGTCAAAACGCTGATGCTGTTGCTGGGCGTCTTTGTCGTGCTGTATGCGCTGAACGGTCTGCGGCCCAAGGCCCCTGCCCCGGCACTGCACGGGCGCTGGGCCTGGTGGTTTGGCGGTGCGGGCGGCGTGCTCAGTGCGCTCTTTGGCGCCGGCGGCTGGGTATACGCAATGTACCTGGCCCGACGCCTGGAGGATCCGCTGCAGCTGCGCGCCACGCAGAACGCCGTGCTCACGGTCAGCTCGTTCATCCGTGTGGCGCTGTTTGCCGCGGCCGGCCGGCTTTTCGACCTGAACCTGCTGCTGCTGGTGCTGTGCCTGCTGCCCGCCATGGCATTGGGCCTTTACCTGGGCCACCGCATCACGCTGCGGCTGGACCGCCAGCGGTTCATGCAGGTGTTGTACGGTGTGCTGCTGCTGACTGGCGGCAGCCTGCTGCTGCGGGCTCTGGCCTGAGGGTCAGCCCCACACCACCGAGCGCATGGAGATGGACGCGCTCTGGTAGTTGGCGTTGAAGAACCTGACCGGGTCCTTGGCGTCGGCCGCACCTGCGGCATGCAGCAGCGGCAAATAGTGGTCCCATGTGGGGTGCGCCATCTGCGCCACCACGCCCATGGACTGAAAGCCGGCCAGCGCGCCCAGTTGACCTTGCTGCAGTTGCCCGGCGATGACCTTGTCAAATTCAATCGCCCAGTCATAGGCCTGTATGGCGCTGGCCCCGCGGCGTGTCATGCGCAGGTTGTGCACGATGTTGCCGCTGCCCACCACCAGCACACCACGCTCGCGCAGGGTCTTCAGTTGCTGGCCCAAGGCGTAATGCTCTGCAGGCGGGCGGCTGTAGTCCATGCTGAGCTGGATGACGGGAATGTCAGCCTTGGGGAACATGGGCTTGAGCACCGACCAGGTTCCGTGGTCGTAGCCCCATTCGTCCTTGTCCAGCCCCACGGGCGGTGCGGTGATGCCGCGGCTGATGGCCTGCGCTGCCGCCGGGGCGCCCGGTGCGGGGTACTGCTGGTCGAACAGTGCCTGCGGGAAGCCACCGAAGTCGTGGATGGTTTTGGGCTTTTCCATGCCGGTCAGCCACCAGCCACGGGTGATCCAGTGGGCCGAAATGCACAGGATGAGTTGGGGGCGCGGGTATTGGGTACCGAACTCCGCGCCGAGCGCCTGCCAGCTGCGGCGGTATTCGTTGTCCTCAATGGCATTCATGGGGCTGCCGTGACCCAGGAACAGCACCGGCATGCGCGGGCTTTTGGCCAGCGGCAGCGCGTCCAGGCTGGCAGCAGTGGCTGAAGTGGTATTCATCGACGCCCCCCAAAGGCCGGCAGCGCCTGCGGCGCCCGCCAGGATCGTTCTACGGTGCATTTCAAGTCGTTTCTCTTTATAACCAGTTGGGTGGACGGACGATGCGCGCCGGAAGTTCCCGCCCGAAGCTTTCACAAAGGTGACAGAAGGGGCACAAAGGTTGGTGTTTTCACTCGAAACACGCCCCTGTAACTGCTGTTATATTGCATTGCAACATACAACGCGAAGCGGTGCCCCGATGCTCTACCAGATCTATGAAGCCCAGCGTTCCCTCATGGAACCGTTTGCCGATTTTGCGCAGGCTGCGTCCAAGATGTACAGCAACCCGCTGTCACCGTTTGGCCAGAACCCGTTCGCCCAGCGCGTGTCGGCCGGCTACGACCTGATGTACCGGCTGGGCAAGGACTACGAAAAGCCCGAGTTCGGCCTGCGTACAGTGAATGTGGAAGGCACTGAAGTTGCCGTCCATGAGCGCGTGGAGATCGACAAGCCGTTTTGCGAGCTGCGCCGGTTCAAGCGCTTCACCGACGACCCGGCCACATTGACCCGCCTGAAGGGCCAGCCCGCCGTGCTGATCGTGGCGCCGCTGTCGGGCCACTACGCCACGCTGCTGCGCGACACCGTGCGCACCATGCTCAAGGACCACAAGGTCTACATCACCGACTGGAAAAACGCACGCACCGTGCCGCTGGCCGACGGCGAATTCCACCTGGACGACTACGTCAACTATGTGCAGGAGTTCATCCGCCACCTGCAGGGCATCTATGGCAACTGCCACGTCATCAGCGTGTGCCAGCCGACCGTGCCGGTGCTGGCCGCCGTGTCGCTCATGGCCAGCCGCAAGGAACTCACGCCGCTGTCCATGACCATGATGGGCGGGCCGATCGACGCGCGCAAGTCGCCCACAGCGGTAAACAACCTGGCCATGAACAAGAGCCACAGCTGGTTCGAGAACAACGTGATCTTCCGCGTGCCCAGCAACTTCCCCGGCGCGGGCCGGCGCGTGTACCCGGGCTTTTTGCAGCACACCGGCTTTGTCGCCATGAACCCCGACAAGCACATGAACAGTCACTACGACTATTTCAAGGACCTGATCAAGGGCGACGACACCAGCACCGAGGCGCACCGCAAGTTTTACGACGAGTACAACGCCGTGCTCGACATGGACGCTGACTATTACCTGGAGACCATCAAGGTCGTGTTCCAGGAATTCGCCCTGGTCAACGGCACCTGGGATGTGAAGAGCGTGGACGGCAAGCTTGAGCGCGTGCGCCCGCAGGACATCACCACCACCGCCCACTTCACCGTGGAAGGCGAGCTGGACGACATCTCGGGCTCGGGCCAGACCGAAGCCGCGCATGGTCTGTGCAGCGGCGTGCCCAAGGCACGCCAGAAACACCTGGAAGTCAAGGGCGCAGGCCACTACGGCATTTTCAGCGGCCGCCGCTGGCGCGACATCGTGTACCCGCAGGTCAAGGCTTTCATCCTGGCGCACAACACGCCTGAGAAGGCGGTCAAGGCTGCGCCTGTTGCCAAGGCTGCCCGGCCCGCTGCCAAAAAGGCAGCCCCTGCCAAAGCCCCTGCTCGCCGCGCCACCGCCCGCCAGTAAGCGCCCGTGAGCCCGCTGGCCGCGCGCATCAACGACGCCCTGCCGCAGACGCAGTGCACGCGCTGCGGCTACCCCGACTGCGCCGCCTATGCGCAGGCGATTGCCGGTGACGCGGCACCCATCAACCAGTGCCCGCCGGGCGGGGCTGAAGGCATTGCCCGGCTGGCCGCCCTCACCGGGCAGGCCATCACACCCCTGAACCCCGCCAACGGCACAGAAGCGCCGCGCACCCTGGCCGTGATAGATGAGTCGTGGTGCATCGGCTGCACGCTGTGCCTGGACGTGTGCCCGACCGACGCCATCCTGGGCAGCAACAAGCTGATGCACACCGTGATCGAGCCGTACTGCACCGGTTGCGAGCTGTGCATCCCGGTCTGTCCGGTGGACTGCATCAGCCTTGAGAATGCGTCGGGCGGTGCCACCGGCTGGGCAGCTTGGTCACCCGCCCAGGCCACAGAGGCACGCCAGCGTTATGACGCCCACCGCAGCCGCACCGCGCGCGAAGCCCGGGAAAACGAACAACGGCTTGCAGCCAAAACCCCGCCGCGGCGCGACAATGGCTGAGACCCTGCCATTCAAGAGCCCGCCGTGAACACCCCTTCCCCACCCGTGCGCCCGTTGCTGCCGGTGCCTGCCGCCCTGCTCCAGCCGGCGCGGCGCCTGATGGACGGGCTGACCTACCCGCGCAAGTTCGTCCTGATCTTCCTGCTGTTTGCGCTGCCGCTGGGCCTCACGCTGTACCTGCTGGTGGGCGAGATCAACAGCTCCATCCGGTTCGCTGAAAAGGAAATCGCAGGCGCCCATTACCTGCGCCCCTTGCGCGCCCTGCAGGAGCAGGTGGCGCGCAGCCGCCTGATCGCCGCGGCCTACCGCGCCGGCCAGCCCAACCTGCGCCCCGAACTGGTCCGCGCGCAGGCCGGCATCCAGTCCGCGCTGGCCGATCTGGACACGATGGACGCGCGCACGGGCGCGCAGCTGGAATCCACGCAGAAGCTGGGCGTGCTCAAGGAAAATGCCGCCTTCCTCGCCTCGCGGCTGCTGGCGGTTCCCGTCGTGGAGACCGATACCCTGCACGCCAAGCTGCAGGACGACATCGGCGCGCTGATGGCCCATGTGGGGGACCAGTCCAACCTGATCCTGGACCCGGACCTGGACGCGTACTACATGATGGAAGGCGTGTTGCTCAAGCTGCCTGACGCGGCCGATCTGCTGTTGCAGGCGCGCCTGCTCACGCAGGCCAAGGCCTTGCCCCAGGCGGTCCCCGGCGCATTCAATGCCGACCTGATCCGCCTGTCCGGGCTGATCGAGTCCAACCTGGCGCGCACGCGCTATGGCGCCGAAACCGCGTTCAAGAACGAAAAGACCGGCCAGCTCAAGCTGCGCCTGGTGGACCCGGTGCAGGCCTATGACACGGCCATCCGCGAAGCCGTGGCAGCCCTGCGCAACCTGACCCTGCCCGGCGGCGGCACGCCCGCCGCCGTGGAGGGCGCCGGACAACTGCTGGCCCGCGCGCAGGCAGCCAACTACACACTGGGCGAACGTGAATCGGCCGAACTGCAGAACCTGCTGGAGTCGCGCATCAACGGTTTTGAGCAGCGCAAAACCATCGTGGTGGCGTTTGTGGCGGCTGTGCTGCTGGTGGTGCTGTACCTGCTGCTGGCGTTTTATGCAGGGGTGATGCGCACCGTCACCAAGCTGCGCGAGGCGTCCGAGCGCATGCGCGACGGCCGCGAGGGCACCGCCGTCACGCTGGACACGCGCGACGAACTGGGCGAGGTCGTGCTGGCCTTTAACCGCGTGGCCGACCAGCTGCGCACCGAGAAGACCCAGGCCGAAACCGAGAGCCGCCGCGCCCGCACCGCCGAGGAAGAAGTCCGCGCCCGCGAAACCGAGCTGGTGCGCGCGCGTGAGGCCGCCGAAGAAGCCGTGCGCGCCAAGGCTGCCTTCCTGGCGACCATGAGCCACGAGATCCGCACGCCGCTGAACGGCGTGGTGGGCATGAGCGCCCTGCTGGCCGAAACTTCGCTGGACGCGGAGCAGCGCGATTTTCTACAGACCATCCGGCTGTCCAGCGACCAGCTGCTGGCCGTGATCAACGACATCCTTGATTTTTCCAAGATCGAGTCGGGCAAGTTCGACCTGGAGAGTGAGCCCTTGAGCGTGCGCAACGTGATGGAGGAAGCCAGCGACATCGCCGCCCCGCGCGCCCGCGAAAAGGGTCTGGAGCTGATTGTGGACGTGCCCGAGCCGGGCGCAGGCGGCCCGCCCCTGGCCGTGCTGGGCGACGTGACGCGCCTGCGCCAGATCCTCATCAACCTGATCAACAACGCCGTCAAGTTCACCGACCGCGGCGCGGTGTCGGTGCACGCGCGGCTGGCTGAACGCCCCGGCGCTGACGGACGCTCACTGCTGGAGTTCAGCGTGCAGGACACGGGCATCGGCATCCCGGCGGACCGCGTGGGCGCGCTGTTTGAAGCGTTCACGCAGGTGGACGCCTCCACCACCCGCAAGTACGGCGGAACCGGCCTGGGCCTGGCCATCTGCAAGCGGCTCGTGGGCCTGATGGGCGGCGACATCCGCGTGCAAAGCGAACCGGGCAAAGGTTCGGTCTTCTCATTCACGGTGCGCGCACCGCTGGCCGACCTGCCCAAGGCCATGACGCCGCCCGACGTCACCGTGCTGCAGGGCCACCGCGTGCTGGTGGTGGACGACCACCCGGTGAACGTGCGTGTGCTCACGCGCCAGCTGCGCCAGTGGGGCCTGCGCGTGGCCACAGCTGAATCGGGCGCCGCTGCGCTGGATATCCTGTCGCAGGGGATGATGCCCGACATGATCGTCACCGACATGCACATGCCCGGCATGGACGGCCTGGACCTGGCGCGGCGGGTACGCGCCCTGCCGGGCGGCGACACCCTGCCGCTGGTGTTGCTCAGCTCGGGTTTCATGCCCTCGGGCACCGACGGCACGCGCCTGTTCAATGCACGGCTGCTCAAGCCCGCGCGGCAGGTCCAGCTGTTTGAAACCCTGGCCCGCTGCCTGTCACCCCAGGCCATGGCGCAACCGCAGGCCATGGGCCGGGCCGACGAGCGCCGCCATGTGAGCGTGCTGGTGGTGGACGACAACGCGGTGAACCTCAAGGTGGCCTGCGGCATGCTGGCCCGGCTGGGCTATGACACCGTCACCGCGGGCGACGGCGTCGAGGCGGTGGCCGAAGTGGCTGGCGCCATGGCAGCAGGCCGCAGCTTCGGCGCCGTGCTGATGGACCTGCACATGCCGCGCATGGACGGCCTGGAAGCCACGCGCGTGCTGCAGCAGCGCTTTGGCGCCGCCGCGCCCCCGGTCATTGCGCTGACGGCCGACGCATCGGCCGAGGACCGCGACCGCTGCACCGCCGCCGGCATGGACGATTACCTGGCCAAGCCCCTGCAGGTGGCGGCACTGGCCCAGGTGCTGGAACGCTGGACGGGCCCTGCCACCGCCGCAGACAGACGGCCGCAGGACCAGGGGTTGGCACAAGCCGTGCGGGTGGATTTTGCGCGACTGGACAATTTCCGCGAACTGGACAGCGACCTCAGCACGGCCCGCGCCATCGTCGATCTGTTCCTGGCAGAAACGCCCGCTCTGCTGGACTCACTGGCCGGCGCGCTGGCGCAAGGCGACGCGGCGGCACTGGCCTCACGGGCGCACGCCTTGCGCGGCTCCGCGGGCAACCTGGGTGCACTGACGCTGGCCGAAACCAGCGCGCAGCTTGAAACGCTGGCCTTGCAGGGCCGCCCTGCATCAGACACGCAGCCGCTGGTGCAGCAACTGCAAGACGCCTGGCCACGCACCCAGGCGCTGCTGCGTCAATGGGCAGACGACTCCACCATCAAGGCGCCCTGACAACCAGGCTCTTGTAGACGCCGCAGCCCACGTACAGGTCGCTCAGGCGCATCACATAAGACATCTTGGTCTGCACCGTGTGGGTGACCGGATTGGTGATGTCGTATTCGGCCCAGCCGGGCGCCACATCCGCCTGGCGCACGATGGCCGCCAGCAGTGCGTCGCCCTGCACGCCGGGGATGTCCTGCACGCGCGTTCCGACCTTGGCCGGGTTGCCGCCAAAGGCCACATAGCGGCCCGTCGCGTCCAGCGCAAACACATACATGTCGCGGTCATGAAAGCCGCTGGCTGCATCGGTCAGGTGGGCCAGGAAGGCGTCACGCGACAGGCGCTCAAACGCGGCGCTCGCCTTGTCCACCAGCACAATGGCCTCGCCGGCCGTGCCCTGCATCAGCCTGAAATGGGCCACTGAACGGGTCAGCGTGGCGGCGCGCTCGCGCAGGTAC
>CALRZF020000195.1:0-7394 GCA_943372585.1 Ramlibacter sp. 2FC | reverse complement strand
CGATGTGATGGGCACCATCGACTACCTGGCAGTGCCGGGGGAGTCCCCCCGGTACGAAGTGAGGAAGTAGCCCGCCCCTACAGCGAGAAGATCTTTCCCGGGTTCATGATGTTCTTGGGGTCCAGCGCGCGCTTGATGGTGCGCATCATGTCCACCGCGCCGGCGCCGGCCTCGGTCACCAGAAAGTCCATCTTGTGCAGGCCCACACCGTGCTCGCCGGTGCAGGTGCCCTCCAGGCTCAGCGCGCGGGCCACGAGCTGGTTGTTCAGCTTCTCGGCCGTCTCGCGCTCCTGCGGGTCGTTGGGATCGATCAGGTAACCGAAGTGGAAGTTGCCGTCGCCCACGTGGCCGACCAGGAAATACGGAATGCCCGAGGCGTCGGTCTCGGCCACGGAGTCGAGCAGGCAGTCGGCCAGTCGACTGATCGGCACGCAGGTGTCGGTGCTGATCGCGCGGCAGCCGGGGCGGCTCTGGATGGCGGCAAAGTACGCGTTGTGCCGCGCCGTCCACAAGCGGGTGCGCTCCTCGGGCGTCAAGGCCCATTCAAACGCGTTGCCGCCGAATTCGCTGGCGATCTCCTGCACGGTTTCGGCCTGCTCCTTCACGCCCGCGGGCGAGCCGTGGAATTCCATCAACAGCATGGGTTCTTCGCGCAGGCCCAGCTTGCTGTGCGCGTTGACCATGCGCACGGTGTTGTGGTCGATCAGCTCCACGCGCGCAATTGGCACGCCCAGCTGGATCACCTGGATCACGGTGCGCACGGCAGCTTCGATGCTGGGGAACGAGCAGATGGCCGCGCTGATGGCCTCGGGCAGCGGGTAGATGCGCAGTGTGATTTCGGTAATGACGCCCAGAGTCCCTTCGCTGCCCACCATCAGGCGCGTGAGGTCATAGCCGGCCGATGATTTCTTGGCACGCGTGCCGGTGCGGATGACTTCCCCGCTGGCCGTCACCACCTCCAGGCCCAGCACGTTCTCGCGCATGGTGCCGTAGCGCACGGCGTTGGTGCCGCTGGCGCGCGTGGCGCTCATGCCGCCAATGGTGGCGTCCGCGCCCGGGTCGATGGGAAAGAACAGGCCGGTGCTCTTGATCTCTTCGTTGAGGGCCTTGCGCGTGACGCCGGCCTGCACGGTGACCGTGAGGTCTTCGGCATTGATGCTGAGCACACGGTTCATGCGGCTCACGTCAATGCTGATGCCGCCTTGCACGGCCAGCAAATGCCCTTCCAGCGACGAGCCCACGCCAAACGGAATGACCGGCACGCTGTACTCGCTGGCCAGCTTGACGGCGTCGGCCACGTCGGTCGTACTTTCGGCAAACACCACAGCCGCAGGCGGCGGGGCTTCAAACGAGGATTCGTCACGCCCGTGCTGCTCGCGCACCGCCATGGCGGTAGAGCAGTTGTTGCCAAAGCGCGCCTTCAGCGCAGTGATCAGCGCGTCCGGGACGTTGCGCTGGTGGATCTCGGGGATGAGGTGGGCGGCTTGGGTGGGGGCGTTCATGGGGTGTCTCCAGGGGGCAGCCTGCCAGTTTAAGCGTGTTGGGGGCCACGCACCAGCGCGCCCGGCATGGCCCCTGTGGGGGCGCCGTTTTCCATGATGGCCTGGCCGGCGACCAGCGTGGCGATGTAGCCCTGGGCCGACTGCGTCAGGCGCCGCCCGCCCGCGGGCAGGTCAAACACAAAGTGCGGCAAATCAAGCTGCAGGCGGTCGAAGTCGATGATGTTCACGTCGGCCTTCATGCCCGGCGCCAGCAGGCCGCGGTCGTGCAGGCCATAGACCTGCGCCGTGTCGCGCGTCTGTTTCTTCACCAGCATTTCCAGCGGCAGCTTCGGCCCGCGCGCGCGGTCGCGCGCCCAGTGCGTGAGCATGAAGGTGGGCATGGACACGTCGCACACATAGCCCACGTGCGCGCCGCCGTCGGCCAGGCTCATCATGGTGCGCGGGTGCTGCAGCTGGGTGTGCAGCTGCGACAGGTCGCCGTAGCTGTAATTGAAGACCGGGAAGTACAGCAGGCCCTTGCCGTCATTCTTGCCGTGGTTGGCCAGCATCGCGTCGTAGGCCACAGCCAGCGGGTTGTCGCCGGTGGCCTTGCTGCGCGCCACCACGCTGTCGGACAGCAGGGGCTCATAGTCCACGCTGCCGTTGGCCGTGGCGTCCAGCACAAACAGGCGCGGCAGCCCGCGCAAAAAGAACGCGGCCTCCTGGTTGACCTGCGCGGCCATCTCCACCACCTTCATGTCGGTCAGCGTTGCGCGCACCTGCGGGTCGCGCAGGCGGGCCAGCTTCTGGTCCCACGGCAGCGGCGCGATCTGCTGCCACAGCGGGTGCAGCACAAACGGGTGCAGCGAACCTTCAAAGCCCATCACCATGCTGGTGGCGCGGCCGCTGACGCTGCCGTACAGCGGCACGCCGCCGGCATGCGTGGCGTCCAGGTGGGCCAGCAGGCGCCGCCAGGTGTCGGGCGTCTGGTCGGTCTGCACCAGCGCAAAGGCCACGGGCAGGTTGTTGTCTTTGGCGATCTGCGTGAGCCACCACAGCTCGCCTTCCATGCTCACATGGTTGGCCGTCATCTGGAACACGCCGTGGCCCGCGGCCTTCATGGCGCGCGCAATCCCCATGATCTCTTCGGGCGACGAGAACGTGCCCGGCGGGTACTTGTGCTGCTGGTATTTGTGGATCAGCGTGCGGCTGGTGGAAAAACCTAACGCCCCGGCCTTCAGGCCCTCGCCCACGATGGCGCACATGGCGCGGATGTCGTCGGCCGTGGCCTCGTCGTGCGTCACGCCGCGCTCGCCCATCACGTAGGTGCGCACGGCGCTGTGCGGCACCTGCGCGCCCACGTCCAGCGCGCGGGGTTTGGCCGCCAGCGCGTCCAGGTATTGGGGGAAGGTCTCCCATTCCCATTGAATGCCTTCGCTCAGGACGGTGCCGGGGATGTCTTCCACACCCTCCATCACGCTGATGAGCCATTCGCGCCGGTCGGGTTTGACGGGCGCAAAGCCCACGCCGCAGTTGCCCATGACGGCTGTTGTCACGCCATGGTGGGTTGAAGGGGAAAGGTAGGGGTCCCAGGTGACCTGGCCGTCGTAGTGGGTGTGCACGTCCACCCAGCCGGGGGTGACGATGGCGCCGGTGGCGTCCACATCGCGCTTTGCGGCGCCGAGCTTGCCGCCGACTTCGGCAATGCGGCCGTCCTTGATACCGACATCGCCAGTGAACGGCGCGTTGCCGCTGCCGTCCACCACGGTGCCGCCGCGGATCACTGTATCGAACATTGTGGTTGTCTCCTGCAATGACGATAGCACCCGGCGCGGCGGCCGGACAAGGCAGGCGAAAGGTTTAGGAGGCCTGCTTCATTGCGGCTTCAAACTCGGACGCGGACAGGCTGCCGTCACGGTTGGTATCGGCCTGATCAAAGTGTTTGGCCACGCCGCGCGCGGGGGCGGCTTCTTCGCGGCTGATCAGGCCGTCGCCATTGGCGTCCAGGCGCTTGAAAGCCTCGGAAATCTGCGCGGTGGTCCAGTTGTTCTTGCTGGGGGGAATCGGGGTCTGCGGTGCCTGCGCATGCAGCGCCATCACCGTGCCCAGGCTCAGGGTGGCAAACAGCGCTGCGCTGCGCGCTTCAAAGTTGGGAATGAGTCGTCGCTTCTTCACGGTCATCGGATAAGTCCTTTCGTTGAGTGGACATCCATTGCACCGCAGCAGTGCGTGTAAAGCCAGTCCTTTTGCTGAATGTTGCGGCAGACACATGCCGCAACCGCGCTTTGCCTTGCATTAAAGAACGCCGTTCTCAAACTCCGAGCGTGACAGCAGGCCGTCCTTGTTGGCGTCCATTTCTTCAAAGTTCAGCCGCACCCCGCCCAGCGTCAAGGTCTCGGCTCGGCTCAGGCTGCCGTCGCGGTTGGTGTCAGCACGCAAAAAGGCCTCGGCCACCTGCTGGGCTGTCCAGCCCGTGGGCGCAGGGGTGGTCACGGACGGTGGCGCAATGATGGCGCCGGCAGAAGGCGCCAGCGCCGGCTCGGCCGGGGGTGTGGGCTGCTGTGCCATCGCGGACGCAGCCAGCAGGGCTGAGGACAGCGCGGCGTCGCGCAGAAGGATTGAAGCGTTCATGGCAGTTTCTCCTTGGGTCTTGCGAAAAAGGAGCGGGGCCTGCACGGTCTCGCCCTGGCCCATTCTGGGCGGCACCTTGGGCGGGCGCAGGGGCAGATGCCTGCAAGCCGCGTAGGAAGATGCCTCAAAATGCCCCCATGGGAAACAGACTCACACAAATCGCCACGCGCACCGGCGACAACGGCACCACCGGCCTGGGCGACAACACACGCGTGTCCAAAGACAGCCTGCGCGTGCACGCCATGGGCGATGTGGACGAACTCAACTCGCACATCGGCCTCCTGCTGTGTGAAGACATGCCCGGGGGTGTGCGCGACGTGCTGGTGGAGGTGCAGCACCAGCTGTTCAACCTGGGCGGCGAGCTGTCCATTCCCGGCTTTGAACTGCTCAAGGCCGAGGCCGTGCTGGCGCTGGACGAAGCCCTGGCGACTTACAACGAACAGCTGCCGCGCCTGCAGGAGTTCATCCTGCCCGCGGGCAACCGCGCCGCATCACAGGCGCACGTGTGCCGCACCGTGGCCCGCCGCGCCGAGCGCGCCGTGGTGGCGCTCGGCGCGGTAGAGGCGTTGAAAGACACGCCGCGCCAGTACCTCAACCGCCTGAGCGATCTGATGTTCGTGCTGGCGCGCGTGCTGAACCGGATGAACGGCGGGGACGATGTTTACTGGAAAAGTGAAAGGATGGCGCGCGCGGCGTCTGAGTGACCTCAGGCTGACTTGCCTTCCACCTGCGCGCGCAGGCGTTCGTCCTGCGCCTTCAGTTCCGGCGTCAGCGCATCGCCAAAGTCCTCGGCACTGTAGATCTGGCGGATCTCGATCTCTGAATCGCTGCGCATGGGGTTGGGGCAGCGCTTGACCCAGTCGATGGCCTCCTGCAGCGAGGCGCACCTCCAGATCCAGAAGCCGGCCACCAGCTCCTTGGTTTCGGCAAACGGCCCGTCCACCACGCGGCGGTCCTTGCCAGAGAACTGGACGCGCGCCCCCTTGCTGCTGGGGTGCAGGCCTTCACCGGCCTCGATCACGCCGGCCTTGACCAGCTCCTCGTTGAACTGGCCCATGGCAGTGAACTCCTGCTCGGTGGGCATGATGCCGGCTTCGCTGTCGGCGGTGGCTTTGACAAGAATCATGAATCGCATGGCGGGTCTCCTGGGGCTGAGGTTCAAAACAAGGGTGTTTCAGTTCCACGACGAACAGCTTGCCCCGAAATCGACAGGCCGTGTCAAACCAGCTTGCGGATCGGCTTCTTGCGCCACACGCCAAAGTAATACGCCGCCTGCAGCGCTGCGCCGCAACCGTACGTCACCAGGTAGGTGAACCACAGCCACGGCAGGCCCACGGCCCGGTTGATGGCCCAGCCCACCGGAAACTGCAGGAACGCGAGGCAGGCCAGAGAAATCAGCATGGGCGTGCGCACCGTGCCTGCCGCGCGCATGACGCCGCTGAACACGCTGCCCACGCCCAGCAGCAGCGCGCCCCAGACGCTGATGTGCAGCAGCTGCGCGCCCAGTGCGAGCACAGCCGTGTCGCGCGTGAAGATGCGCATGGCCAGCGGCGCGGCCGCCGCCACCAGCACCGCCAGGCCGCCCGTGAGCGCCAGGTTCAGCATCAGGCCCACGCGCGTCACGCGGTGGGCCTGCTCTGCTTGACCGGCGCCTATGGCCTGCGCCGCAAAGACGGACGAGGCAATGGCGATCGACATGGCCGGAAACTGCACGTAGGACGTGACGTGCTGCGCCGCGCCCCAGGCCGCCACAGCCGACGCACCGTGCTGGTTGATCAGCGACATCAGCCCCACGTCGGCCAGCGAGCCGGTGATGAAGAAAAGCCCGGTGGGCACGCCCAGTTTCGCCACGGGTCGCAGCAGGTCGCCACGCCAGCGCAGCCGCGTGCGCAGGGCCTGCGGCGCCAGCAGATGGCCGCGCCGCGCGAGCCGCCAGCCCAGCCATGCCAGCGCGAGCGTTGTGGCCACCAGCGTGCCCCAGGCGGCGCTGGCCACGCCCAGCGGTGGCAGGCCCAGGCGGCCTGAAATCAGCGCCGGCGTCAGCACCGCCGACACCGCGCAGGTCACCACCAGCACGCCCAGCGGCGTGACCGTGTCGCCCATGCCGCGCAGCAACGCGGCCGCCAGCATGGACAAAAACAGCACCGGCATGGCCAGCAGCATCACATGGGCATAGGCAATGGCCTCGGGCAGCACCTCGGCCGGCGTGCCCAGACCGCGCAACAGCGGCGGCACCGTCCACCAGCCCGCCAGCGCAATCGCCACACCCAGCGCTGCGCCGCCCAGCAGCACCGCGCCCGCAATCTCGCGAACCTTGTCGGTCTGCTGCGCGCCCCAGGCCTGCCCCACCAGGATGGACGCGCCCGTGCCCAGCCCGATCACAAAGGCAAACAGCGTCATGAACACCGGAAAGAAGGCAATGGCTGCGGCCAGTGCCTGCGGCCCCAGCATCTGGCCCAGGAACACGCTGTTGAACGTGCCCGACAGGGCCTGCAGCACATTGGTGAGCACCAGCGGGCCCAGGAACAGGATGAAGCGGCGGGGCAGGCCGGGGTGTATGACAGGAGGCTGTGAAATGACCATGCGTGATCGTAGTGCAGCGGCGCGTGGCCCCTGTGGGTTGCCTTGGCAATAAAAATCATACATACTTGCAGTAGCAAGTTGTCTGGGCGACATTGAAGCGAAAGGTTTTGACCATGACCCTCCCCGCCGCGGCCAGAAATGCCGCCGCTCCCGCCGTGCTGACCAAGGCCACCCTGCGCGCAGCAGGCCTTTTGGGCCTGACCAACGCCACGCTGGCCCGCGTGATCGGCCTGAGCGAATCGCAGGTGTCGCGCATGTCCAAGGGCGACAAGGCGCTGGACATCGGCAGCAAGCCGGCCGAGCTGGCCACGCTGCTGGTGCGCGTGTACCGGTCGCTGGACGCGCTGGTGGGCAACGACGAGCGGCACCGCCAGCTGTGGATGGCCAGCTTCAACCGCGCCTTCAACGAGGCACCCAAAGACGCGATCCAGCGGGTGGACGGGCTGGTGCGCGTGGTGACCTACCTGGACGGTGCGCGGGCGCTGGCCTGATGCGCTGGAAGGCCGACTGGCTGGCCCAGGCCCGGGCGCAAAAGCGCACGCTGTGGCGCGCGGTAGAGGCCCAGCACCGCGTGGCCACCATGCGGCTGGTGGACGACCTGGAAGAACAGCACCTGCTGGAGCAGCTGCTGGAAGCCAGCAAGCCCCCGCTGCCGCAGGGGGCCAAAACAGCCACAGGGGCCGCCGCGCACTACCTGCT
>CALRZF020000194.1:0-7441 GCA_943372585.1 Ramlibacter sp. 2FC | reverse complement strand
CACGCCGGGCGCGTTCTGCCCGGCGCGAATGCCGGTGATGTACGGATCGTCTGCCTTGACCTTGGCGACCAGCTCGCGCAGGGCCGGGCTCAGGTCAATGCCTTCAATGTCCACGGCCAGCCGCGGGGGGCTGGCCACAAAGATCTGTTTGGTGCTGAGCTGGCCGTCGGACTCGATGGTCACACGTGAATAGTCAGGCGCCGGCCAGATACGCACCGCCAGGATGGTGGCGCCACGGGCAATGTGCGCGCGGCCCAGCAGCAGCACCAGCGTGCCGGCTTGCAGCAGCGTGCGTCGCGTCGGTGGCAAGTGTTGTGTCATGCGCCCGCGTCTTTCAGCAGCGCCTGTCCGGTGGCGGTCTGGGCCGTCAGCGTGACGGTGCGCGCATCGTCTGCCTGCACTTCCAGGCGGATCGCCAGGTCGGCCACGGGCAGAACCGGCGCGGCGTTCTGCGGCCATTCGGCCAGCTTCAGGCCGAGGCTTGCGAACACGTCGCGAAAGCCCGCGTCTTCCCACTCGCGTGGGTCGGTAAAGCGGTAAAAGTCAAAGTGCCAGATGTTCAGGCCCGGTACTTCATGCGGCTCCACCACGGCATAGGTGGGGCTCTTCACACGGCCCTGCACACCCAGGGCGCGCAGCAGGTGGCGCACCAGGGTTGTCTTGCCGGCGCCCAGGTCGCCGTGCAGCTCAATGAAGGCATTGCGCAGCGCGCCCGACCCGGCCAGCCGCTGCGCAAACGCGCGGGTGTCGTCCTCGGATGCCCAAACCATGCGGTGGGACGGGGTGGTTTCTACAATCGGCGGGTGGCGTTCAGCAGCAGTCAGATCGACGGTCCTCGTCTGGTGGAAAACATCCGGGCATGGGCCCGTGAGTCCGGATTTTCCCAAATTGGCGTGGCCGGTGTGGATTTGTCGTCGGCCGAGCCGGGTTTGAGCGACTGGCTGGCCCACGGGTTCCATGGTGACATGCATTACATGGCGGCCCACGGCATGAAGCGCGCACGGCCTGCCGAGCTGGTGCCGGGCACCGTGAGCGTCATCACGGCGCGCATGGACTACCTGCCTGCAGCCACGCCGCCCGACTGGCAGGCCGTGGAATTTACGCGCCTTGCGCGCCCCGGCGAGGGCATTGTGTCGATGTACGCGCGGGGCCGGGACTACCACAAGGTCCTGCGCAACCGCCTGCAGAAGCTGCAGGAGCGCATCGCGCAACACGTGGGGCCGTTCGGCCACCGGGTGTTCACGGATTCGGCTCCGGTGCTGGAGGCGGAGCTGGCCGCGCGCAGCGGCCAGGGCTGGCGCGGCAAGCACACGCTGGTGCTCAACCGCGAGGCCGGGTCCATGTTCTTCCTGGGCGAGATTTATGTGGACCTGGCCCTGCCGCACAGCGATCCCGTGGCGGCCCATTGCGGCAGTTGCAGCGCCTGCATTGACGTGTGCCCCACGCAGGCCATCGTGGCACCGCACCGGCTGGACGCACGCCGGTGCATCTCGTACCTGACCATTGAGCATGCGGGGCCGATCCCGTTGGAACTTCGCCCGTTGATGGGCAACCGCATTTACGGTTGCGACGACTGCCAGCTGGCCTGCCCCTGGAACAAGTTTGCGCAGCGCAATGCCTTGCCCGATTTTGACGAGCGCGCCGGCCTCACGGGCCGGCAGCTGGTGACGCTGTTCAGCTGGAGCGAGGCGGATTTTCTGCGCCACACCGAGGGCAGCGCCATCCGGCGCATCGGCCATGCCCGCTGGCTGCGCAACGTGGCGGTGGCCCTGGGCAACGCGTTGCGGGTGTCGGACGATCCCGCCATGAGGTCGGCGCTGCAGGCCCGCCGCGCGGATGCCGGCGCCTTGCTGGCCGAGCACATCGACTGGGCGCTCGCCGCGTAAGCGCCACCGGTTGCCGGCAAGCCGTCAGCAGCCCGCGTCGATCAGTGACTTTTGCACGGTGCGCCGTTCCTGGGCGAAGCGCTCCATGTCAGCGACCGAGCCCCCCGCGCGCGCCTTGGTCTCTACAGCGTCCAGCTGGGTGCCCAGCAAGGCGCAGCGGGCCTTGCTGTTGCCTGCGGGCAGTGACCTGCCCCCCGCCGGGCCGGCTGCGGCGGCGGCTTTGGCGGCAGCGTTTGCTGCTGCGCCAGGCGCTGCAGCGGGCGGGGGTGCTGTGACAGGTGCGGCAGCGGGTGCGGCAGCCGGTGCCGGAGCGGCCATGATGACGGCAGGCTTGCTGGGTGCGGCCGGTGCCGGGGGCGCCACTGGCGCCGGCGACGCCACAGGCGCCGGCGGCGCGGCTTTGGCGGGTGCGGCGGGCTTGGCCGCGGGGGCCACCGGTGCGGCGGCCGGCTTCGGGGCCGGGGTTGCCGGTGTGACGATCACCGCGCCCGATTTCATCAGCTGCTTTTGTTCGACGCTGCTGTCGCAGGGCCGGTCCTGGTACACACTGCCGCAGCGGTACAGCGCGTGCGCCTGCAGCCCGCTCAGGGCCAGTGCGGCACAAACGGTGGCGCGTGTGATGTGTTTCATGGGCGATCCCGGTGCGTTTTCCTGTGCTGCAGATGCTAACGCAACACGCCCAGCGCGAACGGCAGGCTGACCATGCCCAGCAGGGTAGACAGCGTGACCAGGCCCGCCACGTAGGCGCCGTTGTAGCCCATTCGGGCGGCCAGCACGTAACAGCTGGAGGCCGTCGGCAGGGCCGAAAACGCCAGCAGCACTGTGGTCTGCACGGCGTCCAGGCGGAACAGCAGCGTGCAGCCCAGCGCCACCACCGGCATGACGATGTGCTTGATGCCCAGCACCGCTATCGCCAGCACCTTGCCGCTGGCCAGCATGCCAAACTGCATGCCCGCGCCCGCGGCCATCAGGCCCAGTGCCAGTGACGCCGCGCCAATGCGCGTGACGGTGGGCTCCAGCCATACGGGCATGCTGAAACCCAGCAGGTTGGCCGCCAGGCCGGTGGCCGTGGCGATGATGAGCGGGTTGCGCACCAGCTCCCTTACGAAACCGCGCTGCGCATGGCGGGCCATGGGCCAGACGGCGCCGGTGTTGAACAGCGGCACGCACACGCCGATCAGCACGGCGATCAGCAGCAGCCCTTGGGCGCCCGCCAGCCGCTCAGCCAGCGCCAGACCGATGAAGGAGTTGAAGCGAAAGGCGACCTGCGCGCTGGCCGCATGGTCGCGCCGGTCGATGTGCCTGCCCAGAAGCGGCAGATGAGGCAGGCTGTAGGCCAGCGCGATGCCGCTCACGCCCAGCAGCAGTCCGGCACCGATCAGGCTGGACGCTGCACCCAGGTCCAGCGGGCTTTTCACGATGCTGTGAAACAGCAGCACCGGAAACAGGAAGTAGTACACCAGGCTTTCCACCTGCTCCCATACCGTGCGGTTCAGGGCTGTGTAACGGCATACCAGGTAGCCGCAAAGGATCAATGAGAAATCGGGAAAGAGCAGTTGCGCGTAGTTCACCCGCCCGAGAATAACTGCTTGTTTAGGGTAAGCCCTTATGTGTAATCCACAGCTAGGCGGCACAGCTATTGCGAATAGGATTCCGTGGTCAAGGTTTTATTCAAGTCCTCAAGGAGAACAGACATGCAACGTCGTCAATGGTTTGTGCTGACACTCGCCACTGCGGCCGCGGGCAGCGCCTTTGCCCAGGCTTACCCCAACAAGGTCATCCGCCTGCAGGTGCCGTTTGCACCGGGCGGCACGACCGACATCATTGCGCGCGTCATCGCCGAACCACTGGGCAAGGCCCTGGGCCAGAGCGTGATCGTTGAAAACAAGGCCGGCGGCGGCGGCGTGGTGGGTGCCACCGAAACCGTGCGTGCAGCACCCGACGGCTATTCGCTGGGCGTGGCCACCGTGTCCACCACGGCGGCCAACCCCGCCATCAACCCCAAGATCCCGTACAACCCCACGACGGACTTCACGCCCATCATCAACATCGCTGCCACGCCCAACGTGATCGCGGTGCACCCCAGCTTCCCGGCCAAGGATTACAAGAGCTATGTAGCCGAGCTGAAAAAGTCGCCTGGCCGCTACTCCTATTCCTCTTCGGGCACCGGCGGCATCGGCCACCTGCAGATGGAGCTGTACAAGAACCTGTCGGGTACGTTCGTCACCCACATCCCGTACCGCGGCGCGGGCCCGGCGCTGAACGACACCGTGGCCGGCCAGGTCCCGATGATCTTTGACAACCTGCCCTCCGCGCTGCCCTTCATCAAGGACAACCGCCTGGTGCCCATCGTGGTGGCCGCACCCCAGCGCCTGGCTGCATTGCCCAACGTGCCGACCTTCAAGGAAGTGGGCCTGGAGCCCGTGAACCGCATGGCGTATTACGGCATCCTGGGCCCCAAGGGCATGCCCAAGGACGTGGTTGACAAGATCTACCAGGCCACCGTCAAGGTGCTGCAGGACCCGGCCGTGCGCAAGCGCATTGAAGACACGGGCTCCATCGTGATCGGCAACACGCCCGACCAGTTTGCCGCCCAGATCAAGGCCGAATACGAGGTCTACAAGAAGGTGGTGGACTCCGCCAAGCTCAAGCTCGACTGAGCCCCGCCTCCTTCTGTTTCACAGGCCGCCTTCGTGCGGCCTTTTTTTCTTGCTATCGTGTCCGTTGTGAGTACTGATGCTTTTATCGACGCTGTGTGGCTGGAAAGCGGCCTGGCCAAAAACACGCTGGACGCGTACCGGCGCGATCTGCAAATGTACGAGGCGTGGCTGCGCGGACGGGGAAAGGCGCTGGACGACACAGCCATCGACGACCTCGAGAACTACATGTCGTTCTCGTATCACCACGCGAAGACAAAGAATTCAACGGCCAACCGGCGACTCACGGTGTTCAAGCGCTACTTCCGCTGGGCCGTGCGCGAGCGCCTGGTGGACGCCGACCCCACGCTCAAGCTGTTAACGCCCAAGCGCATGCCGCGCAATATCGGCACGCTAACGGAAGCAAACGTGGAGTCGCTGCTGGCGGCGCCAGATGTGGATACACCGCTGGGCCTGCGTGACCGGACCATGCTGGAGCTCATGTACGCAAGCGGCCTGCGTGTGAGTGAACTGGTGAGCATGAAGATGTTCAACCTGAGCCGACAGGAAAACGTTGTGCGCATCCTGGGCAAGGGCAGCAAGGAGCGCCTGGTGCCGTTCGGTCAAGTGGCGTCGGACTGGATCGAGCGCTATCTCAAGGAGGCGCGCCCCGCCATCCTGGACGGGCAGCAGACGGACGACCTGTTCGTTACGGCGCGCGGTGCAGGCATGACGCGCGTGATGTTCTGGTACGTCGTGAAGAAAAACGCACTGGCGGCGGGCATCACGGTCCCGCTGTCGCCGCACACGCTGCGCCACGCATTTGCCACGCATTTGCTCAACCATGGCGCCGACCTGCGGGCGGTGCAGATGCTGCTGGGCCATGCGGATATTTCCACGACGACCATCTACACCCATGTGGCACGCGAACGACTCAAGGCGTTGCATGCGCAGCACCATCCGCGGGGGTAGCCTCGTACCCTGTTGGTAACCCGCGCCGCCTCATCGCCGCCCATAATGAAACGGCAGCCAACCAACAACAACGGAGACAACGCATGAAGAAACTCATCGCCGGCGCAGCTTTGCTGGGCGCCGTGACCCTCGTCATGGCACAAGCCTGGCCCACTGCCAAACCCATCCGCCTGATCGTGGGCTACCCGCCCGGCGGCGGCATCGACTTTGCGGCCCGCACCGTACAGGTGCCGCTGCAGGAGGCGCTCAAGCAGCAGATCGTGGTGGACTACAAGCCCGGCGCTGGCGGCATGCTGGCCGCCACCGAGCTGACGCGCGCCGCCCCCGACGGCTACACCATCCTGCTGGCCAACACCGGCCCGTTTGCCATCGCCCCGTACCTGCAGCGCAAGATGCCGTACGACCCGCTCAAGCAGTTCACCTATATCGGCCAGATCAGTCAGGGCAGCTACATCGCCGTCACGCGGCTGGACCACCCGGCCAAGGATCTCAAAGAGTGGGTGGCGTGGGCCAAGGCCAACGCGGGCCGCGTCAACTTTGCGTCGGGCGGGGCGGGCACATCCACGCACCTGAACGGCGAGCTGATGAACCAGGCCACCGGGCTGGACGTGACCCACGTGCCCTACAAGGGCAGCGCGCCAGCCATGCAGGATCTGATTGGCGGGCAGACGCAGCTGCTGATTGACGCGGGCACGGTGCTGCTGCCGCAGGTCAAGGGCGGCAAGCTCAAGGCACTGGCCGTGACCGGCCCCAAGCGCGACCCGCAGCTGCCCGATGTGCCGACCGTGCGCGAGCTGGGCCTGGGCGCCATGGAAGCCGTGGGTTTTCAGGGCCTGGTGGGACCCGCAGGCATGCCCAAAGAGGTCGTGGACCGGCTGGCGGCCGAGCTGGCCAAGGTGCTCGCGCAGCCCGACATCAAGGCCAAGTTCGCCACCGGCGGTGCTGAAGTACATTCGCAGGGGCCCGCCGGGTTTGCCGCTTTTGTGAAGGCCGACAACGAGAAGTGGGCCAAGCTGATCCGTGAGCGCAAGCTCGAACTCGATTGATACCTGCCGGAGTTTCCTGAAGATGTCCCTGCCGTCCCGCCGCCACGTTCTGGGTGCAGCCGCACTGGCGCTGCTGCCCGCCCTTGCCACCGCCCAGGCATGGCCTGCCAAACCCATCCGCCTGGTGGTGGCCTACCCGCCGGGCGGTGTCAGCGACGTGGTGGCGCGCGCGCTGGCCGACAAGCTGGCCGGCCCGCTGGGCCAGCCGGTGGTGGTGGAGAACAAGGCGGGCGCCAGCGGCGGCATCGGCATGGACGCGGTGGCCAAGGCCGCGCCTGATGGCTACACCCTGGGCTTTGCGGCCATCAGCCCGCTGGCGCTGAACCCGCACCTGGGCAAGTCGCCGTTCGACCCGGCCAAGGACATCGTGCCGGTGGCCAGCGTCATGTATTCCCCGGTGCTGCTGCTGGGCACGTCGGCCACCACAGCGAAAGACTTCAACGAACTGCTGGCGGCCGCCCGCAGCAAACCGGGCGCCGTACGCTGGGCCACGTCGGGCCCGGCGTCGCTCGGGCACATCATGCTCGAGCAGCTGAAGGCGGGCGCGAAAGTGGACATCACCCACGTGCCCTACAAGGGCGGCGCGCAGCAGATGAACGATGCGCTGTCGGGGCAGTTTGAAATCCTGTCCACCAATGCGTCGCCCGCCGTCACGCAGCACATCAAGTCCGGCAAGCTGCGCGCGCTGGCCGTGGGCGCGCCTGCTCGGCTGGACACTTTGCCTGATGTGCCCACACTGGCCGAGCTGGGCCATGCGGGTGCCAACCTCACATCATTGTTCGGCGTCTTTGCGCCCGCAGGTGTTCCGCAGCCCGTGCTGCAGCGCCTGAACGCAGAGATCAACAAGGCGCTGGCGCTGCCCGATGTGCGCGCCCGCCTGACCAGCAGCGACAACGTGCCC
>CALRZF020000193.1:0-7459 GCA_943372585.1 Ramlibacter sp. 2FC | reverse complement strand
AACACCTTTGGCATCGTTGCCAGGGCGCGCACGCTGGTGCGTGTGGCGTCCGCCGCCGACGTGCAGGCCGTGCTGGCCGACCCGGCCCTGGCGCCCGAGCCCAAGTTTGTGCTGGGCGGGGGCAGCAACATCGTGCTGACCGGCGATGTGCGCCCCGTGGTGCTCAAGGTTGAAATCATGGGCCGCCGCCTGGTGGACGAGACCCCCAAGGCCTGGATCGTGGAGGCCGGCGCTGGCGAGCCCTGGCACGGCCTGGTGGGCTGGACGCTGGACCAGGGCCTGCCCGGGCTGGAAAACCTGGCCCTGATCCCCGGCACCGTGGGCGCGTCGCCCGTGCAAAACATCGGCGCTTATGGGGTCGAGCTGCAGGACCGGTTTGAGTCGCTGGACGCGGTAGACCTGCAAACCGGCCGTGAATTCACGCTGGACGCCGCCCAGTGTGCGTTTGGCTATCGCGATTCAGTGTTCAAGCATGCCGCAGGACAGCCAGGCGACCTGGGCCTGGCGGGCCGGGCGCTGATCACCCGCGTGCGCTTTCGCCTGCCCAAGCCCTGGAAACCGGTGCTGGGCTACCTGGACCTGGAGCGCAAGATGGCCGAAACCGGCGCGCGTGACCCGTCCGCCCGGCAGATTTACGACTGGATCTGTGCCATCCGCAGCGCCAAGCTGCCCGACCCCAAGGTCATCGGCAACGCCGGCAGCTTTTTCAAGAACCCCACCGTCACGCCCGACCAGTGCAGCGACATCATTGCCCGCGAGCCCGGCATCGTGCATTACCCCATGCCCGACGGCAGCATCAAGCTGGCGGCCGGCTGGCTGATCGACGCCTGCGGCTGGAAGGGCAAGACGGTGGGCAACGCCGGCGTGTACGAAAAGCAGGCCCTGGTGCTGGTCAACCGCGGCGGCAGCGCCCACCCGGCCACCGGCGGCGAGGTCATGACCCTGGCCGGCGCCATCCAGACCAGCGTGTACGAGCGCTTTGGCATCCGGCTGGAGCCGGAGCCCGTCGTCGTCTGAAACCGGTGGTGGACTGAACCCGGCCCCGCGAATGCGGGGTTGAGCGGCGGGTGCTTTGTGCCTACATTGGGCGCTTCACACCCCGGGGCTCCTTCATGCAGTACTTCAAATCCACATTGGCGTTTGCCGCTTTGACCTGCCTGGCGCTGCCCGGCCATGCCCAGTTTGGCTCGCTGCTGAACGCCATCACCGGCGGCAACAACGCCCCCAAGGCCGAGCAGGCGGCCCAGGCCGCCCAGGGCACGCCGTCCATCCCGCAGGCCACGCCCGAGCAGATCGAGGCGGCGCTGGCCGCGCCCATTGCGCCGCTGGACGCAGCGGGCCTGGCCAAGGGCAACGCAGTGCTCAAGGGCAAGCGTTTTTACATTGCCGAATACCGCGTTCTGTTCGAGATTGGCGGCACTGTGTCGGCCAACACCCGAGCGGCCTACTTTGGCGGCACCGATTACGGCGCCACCAATGTGCGGGTCAATTACCTGGTGCCCACGCCCGACGTCAAGCTGCTGCAGGCCATCACCGACAAGGCCTACGCCGACTTTCTGGCGCGGCTGGAAGCCGCGGGCCTCAAGCCCGAGCCGGCCGAGGCGTTCGTGAAGGAAAACGGCGCTGTGTATGAGGCCACGGTCGAGGCCACCAAACCCGGCGCCGAGGTGTACGAGGACGTGGAGCTCGGCTATGGCAAGCGCAAATACCTGGTCATGGCGCCCACGGGCACGAAGATGGTGTCGCGCGGCTTTGCCGGCATTGGCGCGGGCAACATCGGCAAGCGCATTGATTTCAGCAAGGGCAACCTGGAAGGCGTGTCGGTCGGCATGGTGGTGAACCTGGCCGCGCAGGAATCGTCAGGCGGCGGCTCGTCGATGTTCAAGCGCGGCTCCAGCGCCAATGCATCCGCCGCGATGGAGGTGGCCGCGGCCCCCAAGCATTTCGGCATTCTGCAGGGCCACGCCACCGGCGGCGCCGTCAGCCTCAACGCGCCGCTGGCCGTGCCGGGCCAGTTTGCCAACCTGCGTGAAACGGGCGGCTACGACACGCAAAAGGACACCGCGGTCAAGGCGCTGCAGATCATCGGCGCCGTGACCATGGGCCTGGGCGCCAACAGCAGCAAGCGCATCGACATGGCGCTGGATGTGGACAACGCCGCCCTGACCCGCCAGGCCTTGCAGGGCATGGCGGCGGTCCATCAGGCCGTGGCGGCCGCCATCCAGTAAATCAGGCAGCCAACGCCTGCCGCACCGATTGGGTGGCCTGCACGGCGGCCCGTGTTTCTTCCACCGCGGCGTGCAGCTGCGCGCAGGCCTGCTGCGGCGTGCGGGTGGCCTGGCCCCGGCCTTCGGCCAGTTCAATTTCAGCCGCCAGCGTGGCAATACGCCAGAAGCCCAGCATGCGGGCGCTGCCCTGCAGCTTGTGGGCGGCCAGCGAGATGCGTTTGGGCTCGCCGGCGATCAGCGCGTCATGCAGGTCGGCCAGGGTGCGCGATTCATCGCCAAAGAACATGTCCACCAGGCCGGCCAGGGCCTGTGAGGGCAGGTCGTTGCCCAATGCGGCGAACCGTGACGACAGCGGCTCGGGCGGGGTTTCAGCGGCGGGGTAGCTGTGGGTTGATGCGTTGACCGCGTTGTGCAGGGCCTCGGCCAGCTGGGGCCCCTGCACCGGCTTGTGCAGGCACGCTGTGGCACCCGCGGCGGTGGCGCGCTCGCGCGTTGCCGGCATCACGTCGGCGGTCAGCATCAGGATGGGGAGCCGGGCGGCGGCGCCTTCCAGCGCACGGATGGTTTCCGTGGCCTGCAGCCCGTCCAGCCCGGGCATGTGAATGTCCATGAGCACCGCGTCAAACTGGCCGGTGCGGGCGTGCTCCACAGCTTGCAGCCCGTCCTCGCACAGCACGCAGCGGTGGCCCATGCTGGCCAGCACCAGCGCCAGGTACTTGCGGTTGACCGGGTGGTCGTCGGCCACCAGCACGTTCAGCGCCTGCTCGGGCAGGGCTGCCAGCGTGCTGCCAGCGGACAGTTCAGCCGGCGCCTCGCTGGGCGCCAGCGCGGCTGTAAAGGTAAACGTGGAGCCTTTGCCCGGCGTGCTTTGCACCACCAGGTCGCCGCCCATCATCTGGGCCAGGCTGCGTGAGATTTCCAGCCCCAGCCCGGCCCCGCCAAAGCGCCGCGACAGGGTTTCGTCGCCCATCTCGAACCGGCGGAACAGCCGCGCGATCGTGGCCTCGTCCATGCCGATGCCGGTGTCCGTCACCTTGAAGGTCATCAGGCCTGCACTGTCCATCTGGACCGTCAGGGTGATCACGCCCGAGGGCGTGAACTTGATGGCGTTGGACAGCAGGTTGAACAGCACCTGCTTGATGCGGGTGGCGTCACCCATGACCCATTTGGGAATGTTCTTCGTCATCCCCAGCTCCAGCCGAAGGCCGCGCGCAAAGGCCTGGCCGCGCATGAGCTGGCGCACGTCGCGGCACAGGCGCTGCAGATTCAGCGGCTGGCGTTCCAGCACCACGCGGCCCGCTTCGATGGCCGATACATCGAGCACGTCGTTCAGCAGCGTCAGCAGGTGGTCGGCCGACTCGCGCGCGGTGCGGATCAGGTCCTTTTGTTCGTCGGTGGGCCCGGTTTGCTCCAGCAGCTGCAGCATGCCGGTCACGCCCTGGAACGGGGTGCGCAGCTCATGGCTCATGTTGGCCAGGAACTGGCTCTTGGTGCGGTTGGCTGCATCGGCCGCGTGGGTGGCGTTGCGCAGTTCGTTGGCCAGCGTTTCCAGCTGCTCGCGTGCCTGGGTTTCCAGGCGGCGTTGCCGCCAAACCAGGTAGCCGGCGGCCGCGGCCAGCAGCAGCTGCAAGGCGGCCAGCGCGCCGATCACGCTGGCCTGGCGGTGCAGGGCTGCAAACTGCTGCTCCACCAGGTGAGCCGTGGCCACCGTGGCCGCCCGCGTGAAGCTCTGCACTTCCGGCGTGGCCTCGTCCGTCTGTGCCAGCAGGCTGCGCACCGCCTCGCGTGTGGGTGCGGCCTGCGCGAACAGGGCGTCTGACGTGGTGGTCAGGGCGTGCAGGCGGGTCACGAGCGTGGCGTATTCGCTGATGTTGCGCAGCGCGTCCAGGCTGCCGGTGGATTCCAGCAGGGTGATGCGGCTGACCAGGATTTCGTAGCGTGCCTGGGCATCACCCAGGTCCAGCGGGCCGCCGCTTTTGGCGGCGGCGACCAGCTCGCCGCGAAAGCGCGAGAACTCGCGCTCAAAGCCGAACACCAGGCTCGTGACCGAGTCGCGCCAGTTCACCTGGCGGGGGTCGGAAAACGGCCCATGGCGCACCTGCACCACCGACACCACGGCGGCGCCCAGCACGGCCAGCATGCTGAGGATTGCCAGGATAACGAGCACGCGTGTGCGGCGTGCCAGCTTGCGCATCATTCGATTCGCATCGCCTTGAGTTGCCAGATGGAGCGCTCGTAGTAGCGGGTGGACCGCAGCTCCGCAGCGCTGTCAAATGGGTAGATCACAAACAGCGGGCCACGCTCGCGCACGGGGATGGCCTTGCCGTCGATCTGGTGCGCCACGATGACGCCCAGCTTGGCCGCGTCCTCTGCCGGAATGCTGATCTGGTAGTCGTTCAGCGCCACGGCCTTGATGGTGACGGGGTCCTGGGCGCCGGCCAATGCCAGCACGTCGCGCAGCAGGGGCCCGCTGTAGGTATGGGGCTCGCGCGTCCACGGCGTGTTGGTGGTGAAGCTCTGCTGGGGCAGGCGCTGCAACGCAGCCATGTCCAGCTGCACCGGGGCCGCGCTGACCTTGCCGGTGATTTCCAGGATGGGGCGCGACGCAGTACGCGGCGCTACTTGTGCAAATGCGGCGCAGCAGGCCAGCGCAAGGGCTGCGCTGGCAAGCAAGCGGCGGGTGATGGGCATGGCCATGGCGGCAACCTTTTCATTGAGTAGGTAGTCACTTAATGTAGTCAGGCTGCCCCGCAGGGCCTTAAGGATTTTGACTATGAGTGGCCAGCAATATGCCCACTACTTCACGTCAGGCCCGCCCAGCTTCGGCAGTGCCGAGCCATCGCCCAGCGACAGCAGGCCGCTGCGCGCGTAAATGCCCAGCTTGGCGCGCGTGTCCACGATGTCCAGGTTGCGCATGGTCAGCTGGCCGATGCGGTCGGCCGGGCTGAACGGCGCGTCTTCCACCTTTTCCATGCTCAGGCGCTCGGGCTTGTAGGTGAGGTTGGGGCTGTCGGTGTTCAGCAGCGAATAGTCGTTGCCGCGGCGCAGCTCCAGCGTCACCTCGCCGGTCACGGCGCGGGCCACCCAGCGCTGGGCGGTCTCGCGCAGCATGATGGCCTGCGGGTCAAACCAGCGGCCCTGGTACAGCAGGCGGCCCAGCTTCAGGCCGTTCATGCGGTATTGCTCGATGGTGTCTTCGTTGTGGATGCCGGTCACCAGGCGCTCATACGCAATGTGCAACAGCGCCAGGCCCGGGGCTTCGTAGATGCCGCGGCTCTTGGCTTCAATGATGCGGTTTTCAATCTGGTCGCTCATGCCCAGGCCGTGCCGCCCGCCAATGCGGTTGGCTTCCAGAATCAGCGCCACGGGGTCTTCAAAGGTCTGGCCGTTCAGCGCCACGGGCTGGCCTTCTTCAAAGCGCACGGTCACTTCTTCGGCCTTGACGGCAACGTCTTCCTTCCAGAAGGCCACGCCCATGATGGGGTTGACGATGCGGATGCCGCTGTTCAAAAACTCAAGGTCTTTGGCCTCGTGCGTGGCGCCCAGCATGTTGCTGTCGGTGCTGTAGGCCTTTTCGGCCGACATCTTGTAGCCAAAGCCATGCGCCGTCATGAAGGCGCTCATTTCCGCGCGGCCGCCCAGCTCGTCAATGAACAGCTGGTCCAGCCAGGGCTTGTAGATGCGCAGGCTCGGGTTGGTCAGCAGGCCGTAGCGGTAAAAGCGCTCGATGTCGTTGCCCTTGAAGGTGCTGCCGTCGCCCCAGATGTGGACGTCGTCTTCCTTCATGGCCGACACCAGCATGGTGCCGGTCACGGCGCGGCCCAGCGGCGTGGTGTTGAAGTAGGTGATGCCGGCCGTGCTGATGTGAAAGGCGCCGGCCTGCAGCGCGGCAATGCCTTCGTGGGCCAGTTGCAGGCGGCAGTCGATCAGGCGGGCCTTTTCGGCGCCGTATTCCATGGCCTTGCGCGGGATCTCGTCGTAATCGGGCTCGTCGGGCTGGCCCAGGTTGGCGGTGTAGGCATAAGGGATCGCGCCCTTGAGCTTCATCCAGTGCAGCGCGGCGCTGGTGTCCAGCCCGCCCGAGAAGGCAATGCCGACCTTCTGGCCGGCGGGTACGTTTTGCAGGATCGTGGCCATGGTGGGGGCGTCCGGTTCAGCCGAAGTGGCAGATGTAGTGGTAGGCGTCGGTCACGCGGATGTCGAACTTCGAATTGGCCGGGACGCTGAACTTCTGCCCCGCGGTGGAGGCCACCCAGGCGTCGGTGCCGGCCAGCTTGTATTCGCAGGCGCCGGCCACGCATTCCATGATTTCGGCGGCGCCGGTGTTGAAGGTCAGCGTGGCGGGCAGGATCACGCCGACCGATTTTTTGGTGCCGTCAGCCAGCGTGATGCTGTGGCTCACGCACTTGCCGTCGAAATAGACATTGGCCTGGGGGTTGACGGACACGCCGTCGAGGGTCTGCTGGGTCATGGCTCGGACGCCTGGTGGCGCGCAAGAAAGTTGTGGGGGAAAGCCCGCGATTTTAGCGTCCGGGTGTTTTGCGCCACACCCCGGCTGAATCCGCGGGGCTTTTCCTTGCGTAGAACATGGCAAGCACGACAATGCCTCCCATGGCCACTGACACCCAAGACCTCCACCTGATCGCCCTGATCGATCGCATCGCCGCCCACTCCATCGAAGGCGGCGGGCAGCGCGCCGACGCCGAGGCGGCCCTGCGCGAACTGTACGACCTGTCCAGCTCCAAGCTGTATGGCGTGGCCCTGCGCGTGGTGAGCAACCGCAGCTGGGCCGAAGACGTGCTGCAGGAGGCGTATCTGAACATCTGGCGCATCGCGGGCGACTACCGCGCCAACATCAGCCCGCCCATGGCCTGGATGGGCGTGATCGTGCGTAGCCGGGCGCTTGATTTTCTGCGCCGGCGCACCAGTGAGCGGGCCGACGCCGCGCTGGAGCTGGACGACGCCATCAGCGAAACCGTGGCCGGCGACAGCCCCAACCCCATGGACACCACCCAGGCCAGCGAACAGGCCTGGGCCCTGCACGAGTGCCTGCGCAAGCTGGAAGCCAAGCAGCGCGAGGTGGTCAGCCTGGCCTATCTGCGCGACCTGAGCCACGGCGAACTGTCCGAGCAGCTCAAGCTGCCGCTGGGCACCGTCAAGACCTGGATCCGCCGCGGGCTGGAACAGCTGCGCGGCTGCATGGCGCGTTTTGCCTGACCGCCCGGCACGAG
>CALRZF020000192.1:0-7487 GCA_943372585.1 Ramlibacter sp. 2FC | reverse complement strand
CTGGTTTGGTGACGAACTGGAGTATCCGGTGGGTGTGCTCCCGGCATTTGGCAGTTTCACCGGCATGCATCCGGTGAAACTGCGCGAGAGCGACAGGGTGTATGTGGTGGCACAAGCCACCGTTCGCCAACTGCCGCGTGCTGGCTGATCAGGCCGGCAGCCCGGCCTTCGCCGCCGCCTGTTCAATCTCGGCCCAGGTGGCGTCGTCGATGGCGATGCCGTCTTGCAATCGCTGCACACGCGCGCAACGCTCGGGCTCGCCGGCCAGCTGAACGCCCTCGCTGTCCGGCGCGGCCGGGCTCTGGCGCAGCCAGTCCACAAAGGCCTGGGCTTCCTGTTCAAACGACGCCTGTGTCCCCAGCCGGGCCGGGTCGATCAGGATGGTCAACATGCCGTTGATGACCGCGCGCGCATGGTCGGCCGGGCGGTGCCAGGTGCCGCTGCCGGTGAGCGCGCCGCCCAGCAGCTCACACGCCACGGCCATGCCGTAGCCCTTGTGTTCGCCGAACGCCATCAGCGCGCCGAACAGGCCGTTGGATTGGGGCACCACCACCACACCGGGGTTGTTGGTGGGCCGGCCGTGTTCGTCGATCAGCGTGCCCGGCTCAGCCTGGCGGCCCTCGTTGTAGGCCACACGCATCTTGCCCTGCGCAACCCGGCTGGTCGCAAAGTCCAGCACGAACGGATCGCTGCCCGCCATCGGCACGCCGATGCAACACGGGTTGGTGCCAAAGCGCCCGTCACCGCCGCCATAAGGCGCCACGACAGGGCGCGACAGCACATTCACGAAATGCAGGGACACCAAGCCCTGTGCTACCGCCATCTCGGCAAAGTGGCCGATACGCCCCAGGTGATGCGCATTGGCCAGCGTCATGATGCAACTGCCATGCGCCTTGGCGCGCTCGATGCCCAATGCCATGGCCTGTGCGCCCACCACCTGACCGTAGCCGCGCTGGCCGTCCAGCGTCAGCAGCGTGCCCATGTCCAGCACGGTGCGCACGCCGGTGTTGGGCTTCAGGCCGCCTTCCAGCACGGCGTCTACATAACGCGGCACCATGCCCACGCCGTGCGAGTCGTGCCCGCTCAGGTTGGCCAGCACCAGGTTGCCGGCCACGGTTTGTGCCTCTTCGGCGCTGCTGCCCGCGGCAGTGAGGATGGCGGCGACGCGCGCGGTGAGGTCAGTGGCAGAAAGTGTGTGTGACATAAAGATGGATGGGGTTACATCACCGCGCCGACCTGCCAGGGCACGAACTCGTTTTGCCCGTAGCCGTGGCTTTCACTCTTGGACAGTTCGCCGGATGCAGTGGCCAGCACCAGCTCAAAAATGCGCTGGCCCATCTCTTGAATGGACGCCTTGCCGTCGATGATCTCGCCGCAGTTGATGTCCATGTCTTCTTCCTGCCGCTGCCACAGCGCGCTGTTGGTGGCGAGCTTGAGCGAAGGCGAGGGCGCGCAGCCGTAGGCCGAGCCGCGCCCGGTGGTAAAGCAGATCATGTTGGCGCCGCCGGCCACCTGGCCCGTGGCGCTGACCGGGTCGTAGCCCGGCGTGTCCATGTCGACAAAGCCGTGGGCCGTCACCGGCTCGGCGTATTCGTACACGGCCTCGAGGTTGGTGGTGCCGCCCTTGGCCACTGCGCCCAGCGACTTTTCCAGAATGGTGGTCAGGCCGCCGGCCTTGTTGCCGGGCGAGGGGTTGTTGTTCATCTCGCCGTTGTTGATGCGGGTGTACTCCTCCCACCACTTGATGCGGGAGACGAGCTTTTCACCCACTTCCTTTTTCACGGCGCGGCGCGTCAGCAGATGCTCGGCGCCATAGACCTCGGGTGTCTCACTGAGGATGGCCGTGCCGCCATGCGCCACCAGCAAATCAACCGCGGCGCCCAGGGCCGGGTTGGCGCTGATGCCGCTGTAGCCGTCCGAGCCGCCGCACTGCAGGCCGATGGTGATGTGCGACGCGCTGCAGGGCTCGCGCTTCACATCGTTGGCGCGCGGCAGCATTTCCTTGATGAGTGCGATGCCCTTTTCCACCGTCTTGCGGGTGCCGCCGGTGTCCTGGATGTTGAAGACTTTCAGCGTGTCGCCCTCGCGCAGGCTGCTGTGGGCCAGCCACGCGTTGATCTGGTTGGCCTCGCAGCCCAGGCCCACCACCAGCACGCCCCAGAAGTTGGCATGCGTGGCGTAGCCCGCCAGCGTGCGCTCCAGGATCTGCATGCCCATGCCCTCGGTGTCCATGCCGCAGCCTGTGCCGTGCGTGAGCGCTACCACACCGTCCACCATGGGGAAGTCTGCCAGCGCCGCCGGGTTGGTCTGGCGCGAGAAGTGGTCTGCAATCGCGCGCGCCGCGGTGGCCGAGCAGTTCACACTGGACAAGATGCCGATGTAGTTGCGCGTGGCCACGCGGCCGTCATTGCGCTTGATGCCCATGAAGGTGGCTTCCTTCTTGGGCGGCTGCGGTTTGACGTCGGCGCCATACGCGTAATCGCGCGCGAAGTCGCCGCCGTTGTCGCCCACACCCAGGTTGTGGGTGTGCACGTGGTCGCCGGCGGCGATGGGCTTGGTGGCAAAGCCGATGATCTGGTTGTATCTGCGCACCGGCTCGCCTGTTGCGATGTCTCTGGTTGCCACTTTGTGGCCGGGGGGGATCAGGCCTTTGATGGTGACGTTTTCTGCTTTGGTGCCGCCTACCAGTTGGCTTCTGGCTATGAGGACGTCGTCGGCGGGGTGGAGTCTGATGAAAGGTGTCATCTTGTGGGCCTCTTGTTTTGTTGGATGTAGTTAAACCGCGCCTTCCCCCCCTTCACCCCCCCGCCCCTCTTCACCCCCGCCGGGGTGAAGAGGGGAGCCTGGATTTGACCCCGCACTCCGGCGAACTGAAGAACTGAAGAGAGGTTGCGATGCATGTTGGCTCGGAGAAGCGAGTGCCTGCGGTTGGGGCAGTGGCTGACGAAATGGGGGCGGAGCCGGCGCTGTGGCGCGCTGCACTGTCGGCCTGAGGCCCCAACAGCAGGCATTCGCCTTCCAGCGCAAGGGTGTACCGCAACGGCTCCCGGTTCTTCAGGTCGCCGGAGCGACGCAACCAAATCAGGGCTCCCCTCTTCACCCCGGCGGGGGTGAAGAGGGGCGGGGGGGTGAAGGGGGGGAGAGCGAGGTGTCACGAACAACTAACCAAAACCAAACAAAGCACTTCAATAAAACATCTTCGGCAACCAAAGCACAAGTTTGGGAAAGTAAGTAATGATCACCAACGACCCCAGCAGCGGTACCAGCCAGGGCAAGATCGCAATCGTCGTGCGCTCCACAGACAGCTTGGCTACCCGGGCCAGTACAAACAGCACCATCCCCATCGGCGGATGCAGCAACCCGATCATCAGGTTCAGCACCATCACCAGCCCGAAGTGAACCAGATCAATGCCCAGCTGCTGGCAGATCGGCACCAGGATGGGCACCAGGATCGTGATCGCAGCAGTCGGCTCCAGGAAGCAGCCCACAAACAGCATCAGCAGGTTGGCCAGTAGCAGGAACACCCAGGGCTCTTTGGTGAAACCGAGTACCCATTGCGCAATGGCCGACGTGACGCCCGTGGCCGTGAGCATCCAGCCAAAGATGCTGGCCGCCGCCACAATGAACAGCACCGTGGCTGTGGTTTCCACCGTGTCCAGGCAGATCTTGATGAACATCTTCCAGTTCAGCGTGCGGTACCAGGCAAAGCCCAGCACCATGGCCCACAGGCAGGCCGCGATGGCGCCTTCGGTGGGTGTGAAGATGCCGGTGGTCATGCCGCCGATCAGCAGCACCGGGGTCATGATGGGCAGCGCCGCCTGAAAATTGAAGTACTTGTCCATGGCGAAAAGCACCACCAAGGCCGCGATGACGGTGATCTGCGCCGGCAGGCCGGCCTTGGCAATCAGCAGCCACACGGCCACCGGCCACACCACCACCACGGCGGTCTCGGCCAGCGCCTTGATCACGCGGGGCCACTCAAACTTGATGTCGCCGCCCCAGCCGTTCCTGTGCGCAAAGTACGCCACCGTCAGCATCATCAGCACGGCCATCAGCACACCCGGCAGGATGCCCGCCAGGAACAGCGCACCCACACTCACGTTGGCCATCATTCCGTAGATCACAAACGGCAGGCTGGGCGGGATGATGGGGCCCAGCGTGGCAGACGCCGCCGTCACGCCCACGGCAAATTCCTTGCTGTAGCCGTGGTCGGTCATGGCCTTGATCTCGATCGTGCCCAGGCCGGCTGCATCTGCAATGGCGGTGCCGCTCATGCCGGCAAACACGACCGAGCCCACCACGTTCACATGGCCCAGGCCGCCCTTGAGCCAGCCCACCAGCGCCAGCGCATAGTTGTAGATGCGGTTGGTGATGCCGGCGTTGTTCATCAGGTTGCCGGCCAGGATAAAGAACGGCACGGCCAGCAACGGAAAGCTGTCGATGCCGCTGACCATGCGGTGGATCACCACAAACGGCGGCAGGCTGCCCGTCCACCAGATGTAAAGCAGGGCCGAGCCGGCCATGGCAACGGCCACGGGAATGCCACCGGCCATGAGGAACAGGAAAATGATCTTGAGCATTGGGGCTTCCGGTCAGCGGTCGTCCATGGAGGTTTCGGGTCGTTCAAGCACGCTGTAGCCGCGCTTGTGGTGAAACAGCGCCACCTGCACCGAGCGCACGGCCATGGCCGCAAAGCCCAGCAGGCAAATGCCATACACCCAGTTCATGGGCAGGTCCACCATGGTCATGCGCGAGTTGCTGCCCAGCTTGAGCATCATCATCACGGTCAGCACCGCAGCGGCGGCATAGAACCCCACGCGCAGCCAGTCGACCAATGTGGACATGGCGCGCGACATGGGCTTGGGCATGAACTTGTAGAAGAAGTCCACCTGGATGTGGTTGTTCTTGATCACGCCGATGGTCGCGCCGGTGAACACCGTGGCGATCAGCAGGTAGCGCGCGATCTCTTCCGTCCACGCGGCGGAGTTGTTGAGCACATAGCGCGTGAAGAACTGGTAGAACACGGTGGCCCCCAGCAGCCAGAAAAAGCCCAGGGCAACCCAGGCCTCCACCGGCGTGCCGGACAGGTCCACCGCCTCGTCCTGCGCGTGGAACTCGCCATCGGCCCCCATCACGGGGGCCATGTCGTCAATGGTCTCGACAGCCATTACCGGATCACTTGATGCCGACCACGCGGTCCCAGTCCTTCTTGTCCAGCTTCATGGACTCAAAGGTGATGGCTTTCAGCACGCGTTGCTGGAAGTCGGCGCGGTCCACCGTGATCACGTTGTTGCCCTTCTTCTTGAACTCTTCCACCAGCTCGCCTTCGCGCTTGCGGATGTCGTTCGTCGCGTTCACGGCGGCTTCCTGCGTCACGTCCGACAGGATCTTCTGCTCGGCCGGGCTCAGCTTGCCCCACAGGCTGGGCGCGATTACGGTGAGCAGCGCATCGGAGATGTGGCCGGTCAGGATGATGTTCTTCTGCACTTCAAAGAACTTCTTGGCCTCGATGGTGGGCAGGGGGTTCTCCTGCGCGTCCACGGTGCCGTTTTGCAGGGCCAGGTACACCTCGGCGAACGCAATGGGCGTCGGGTTGGCACCGCAGGCGCGCGGCAGCGCGGTGTAGGCCGGAGAGTCCGGCACGCGCATCTTGATGCCCTTCATCTCGTCGCAGTTCTTGAACGCCTTGTTGCTGGTGGCGTGGCGCGCACCGTAGTAGGTCAGGGCCGTCACGGTGTTGCCCGTGGCCTTCTTGTAGCCTTCGGTCAGCTCCTTGAAGATGTCGCTCTTGCCGTACTTGATGACGTGGTCTGCATCACGGAAGGTGAACGGGTAGTAGCTCACCGCCAGGCGCGGGAACGAATTGGAGGCAAACGACGCACCCGTCAGGATGATGTCCACCGTGCCCAGCTGCAGGCCCTGGTTGATGTCGCTTTCCTTGCCCAGGCTGGAGGCGGGGAACACCTGGACTTCGTACTTGCCGTTGGTGCGCTTCTTGAACTCATCGCCGGCCCAGACCGACCACTTGTGGTACGGCTCGGACGTCTCGTAAACGTGGGCCCATTTCAGTTTGGTCTGGGCCTGGGCCAGGCCCGTGGCGCCCAGGGCGGTAGCCACCAGCGCGCAGGCGGCGACGGCTTTCAGGGTGAATCGCTTGGTCATGGTTGTCTCCTCTAGGTGGGTAAAAGTGAACTTGCTGGCCTTCAGGAACCGGATTTCTTCGCGCGGCGCCAGCTCGCGCTGAATCGTGAATGGGACTTGTCCAGGTGATCGTGCATGGCGGTGCGCGCCGCGGCGGCGTCGCGCGCGCGGATGGCGGCGTAGATGGCTTCGTGCTCGGCGATCGCGGAGCGCCACGAATCCACCGTTTCAAAATAGCCGCCCAGCCGCTCGAACAGCGGGCCGCGGCGTGAATCCCAGAAGCCCTGGACGGTTTCGATCAGCACCACGTTGCCGCAGGCCTGCACGATGGCCGTGTGAAACGCACGGTCGCCCTCCAGCGGCATGACGTTGCGGTCCGCGTCGGCGCGCATGGCGTCAATGGCACGGGCCATGGCATCGGTGTCCTTGCGCTTGCCTTGCACAGCGGCCAGCGCGGCAATTTCGCCTTCGACCACGCGGCGCGCGCGGATCAATTCCAGCGGGCCCCATTCGGTGGGCGAAATCTTGGGCGCCGCGCCGTTGGCCTTGCCGGTGTGGCCGGTGCGGTCCAGCACATACACGCCGGAGCCGGTGCGCACCTCAACCCAGCCCTCCACCTCCAGCGCGATCAGGGCCTCGCGCACCGACGGGCGGCTCACACCCAACTGCTTGGCCAGGTCACGTTCGGCCGGCAGCCGCGAGCCGCCCGCGAACTCGCCGCCCGCAATCAGCGAGCGCACCTGCTCGGCGATCTGCCGGTACAGGCGTTGCGGTTCCACGGTTTGCAGGGGCATTGCGATTGAGGGAAAGGGTTTAAGGGTTTAGCCTGAACTGGCCAAGTGGTCAGACCAATTTAGAATGCCACGAACACCACAAGACACCATCCGGCAAAACCCTGAACGGCGCGCCGGGCCCAGGAGAACCCATGAGACTCAAAGGAAAAACCGCGCTGGTCACCGCAGCGGGGCAGGGCATTGGCCGCGCCTGCGCGCTGGCCATGGCGGCAGAGGGCGCCCAGGTCTGGGCCACCGACGTCAACCCCAGGCTGCTGGACAGCTACGACGGTGTGCCCAATGTGCGCACCGTGGCGCTGGACGTGCTGGAAAAGGCGGCCATCACCCGCGTGGTGTCAGAGCTGCCGGCGCTGGACGTGCTGTTCAACTGCGCGGGGTTTGTGCACAACGGCACCATCCTGGATGCGACCGACGCTGACTGGGACTTTGCCTTCAACCTCAATGTGCGCGCGCAGTTCTGGATGATCCAGGCCGTGCTGCCCGGCATGCTGGCCAAGCACGACGGCAAGGGCGGCGGCAGCATCATCAACATGGCCAGCGTGTGCAGCAGCC
>CALRZF020000191.1:0-7511 GCA_943372585.1 Ramlibacter sp. 2FC | reverse complement strand
TTGAAGTACTCGTTGGTCTGCTGCGGGTAGAGCTCTTCAATTTCATCCAGCACCCGCTCCAGCGCCGGCGAGATTTCATACACCTCCCCCATCACCTGGCCCGCTCCGCCCAGCAGGACGCCGGGGTAGCGGCCAAAGTGGTACATGGTGCCGGCGGTGCGGGCCTCGCCCACCCAGCGCGGCGCGGGGATCAGGCGGGTGATGTCGTTGTCATCGCCCCGGCGCAGGGTTCCATAGACAAAAACGTGGCGCGGGGTGTGGGGGGCTTGGGGCATGATCGGCGGCTGGTTGAATTGGCAAGACAGAAGGACAAGTCTAGTGAATCCCCCACCTCCCAGCCGCTGGCTGGCGTATGGCTGCCTGGCGCTGAGCATGTCGCTGGTGGGCAGCTATGTGGCGCTGTCCAAGCCCTTGGCCGCCGCGATCCCTGTCTTCCTGCTGGCCTGGCTGCGCTTTGGCATCGGCGGGCTGGCCATGCTGCACTGGCTGCGCAAGCCTGCCGACGAAGCGCCCATGACGGGCCAGACCAAACGGCTGGTGTTCCTGGAATCCTTCCTGGGCAACTTCCTGTTTTCCATCTGCATGCTGTTTGGCGTGAGCATGACCAGCGCCGTGTCGGCCGGCGTGATCATGGCGTCGATCCCCGCCGTGGTGGCGCTGATGAGCTGGGCCTTTCTGCGTGAACGTATCGGCCTGCGGATCTGGGCCGCTGTGGCTTGCGCCGCCGCAGGCATCGGCTTGCTGGCGCTGGCGGGGCCCTCTGCCCACGGCAGCCCGGCGTACGGTGCCGCGCCCGCAATGGCCTGGCTGGGCAACCTGCTGGTCTTCGGGGCCGTGATCTGCGAGGCGTCTTATGCCGTTATCGGCAAGAAGCTGACCGGCGCGCTGGGGCCGCGCCGTATTACCGCACTGATCAACCTGTGGGGCTTTGCACTGGTCACGCCCTTTGGTCTGTACATGGCATGGGGCTTTGACTTTGGCGGGGTCCAGCCCGGCATCTGGCTGCTGCTGGTTTTCTATTCACTGGCAGCCAGTGTGTGGACAGTCTGGCTATGGATGACGGGGCTGAAAGTGGTGCCCGCCGCGCAAGGCGGCGTATTCACCGTGATGCTGCCGGTGTCTGCCGCGCTGGTGGGGGTGTTTGTGCTTGGCGAAAGCCAGGGGCCCACCCAACTGGCGGCCTTTGGCGTCGCACTGGTGGGTGTGGTGCTGGCCACCTTGCCAACCAGGGCTGGCCCTACTTCCCGGTGACCTTGCGGATCGCGGGCTTGATGTTCTCGCGGCGCGCTGGCAGCACCGTCGCATTCTCGCGCGGGGCGTTCAGCACGATAGACGTTGACGTTTCGGTCAGGATGCAGAACTTCGTCACCACCGCGTCCAGGTGCTCCACGTCGATGACGGCGATCTCAAGCGTCCAGCTGTCCTCGCCGGTCACGTTCCAGGCATTCACCACTTCAGGCGTCTGCTCGATGAGCTTGACCACACGCGCGTACTCGGCCCGCCCCACGCGCACCAGCGCCCGGATGCCGTAGCCCAGCCGCTTGTAGTCGACCTCGGCGCGGTAGCCCTTGATCACGCCTTGCAGTTCCAGCTTGCGCACGCGCTCGGTCACAGCCGGCTGGCTCAGGTGCACGCGCCGGCCCAGCTCCGCCATGGTGATGCGCGCGTCAGTCTGCAGCTCGGCCAGAATGCGGCTGTCGTACGAATCGAATTCGGAAACTTCTGTCATGGCGCATTTATATATTGAAATGCAAGGTGCAAGTGGCCTGACACCTTGATTCATGCATGGCCCGCCAAGCCTCGGCACTCTACGATTTGCAGCATGAACACTGCCACCCTGCCGCTGGCCAAGAAGGCCCCCACGCTGCTCATTCCCGCCCTGCTCGCCTGCTACCTGGTTTGGGGTTCCACCTACCTGGCCATCCGCTTTGCGCTGGTGAGCTTTCCGCCGTTCTTCCAGATGGGCTCGCGCTTCCTGGTCGCGGGCGCCCTGCTGATGGCCTGGGTGCGCTGGCGCGGTGGCGCCTGGCCGTCGCGGCTGCAATGGCGCAACGCACTGGCCGTGGGCACGCTGATGCTGGGTGGCGGCATGGGGCTGACCGCCGCCGCCACCGTGCACATCGGCTCCGGCCTCATCGCCACCTTCATCGCCGTCGTGCCCATGATGGTCTGCGCCTGGGGCCTGCTGTTCGGCCAGCGGCCCAGCCGGCTGGAACTGCTGGGCATGGCAGTCGGCCTGGCCGGGGTTGTGCTGCTGGTGCGCGGCGCCAGCTTCTCGGCGGCACCGGTGGGCATTGCGTGCATCACCGCAGCCACGCTGGCCTGGTCGCTGGGCTCGGTGCTGTCCACCACCCGGCTGCCGCTGGCCGCGGGCCCCGCGGGCTTTGCCAGCGAAATGTTGTGTGGTGGCGCGGTGTTGATGTTGATTGCTCTCGTATTGGGTGAGCAACCCGCATGGCCACCGACGGCGCTGGCACTGGGCGCCTGGGCCTATCTGGTGGTGTTTGGCTCGCTCGTGGCGTTCAGCGCGTACCTGTATTTGCTGGCGCATGCGTCGCCTGCAGTGGCCACCAGCTACGCGTTTGTGAACCCGCTGATCGCGCTTTTCCTGGGTGTTGTGTTCGCCTCTGAGGCTGTCTCTGGCGGCGAATGGATCGCCTGCGGCGTCATCCTGACCGGCGTTTTGCTGATCTTCAGAGGGAAAACAGCTTGAAACACGAATGAAAAAAACAACACGCCAGAGGGAAAAAAGCATTTTTTCGCTTGGAAACGCGTTTTTTCTCCAGTAGCATCCGCAGTGCCAGTGAGAGTGAAGATTCCCATTGGTGATTAATCAACTTCTAGAAGGAAATTCAATCATGGCAACTGCAAAGAAAGCTCCGGCAAAGAAGGCGCCCGCAAAGAAGGCCGCCCCTGCCAAGAAAGCCGCTCCGGCGAAGAAGGCCGCTCCGGCCAAGAAAGCACCGGCCAAGAAAGCTGCACCGGCAAAGAAGGCCCCTGCCAAGAAGGCCGCTCCGGCGAAGAAAGCTGCTCCGGCCAAGAAGCCCGCAGCCAAGAAGGCCCCCGCCAAGAAGCGCACCCCGAACGCTGCGTTCATGAAGGCCCTGACGCCCAGCGCCGCTCTGGCTGCAGTGGTGGGTTCCAACCCGCTGCCCCGCACCGAAGTGGTCAGCAAGCTGTGGGCTTACATCAAGAAGAACAATCTTCAGGACAAGATGAACAAGCGCATGGTCAACGCCGACGCCAAGCTGAAGGAAATCTTCGGCAAGGCACAAGTCTCGATGTTCGAGATGGCTGGCCTGATCGGCAAGCACGTCAAGTAATCAGGACCCGCCTGATTTCAAAGGCCGCAGCAATGCGGCCTTTTTCATTTCTGCAGTGCGCTGCGGGTAATGGCGCCCAGCGTGCCGCGGGTGGTGATCACCTCAGGGTCCAGCATCACTTCAATCAGCGTGCCCTGAGCGCGGGCCAGCGCGGCCACCAGTTCCGGCTCGAACTGCGCAGTGTGCGTGATGCGCACGCCCGCATAACCGCAGGCACGCGCCAGCGCAGCGAAGTCGGGGTTGTTCAGCTGCGAGCCGCTGACATGTTGCGGGTACTCGCGTTCCTGATGCATGCGGATGGTGCCGTACATGCCGTTGTTCAGCAGCACGATGACGCTCTTGCCGCCGTGTTGCACCGCCGTCGCAAGCTCCTGGCCGTTCATCAGAAAGTCACCGTCACCGGCAATGGTGAACGCCGTGCGGCCGCTCACGATGCTGGCGGCAATGCCCGCCGGCACGCCATAGCCCATGGCCCCCACGGTCGGCGCCAGCTGCGTCTTGAAGCCCTTGGCCAGGCCGTGGTGACGGTAGAAGCGGTGGATCCAGCTGGCGAAATTGCCTGCGCCATTGGTCAGCACGGCGTCCGCCGGCAAATGCTTTTGCAACACGGTCACGATGGCCGGCATGTCGATGTCGCCGGGCAAGGGCTGCGGCGCCATGTTGGCCTCGTAGTCAGCGTGCGCGGCTGCGGTCCAGTCCTCCCAGGCCACAGACGGCGGCGCGGTCAGAACTTCCAGGCTGCGCGCCGCTGCGTTCATGGTCGCATTGATCGCCAGGTCGGCCTGGTACACACGGTTCAGTTCCTCGGCGCTCGCGTGGATGTGCACCAGCTTCTGCGCGGCCTTGGGCGGCGTGAGCAGCGTGTAGCCGTTGGTGGTCATCTCGCCCAGGCGCGGGCCGATGGCGATGATCAGGTCACTGTCCTTTACGCGCGCGGCCAGCTTCGGGTTGATGCCGATGCCCACGTCGCCCGCGTACTGCGGATGGAAATTGTCAAACGTATCCTGGAAGCGAAACGCATTGCCCACCGGCAGCTTCCAGTTCTCGGCAAAACGCTGCAGCGCCTGCGCAGCCTGCGGCGTCCAGCCGCCGCCGCCCGCAATCACAAACGGGCGCTGCGACGCGAGCAGCATCTCGCGCAGGCGGCGCAGCGAGCCGGGGTCGCTCCAGGCTTCCACGGCCTCCACACGCGGCATGGGCGCTGCGTCAACCATTTGCGTGAGCATGTCCTCAGGCAACACGAGCACCACGGGGCCAGGCCGGCCGTTCATGGCGGTGGCAAATGCACGGGCCACGTATTCGGGGATGCGCTTGGGGTCGTCAATGCGCTCCACGCGCTTGGCCATGCCCTTGGTGCTCGGGCCGAAAAAGGCACCGTAGTCCACCTCCTGGAATGCCTCGCGGTCGCGCTGATCGCTGGCCACGTCACCCACAAACAGCACCATCGGCGTGGAGTCCTGGAAGGCTGTGTGCACACCGATGGATGCGTTGGTGGCACCGGGCCCGCGGGTGACGAAACACACGCCGGGACGGCCGGTGAGCTTGCCGTGGGCTTCGGCCATGAAGGCGGCGCCCCCTTCTTGACGGTTGACTACGAAACGTATGCGGTCAGCGTGAAGGTGAAAGCCGTCCAATGCGGCAAGATAGCTCTCGCCCGGGACGCCGAAGACGTGCGTCACGCCTTGTGCAACAAGACATTCGACCAACAGGTGACCGCCAATTTGGGTTGCCATGATTTGACTCAATTAACTTTTCAGTGAATTATTGCGCCATGACCCGAAATACACCTCCGGCCACGGAAGAGCGTTTACGCGATGCTGACCGCTCTCAAAATACCATCTTAGCGGCGGCACGCGGGGAGTTCGCCGAGTATGGCCTGGGCGGCGCACGCATTGACAGGATTGCAGAGCGCGCCGGCCTGAACAAGCGGCTCATCTACTACTACTTCGAGGACAAGGAAAAGCTTTTTCGCGCGGTACTTGAACAGGCCTACCAGCAGATCCGCACTGCAGAGCGCGAGCTGCACCTGCTGGACCTGAAGCCGGCGGACGCCATACGGCGCCTGGTGGAGTTCACCTGGAACTATTACCTCGAACACCCCGAATTCCTCACTCTGCTGAACAGCGCCAATCTGCACAAGGCAAGGCACCTGGAAGGCGCGCCCGAGGTGCGTGAACTCAACTCGCCGCTGGTCGACATGCTGGCCGAAATCGTCGAGCGCGGCCGCCGCGACGGCAGCTTTCGCGGTGGCATTGACCCCGTGCAGCTGTATGTGTCCATCGCCGGGCTGTCGTACTTCTATCTTTCCAACAACCACACGCTGTCGGCCATCTTCGGGCGTGACCTGATGGCACCCAAGGCGTTACAGGAACGGGTATCGCATATCTGCGACGTGACTCTAGGGTATGTACTGAGAGACTAAGGCGTTCGTCAACCCAACAATTCACCATTCTTTGAATTAGGTGGATTTGGGAACCATGAGCAAAGGTCTTTTGGCCGGCATTGGGCTGACGCGATTGCGCGTCTATGAACAGCGTCCGGCACCCGACGGCACTTTCAGCGGATGCGCCCATGTGCACGCCTATACCGACGAGGCTTACTACGTGGTCGCCGGTCACGGAGCCATCGAATTGCACGATGTCGAGCGCGGCTTCCGGCGCGTTGCCTTGCAGCCTGGTGACTTCGTGCAGTTCGCCCCCGGCACCCTGCACCGCTCCGTCAGTGAGTCGGGGCTGGACGTTCTGGCGCTCATGAGCAACAGCGGCCTGGCCGAGCGGGGTGATGCCCGGATTTATTTCGGCGCCGCGGTAGACGCCGACCCGGCTGAATTTGAACGCCTTCGCAAACTCCCCCAGACCGGCGGGCTTGAAGGCGCGCTGCAGCGGCGCGATGCCTCCACGCACGCGTACATGGAACTGATGCGCCTGTGGCGCGACGAACCCACCACTTACCGCTCGGAACTGCAGCGGTTCGTGGACCTGCACCGCCAGCTTGCGTCGGCCCGGCAGCCGCAGTACCAGGCCGTGATTGACGGAGGCCCGGGGCACTGGCTTCGCCAGTCGCTGGATCGCCTGCACGCGCCCGCGCACGCCAGTGCCGCCGGCGTACTGAACGACGGCGCACCCGAAACATGGGGCATGTGTGGCGTGCTGCGCCAGATGCCCGATCCCATTCCCGTTTGAGTCATCGACGCCCCTAGGGCTTTTCAAATAACCACAGGAGACCACAGACATGAAAAAGCGCAACATCCTTCTTGCAGGCGTGGCCATGACCATGGGTCTGGGCATCGCCACGACGGCCCACGCCCAGCAATGGAAGCCCACCAAGCCCATCAACCTGGTCGTACCGTGGGCCGCCGGTGGCTCCACCGACCAGGTCACCCGTATCACCGCCGCTGAACTGGAGAAGCTGCTCGGGCAGAAGATCGTGATCGTCAACCAGCCCGGAGCTTCCGGCTCGATCGGGACCAAGGGCGTCTGGGACGCACCGCGTGATGGCTACACCTGGGCTGCCGGCGCAGCACAGGATCTGGGCGTTTACCAGGCGCTGGGCATGCTGGATGTACCTGCCACGGATTGGCATCTGTTCCTGAGCGTGGCCAATGTGCCTTTGGTGGGGGCAAACGCAGGCTCGCCCTACCAGACGATGCCCCAGCTTCTGGATGCCATGAAGGCCAGGCCCGGACAGATCAAGGTGTCCACCGGCGGCGTCGCTTCTTCCAGCTTCAACGCGATTGAACTCATTACCAAGGGGGCCGGCGTCACGTATCGCCACGTTCCCTATGACGGCGGCAACCCGGCCGTCATCTCTACCGTTTCCGGCGAAACGGATGTGACGACGCAACTGGCCGTGGAGCAGGCAGACCACATCCGGGCAAAGCGCATCCGCCCCTTGGCCGCCGTCAGCGACAAGCCGCTTGAACTGGAAGGCTTCGGCACCATCGAGCCGATCACCAAGGCGTTGCCCAATCTGAAGGTGTCGACCAATTATTTCGGCATCTTCATTCCCAAAGGCGTACCGCCGGACGTCATCGCCACGGTCAACAAGCTGTGGAACGAAAACATCAAGACGAGCGAAGCACTGAAGAAGTATTCGGTCAGCCGCGGTGCACTCTTCCAGCCTGTAGGCGGTGAAGATGCCCAAAAGGCTGCGGCGCCCGCCATTGCAGCCAATGCATGGCTGATGCAT
>CALRZF020000190.1:0-7516 GCA_943372585.1 Ramlibacter sp. 2FC | reverse complement strand
AGCGACCGTAGGCTGCAACAGGTTGAGACGACGCTCTCCGCGAGGAGCCCATTGCGGTGTTCGGCTTTGGCTGGGCACTGATGGTGCCCGTGGTGACACTGCTGGTGCTGGACCTGTACCCGCATCGGCGCGGGTTGGCGTCGTCACTGCAGGCCGTGATCGGATCTACGGCCAATGGTGTGGTGGCGGGCGCGATCGCGCCGCTGGTCATGCACTCCACGCGCGCCCTCGCCGTCTCATCATTGCTGATGATGGGCGTGGGTCTGGTGGCGTGGATTTACATGCACCGGCGCTGGCCCGAGATCGGGCGCGCCGTGTCGCAAGCTTAGCGGGCCGGCTTGGCCGGGCGCTTGCGCGCGTCGTGTGGTGCGTAGGGGCGCGGACCGGCAGGCTTGGCGAAGGCCGGCTTGCGCGGTGCGAAGTCACCACGCGGTGCGGCAAAGCCATCACGCGGCGGGCGCCCTTCAAACGAGCGCGGAGCACCTGCATCGCCAAAGCCGGGCTTGCGGCCGTAGCTGGCGCCGTCACGACGCTGATCAAAACCACCACCTTCACGGCGCTGGTCAAAGCCACGGTCTTCACGCGGGGCGAAGCCACCACCGAAACCTCCGCTGCGGTTGCCGCCAAAGTTGCGGTCGCGCGGACCATTGTCGCGGCGGCCACGGCCGCTGTAGTCAATCTGCGGGCGGCCGCCACCTTGCGGGGCGCGCTGCTGGGGCTCCAGGCCGGGGATCACTTCAGCCTTGAAGGTCTGCTTGCTGTAGCCCTCAATGTCAAAGATCTTGCGACGGTCGCGGAATTCGGCAAACGTCACGGCCAGGCCATCGCGCCCTGCACGGCCGGTGCGGCCGATGCGGTGCGTGTAGTCCTCTGCCTTCATGGGCAGGCCGTAGTTGAACACGTGGGTGATGGTGGGTACGTCAATGCCGCGTGCGGCCACGTCGGTCGCCACCAGCACCTGCACCTGGCCCTGGCGCAGCGCCATCAGGCGGCGGTTGCGCAGGCCCTGGCTCAGGGCGCCGTGCAGGGCGACTGCGTCAAAGCCGGCTTGCTGCAGGTCGTTGGCCAAGCCGTCGCATTCGACCTGCGTGCTGGCAAAAACAATGGCCTGGTTGATCGTGGTGTCACGCAGCCAGTGGTCCAGCAGCTTGCGCTTGTGCTGGGCGTTGTCGGCCCAGAACAGCACCTGCTTGATGTTGGCGTGCTTTTCCTGCGGGCTGTCGATCTGCACCTTCTGCGGCTGGCGCATCACACGGGCAGCAAGTTGCTGGATGCGCGGCGCAAAGGTGGCGCTGAACATCATGGTCTGCTTGCGCTCGATGGTCAGCTGGTTGATTTCGGCCAGGTCGTCCGAGAAGCCCAGGTCGAGCATGCGGTCGGCTTCGTCAACCACCAGGAACTGAACCTTGTCCAGCTTGATTTGCATGGAGCGCTGCAGGTCCAGCAGGCGTCCGGGCGTCGCGACCACGAGGTCGGCGTTTTGCAGCTTGGCAATCTGCAGCTGGTAAGGCATGCCACCCACGATGTTGGCGATGCGCAGGCCGCGGCAATGCTGCACCAGGCCAATGGCGTCATGCGCCACTTGTTGGGCGAGTTCGCGCGTGGGGCAGACGATCAGGGCGCCGGGAACGGCGGCCTTGAAGTTGCGGGCATTGGTCGGGTCCTTGCGCTTGGGGCGCTTGGGGGCGGGCTCACCGTTGGCTTCAGCTTCGGCCACGGCACGGTCAAATGCCGCGCGCTCTTCGGCTTCGGCCTGGGCCTTTTGCGACAGCAGCGTGTGCAGCACGGGCAGCAGGAAAGCTGCGGTCTTGCCGCTGCCGGTCTGGCTGGAGACCATCAGGTCGATGTAGGCCTTGACGGCGCTGTCACCCGTGGGCAATGCCAGCGGAATGACCTTGTCCTGCACCAGCGTGGGCTGGGTGTAGCCCAGGTCAGCCACGGCACGCAGCAGCTCGTCGGCCAGGCCCAGCTTCACGAAGCCGTTGGGAACCACCTCAACGGGGGTCTCGGCCACTACGCTGTCGACAGCGTCGAAAGTGGGCTCAACAAAGGATTCGGCAGGCGAAAAGTCGCCCTGTACTTCAAAAGAGTCAGTCATGAATTTACTCACACGCCAACACCCCCAAGGCGGGAGTGCCGTCGTCAATGGTTAAAAGACATCAACCATCAAACGACTACCGGGCAACTGTCATGGATTGACTGGCACGGGCGGCTCATTTGTTGAGCCATGGTGTGAAGGGAGATGCACAAAATGCACTACCGTTTGCAGTGCAGCCTGCGATTATGGCATGAATCCGGGTTTGTACCTAATCGACCGCCTCAACCCAGCTTGAGAAAGTGCTCGCGGTAATGCGCCAGTTCGTCGATGGACTCGTGCACATCGGCCAGGGCCGTGTGCTTCTGCTGCTTCTTGAACGCGTTGTACACCTCAGGGCGCCAGCGCTTGGCCAGCTCCTTCAGCGTGCTGACGTCCAGGTTGCGGTAGTGGAAAAACGCCTCCAGTTTGGGCATGTACTTCACCAGGAAGCGGCGGTCCTGGCTGATGGTGTTGCCGCACATGGGGGCCACATTCTTCGGGCTGTATTTCGCCAGAAATTCCAGTATCTGTTGCTCGGCCTGCGCTTCTGTCACTGTCGACGCCTTGACCTTGTCGATCAGGCCACTGCGGCCATGGGTGCCCTTGTTCCAGGCATCCATCCGGTCGAGCTGTTCGTCGCTCTGGTGAATGACCAATACCGGGCCCTCAATGCGCGGCTGCAGGTTGGCGCCGGTCACGATCACGGCGATTTCAATCAAGCGGTCGGTTTCGGGGTCCAGCCCCGTCATTTCACAGTCAAGCCAGATGAGGTTCTGGTCGGATTTGGTCAGGGTGGGAATGGTGTCAGACATGCTTGCGATTGTCGCCGATGGCCTAAACTGGAAGGCTATGGATTCTTCTTCGCTTCTGACCATCGGCTTTGCCACCGCGCTTGTGGCGGGGCTGCTGGTGAAATTCTGGCTGGCGTCGCGCCAGATCCGCCACGTAGCCACGCACCGCACAACCGTGCCGCCGCTGTTTGCACAGGCCGTGAGCCTGACCGCCCACCAGAAAGCCGCCGACTACACCGTCGTCAAGGCGCGCTTTGGCCTGCTGGAGCTGGCCTTCGGCGCAGCGGTGTTGCTGGGCTGGACGCTGCTGGGCGGGCTTGACATGCTGAACCAGGCATTGATGGCGTGGCTTGGCGGCGGCATGCTTCAACAGATCGCGCTGCTGGGCGCTTTCATGTTGGTTGGCGGCCTGATCGACCTGCCGTTCACGCTGTACCAGACCTTTGTGATCGAAGAACGCTTTGGCTTCAACAAGATGACCTGGCGCCTGTGGCTGGGCGATATGGTCAAGTCCACCATCGTGGGCATCCTCATCGGGTTGCCCATCGCCTGGCTGATCCTGTGGCTCATGGGCGCGGCAGGAGGCACCTGGTGGCTGTGGGCCTGGGGGGTGTGGATGGCATTCAACCTGCTTTTGCTGCTGGTCTACCCCACTTTCATCGCGCCGCTGTTCAACAAGTTCCAGCCACTGGAAGACGAGACGCTGAAGGCCCGTGTCACCGCCCTCATGCAGCGCTGCGGCTTTGCCGCCAAAGGCCTGTTTGTCATGGATGGCAGCAAGCGCAGCGCCCATGCCAACGCCTACTTCACCGGCTTTGGTGCGGCCAAACGCGTGGTGTTTTACGACACGCTGCTTGCCAAACTGTCACCCAGCGAAGTAGACGCCGTGCTGGCGCACGAGCTGGGCCATTTCAAGCACAAGCACATCATCAAGCGCATCGTGAGCCTGTTTGCATTGAGCCTGGCCGGGTTTGCGCTGCTGGGCTGGCTGTCCACGCAAGCCTGGTTCTATACCGGTCTGGGTGTGCGCCCCAACATGGGTGCGCCCAATGATGCGCTGGCGCTGTTGCTGTTTTTGCTGGCCGTGCCGGTGTTCACGTTTTTCATCTCGCCCCTGTTCGCGCAGCTGTCGCGCAAGCACGAATTTGAAGCCGACGCCTATGCCGTCATGCAGACCAGCGGGCAGGACCTTAGCACTGCGCTGCTCAAGCTGTACGAGGACAATGCGTCCACGCTGACACCCGACCCGGTGTTCGTGAAGTTCTATTACTCCCACCCGCCGGCTTCCGAGCGGCTTGCAAGGATGACCGCATGACCAGCATGCTGACCAAGGTGGACTGGTCCACCAAGCCGCGCCGCGCGCTGAAGCCGACTGAAATCGTCACGCGATTGGCTGCGGCCCCGGGCTGGACACTCACAGGCGACGGAGCCGACGTCGCCATCCAGAAGACATACACCTTTGCCAATTATTACGAGACGATTTCGTTCGTGAACGCGCTGGCCTTCATCGCCAATGCACAGGACCATCACCCGGATCTGTCGGTGCACTACAACCGCTGTGTGGTGCGATTCAACACGCACGACGTGAACGGCATTTCCGAAACCGATTTTGATTGCGCGTCACGTATAGACGCGCTGCTGGGCTGAACCACATTGGTGCACAACGCAGCGCTGCAAAAGGGCCTGGTTGTCGGGAGTTTCGGCCGCCATTGCCTGGTGGAAACGCCCGAGGGCCAGCGCGTCATCTGCCACCCGCGCGGCAAGAAGAGCCAGGTGGTGGTGGGTGACCGCGTGCTGTGGCAACCGTCGCAGGACGAAGGCACCATTGAGAAGATCGAGGAACGGCGCAACCTGTTTTACCGCCAGGACGAGATCCGGACCAAGTCATTTGCCGCCAACCTGGACCAGGTGCTGATCCTGATTGCCGCGGAGCCCGAGTTCTCCGAGAGCCAGTTGTCCCGCGCACTGATTGCCGCAGAAGCCGAGCGCATCCGTCCGATCATTGCGCTGAACAAGAGCGACCTGGTGGAACCGTTTGAGCGGGCCTGGGCCCGCCTGCTGCCTTACCAGCACATGCACTACGGCGTGATGCCGCTGTGCCTGCGTTTGTCTGGTGACGTTGACCGCGAGCACCTGTTCAAGCACCTGCAGGGCAAGACCACGCTGGTACTTGGCCCGTCCGGTGCCGGCAAGAGCACGCTGATCAACCTGCTGGTGCCCGGCGCGTTGGCCGAGACCAACGAGATTTCGCAGGCCCTGAACTCGGGCAAGCACACCACGACCAGTACCACCTGGTATTGGGTGGATGAGGCGCGCAGCACGGCGCTGATTGACTCTCCGGGGTTTCAGGAATTCGGCCTGAACCACATCGACCCGATGAACCTGGCCACCTGCATGCCAGACCTGCGCGTGCACATCGAAAAGTGCAAGTTCTATAACTGCACGCACCTGCATGAGCCCGGCTGCGGCATCATGGCGCAAGTCAAGCCCGCGCCGGGTCCCACCGAGATAAGCGCGCGCCGCTACAAAATCTATAGCGAGCTGTTTGCCGAGCTGTCACAGCCCAAACGTTACTGAACCACCCCTGCCAGCGCCCGCGCCAATGCATCGCATTGCGCTGGCGTGCCGATGCTGATACGCAGGAATTGCTCGATGCGCGGCAGCCTGAAATGCCGCACCAGAATGCCTTGTTCGCGCAAGCGAGCCGCCAGCGTGGCAGCGTCATGCGCAGGGTGGCGGGCAAACACAAAATTCGCAGACGAGGGCAACACCGTGAAGCCCAGGCCCTGCAGTTGCAGCGTCAGTCGTTCGCGCGCTTGAATGACAGCCACGCAGGTCTGCTCAAAATATGCGGCGTCTTCATAGGCTGCAGCCGCACCCGCCTGCGCCAGACGATCCAGTGGATAAGAGTTGAAACTGTTCTTCACGCACTCCAGCGCGTCGATCAGATGCCGCTGGCCCACCGCCAGCCCCACGCGCAGACCCGCCAACGAGCGGCTCTTGGACAACGTGTGCACAACCAGCAGGTTTGGATACTGGTTGATCAGGCAGATCGCGCTGGCGGCGCCGAAATCCACATACGCCTCGTCCACCAGCACCACGCAGCCAGGTTGGCTTTGCAGCAGGGCCTCAATGGCCGCCAGCGGAAGTGCGCATCCGGTAGGAGCATTGGGATTCGCAACGACCACGCCACATGCGCCGGGCACTGCATAGTCACCCACATCTATTTGCAGGCTTGCATCCAGCGGCACGGTCTGCGCCGTAATGCCATACAGCTTGCAATACACGGCATAAAAGCTGTAGCTGATGTCCGGCATCAACAGCGGCCGGCCGTGCTGGAAGAATGCAAAAAAGGCATGTGCCAGCACTTCGTCGGAGCCGTTTCCCACAAACACCTGCGCAGCATCTACATCGTGGTGTTTCGCAATAACCTCACGCAAGGCGGTGGACTCCGGGTCCGGATAAAGCTGTAAACCCGTCTGTGCAGCCTTCGTGATGGCTGCAATCACTCGAGGGGAAGGCGGGTACGGGTTCTCGTTGGTATTGAGCTTGATGAGATTGGCAATACGCGGCTGTTCACCCGGCACATAAGGCGTCAGGCCGCGAACGACAGGGCTCAGAAATGTGTCGCCAGCCATCAACCTAGCAAGCGTGCCAGTGTCAGCAGGGCCAGCAGCACCATCCAGAGCACCACCGATCGCCACACCAGTCCCACCACAGTACGCAGATGACCCACCTCAGGCTCGCGGCCCGGCGTGGCCTCGACGCCCGGGGGGATGTCGGCCATACCGTCGCCAGTCGCCTGGAAGGCTCCGGAGCTGGCAGGTGCAAAGGTAGTTTTCAGGGCTTCGCCGCCCAAGCGGACGTTGATGGCGCCCGACGTGGCAGCGAGCACCACGCCGTCGTTGTCGTCGGGGAACCGCTGCGAATAATTGCGCCAACTGTCGATGGCCTCTTCAAAGCTGCCCACCACGGCAAAACCCAGCGCCGTGGCACGCGCGGGCAGCCAGTCGATCGCGCGCCATGCACGTGCCGCAGCGCCCTGCAAGGCGGCGCTGGCTGGCTGCTGTTGAGCCTTGCTGCGGTATTTCCAGTAGCGGCCCACAAATTCACTCATGCGGTACACCACAGCGCCGGCGGGGCCCAGCCCCAGCGCCGCCAGCACAGAGAACCAGCCGAGCACACCGAAAACATGGCGGTGGGCGGCCAGCACGGAATATTCAATGACGTGCCGCACGATCTCGCTGCGGGGCAGTTCACTGGCGTCCACCTGTTGCCAATGCGCCAGCAACTCGCGTGCACGCGATTCATCACCCGCGTCCAGCGCGTCACGAATTTCGGTGAAGTGATGGCTGAACTGGCGAAACCCCAGGGTGACATAAAGAATCGCAATGCTCCACAGCACCGCAAACGGCCAACCCACCGTCCAGATCAAAAGCCAATAGATGCCCAGAGTGGCCAGCGACGGCACCATCACGGCCAGGGTCCAGGCCACCCAGCCGTGATGGGTTTTACCGGCGTCGAAATTGCGGCTGACCTGCTTTGCCCATCCACGCAGCGCAGCGTGGATGGCGTTGTGCCGTGCAAGCGGGCGGACCTGCTCCAGCAGCAGCGCGAACAGGATGGCGAAAAAGCTCATGGCGCAATG
>CALRZF020000189.1:0-7518 GCA_943372585.1 Ramlibacter sp. 2FC | reverse complement strand
ATGGTGGCCAGCGGGGGCTGCGTGCAATTGATAAAGGTGCGCGGCACGGCGGCCACGCGCTGCGGATCAAACGCCAGCGGCGCGCTGTAGGTATGCCCGGGGTGCGGTGTCTGGCGTCGCTTGACCCATTCGTAGTCCGCATGGGCCAGGCCGAAGATGGCAGGGTCCGGCGCGGGAAAGCTGAATTCCGCCGACGCCTGGGCCGCGGCCAGCCGCGCCTCACGCGTGGTGCTTGCATGCGTGCTGCTCCAGCTCTCGCCCGGGCGCGGCACCACGGCGTCCACGTACACCAGATGCTTCAGCCGCCCTGGCATGCGGTCCGCCACGGCCGTGCCCAGCATGCCGGCGTAGGAATGTACGGCCAGCACCACATCGGTCATCTCTTCTGCCTCGATGGCGTTGATGACGTCGCTGATGTGCGTCTCCAGCGTAATGGTGCTGGACAGCAGGTGCGCACGCTCGCCCAGCCCGGTCAGCGTCACGGCGTGCGCGCGGTGGCCGGCGCGTACCAGCGCGCCGCTGACGTGCCGCCAGCACCAGGCGCCGTGCCAGGCGCCATGCACAAGAATGAAATTGGCCATCAGATGACTTTGCCTTCCTTCAGCTCAGACAGTTTTTCGTCCGGGTAGTTCAGTACGTCGCGCAGCACCTCGTCCGTGTGCTGGCCCAGAAGCGGCGGCGCCAGGTCGGTGCGCACCGGCGTGGCGCTCAGCTTCATGGGGCTGGACACCAGGCGCAGGCCGTCTTTCAGCGGGTGAGGCCATTCGGTGACCATGCCGCGTTCCTGCACATGCGGGTCGGCAAACACCTCGGCCAGGTTGTTGATGGCGCCGCAGGGCACCTTGGCTGCTTCCAGCGCGGCCAGCCAGTCGGCCTTGGTGCGCGTTTTCAGGATGCCTTCCAGCAGCGGGACCAGTTCGCCGCGGTTGCGCACGCGGTCCTGGTTGCGCATGTAGCGCGGGTCGCTGGCCAGCTCGGGCCGGCCGGCCACGGCACAGAACTTGGCGAACTGCCCGTCATTGCCCACGGCCAGGATGATGTGGTCCTTGGCATCGCCGGCGGCGGGCGCGACTTCAAATACCTGGTAGGGCACGATGTTCTGGTGCGCGTTGCCCGCGCGGCCCGGCGGCTTGCCGCTGACCAGGTAGTTGGCACCCAGGTTGGCCAGCATGGCCACTTGCGTATCCAGAAGCGCCATGTCCACATGCTGGCCCTCGCCGGTGCGTTCGGCGTGGCGCAGCGCAGCCAGAATGGCCACCGTGGCGTACATGCCGGTGAACAGGTCAGCCACGGCCACGCCCACTTTCTGCGGGCCGCCGCCGATGTCGTCGCGCTCGCCCGTCACGCTCATGAGCCCGCCCATGCCCTGGATGGCGTAGTCATAGCCGGCGCGTTCGCGGTACGGCCCGGTCTGGCCGAAGCCGGTCACGCTGCAATACACCAGCCGCGGGTTCAGCGCGCGCAGCGATGCGTAGTCCAGCCCGTAGCGCGCCATGTCGCCGACCTTGAAGTTCTCCACAAACACGTCGCAGTGCGCAACCAGGTCACGCACCAGCGCCTGGCCGGCGGGCTGCGCAATGTCGCAGGTGACTGAGCGCTTGTTGCGGTTGGTGCCCAGGTAGTAGGCGGCTTCGGCGGTGTCGCGGCCGTCGCCATCCTTCAGGAAAGGCGGCCCCCAGGTGCGCGTGTCGTCGCCGCTGCCGGGGCGCTCGATCTTGATCACATCAGCGCCCAGGTCGGCCAGGGTCTGGGTGCACCAGGGGCCGGCCAGCACGCGGGAAAGGTCCAGGATTCGAATGCCGTCTAGAGAGTTCATGGGCATCATTTTCAGGTGAAACGGATAATGCGGCGATGCGTTTCCTTTTCCTGGCCGCCATCCCGGTGCTGGCAGCCTGCAGCCCTGAGCTGAACTGGCGCGAAGTCCGCGCCGAACCGACCGCCCTGACCGTGCTGCTGCCGTGCAAGCCCGATCGCGGCGCGCGTGTGGTGCCGCTGGCGGGCCGCGATACACCCCTGAACATGCTGGGTTGCGATGCGGGCGGCGCCACCTTTGCCGTGGCCTTTGCCGACACGGCCGACGCCGCTCAGGCCGCGGCAGTGCTCACGCAATGGCAGGCGGCCACACTGGCCAATATGCGTGCGCAGGTGCCTGCGGAGCAAGCTTTTACAGTAGCGGGCGGCGTGGTTTCCGTGCGGGTTGCGGCCAGCGGCCAGCGGGCGGACGGCAAGCCGGTGCAAAGCCAGGCCGTGTACTTTTCGCAAGGCCCGCGCGTGTACCAGGCCGTGGTGTATGCCGACAAACTGCAGGCTGATGTGGCCGACACGTTCTTTGCAGGGCTGCGGTTGCCATGACCATGGGGGTTTCCAGTGTCCTGCCGCGCCGCGCCGCGGTGCTTGTGTTCCTCGCGTTTGCGTTCGCGTACTTCTTCTCGGCGCTGTTGCGCGCCATCACCGCCACCTTGTCGCCCACCTTGACGCAGGAGTTTTCGCTGCATGCGCGCGACCTGGGCCTGCTGGCTGGCGGCTACTTCCTGGGGTTTGCCGCCACGCAGTTGCCGCTGGGTACCTGGCTGGACCGTCACGGCCCGAAGCAAGTGATCCTGGCCTTCCTCGGCGTGGCGGTGGTCGGCTGCCTGGCGTTTTCATGGGCCACCAGTTTTTCGGGCCTGCTGGCCGCGCGGGTGCTGTGCGGCGTGGGCGTCAGCGCCTGCCTGATGGCGCCGCTCACGGGCTTTCGCCGCTGGTTCGAGCCCACGGCCCAGTTGCGGGCCAATTCATGGATGCTCATGACCGGCTCGCTGGGCATGGTGGCGTCCACGCTGCCGGTGCAGTGGCTGGTGCCGCTGGCCGGCTGGCGGCCATTGTTCTGGGGCCTGGCGCTGGCCGTGCTGTTGTCCATGGCGGTCATTGCGTGGCAGGTGCCGCGCTGGATGGTGGCACCTGCTGCACCCACCGGCGCCGCCGCTGCCACGGCTGATGTACCCGGCGGTTATGCGGCCGTGTGGCGCAACCCGTACTTCCGGCGCATGACGCCCATCGGCTTCTTCAGCTATGGCGGCATGATCGCCATGCAGACGCTGTGGGCCGGGCCCTGGATGGTCAAGGTGGCTGGGTACGACCCGCTGGACGCGGCGCAGGGGCTGTTCTGGATCAACGTGTCCATGCTCTGCACATTCTGGAGCTGGGGCCTTTTGAATCCGCTGCTGGCGCGCAGGGGTTTCACCACGGAACGGTTGATCGCGTGGGGCCTGCCGCTGAGCTTTGTGGTGCTGGTGTCCACTATCGCCGCCGGCCCGCTGGCCGGTGCAGGCGCATGGGCGCTGTTCTGCATGGCGTCCACCTTTGTCTCTTTGGCCCAGCCGGCGGTGGGCATGGCCTTTCCCCCCGCGCTGGCGGGGCGCGCGCTGTCGGCTTACAACCTGGTGATCTTTGCGGGCGTGTTCACCGTGCAGTGGGGCGTGGGTCTGCTGGTGGACGCCTTTGCGGCTGCGGGCTTCAGTACGGTGGGGTCGTTTCGCGCGGCCATGGGCGTGTTCCTGGCACTCAGCATGGCGTCGTACGGTTATTTCCTGCTGGCCAGACCTGATAATCAGGCCGCCTCTTAAGCTTTCATGAACAAAATACTCATCATTGCCCATGCCCCGCTGGCCCATGCGCTGCGGCAGTGCGCTTTGCATGTGTTCCCCGACTGCGAGCAGTTCGTGGGCGCGGTAGACGTGCAGCCCAACGTGTCGCCCGACGAAACCCTGGGCTCGGCGCGCATCATGCTGGCCCAGCTGGGCGGTGGCGCCGACATCAAGGGTGTGCTGGTGCTGACCGACATCTTTGGCGCCACGCCGTGCAACGTGGCACAAAAGCTGGTGGACGGCGTGAAGTCCAAACTCATCACCGGGGTGAACCTGCCCATGGTACTGCGCAGCGTGAGCTACCGGCATGAGCCGCTGGACGCGCTGGCAACGCGCGCGGTGGCCGGCGGCACCCAGGGTGTGATGCAGGTCGCCATCACCGCACCGCAAAATCAGGCCAGACGGAAACATGATCAAGACCAACACGACCATCAGCAATAAGCTGGGCCTGCACGCCCGCGCTTCGGCCAAACTCACCAAGCTGGCCGGCAGCTACCCCTGCGAAGTCTGGATGACGCGCGGCGAGCGGCGCGTCAATGCCAAAAGCATCATGGGCGTGATGATGCTGGCCGCGGGCATCGGCACGGAAGTCAGCGTGGAAACCAATGGCGAGCGCGAGCAGGAGTGCATGGACGCTTTGCTCGCGTTGATAGCCGACAAATTCGGAGAAGGTGAGTGACCTTCTCCATCCACGGCCTGGCAGTCGCCCGCGGCATCGCCATTGGGCGCGCCGTGCTGGTGGCGTCCAGCCGCGTGGATGTGGCGCACTATTTCATCGAGCCTGAGCAGGTCGAGGCCGAAATCGGCCGTGTGCGCGCCGGGCGCAATGCGGTGGTGGACGAAATCCACCGCCTGCAGCAAAGCATTGCCACCATGGGGCCCAAGGAGGCCCCGCACGAACTGGCCGCATTGCTGGACGTGCACCTGATGCTGCTGCAGGACGAGGAGCTCATCAGCGGCGTCAAGCACTGGGTGACTGACCGCCTGTACAACGCCGAATGGGCGCTCACCACCCAGCTGGAGGTGATCGCGCGCCAGTTTGACGAGATGGAGGACGAGTACCTTCGCGAGCGCAAGGCCGACCTGGAGCAGGTGGTCGAGCGCATCCTGCGCTACATGAAAGGCGTGGCCTCGCCCGTGGCGCCGCCTTCATCCAGCAGCAAACGAAAGACCCAGCAGGACCTGTTGCTGGACGACAGCATGGATGTGCCGCTGGTGCTGGTGGCGCATGACCTGTCGCCGGCGGACATGATGCAGTTCAAGCAAAGCGTGTTCGCCGGCTTTGTGACCGACGTGGGTGGCAAGACATCGCACACCGCCATCGTCGCGCGCAGCATGGACATCCCCGCCGTGGTGGGCGCGCGCGGCGCCAGCCAGCTGGTGCGCCAGGACGACTGGTTGATCATCGACGGCGATGCTGGTGTGATGATCGTCGACCCGTCGCCCATCATCCTGGCCGAATACGGCTTCAAGCAGCGCCAGGGCGAGCTGGAGCGCACCCGCCTGTCGCGCCTGCGGCACACGCCCGCCGTCACGCTGGACGGGCAGAAGGTCGAGCTGCTGGCCAACATCGAACTGCCCGAGGACGCACCCGCGGCGGTCAACGCCGGTGCGGTGGGTGTGGGCCTGTTCCGCAGTGAATTCCTGTTCATGGGCCGCCAGGGCAACCTGCCCGATGAAGAAGAGCAATACCAGGCCTACAAGCGCGCGGTCGAGGGCATGCAGGGTCTGCCCGTGACCATCCGCACCATCGACGTGGGCGCTGACAAGCCGCTGGGCGGCAGCGAACGCGACTCGGCCCACCTGAACCCGGCCCTGGGCCTGCGCGCCATCCGCTGGAGCCTGGCCGACCCCGGCATGTTCCTGAACCAGCTGCGCGCCATCCTGCGCGCGGCCGCGCACGGCCAGGTGAACATGCTGATCCCCATGCTGGCGCATGCCAGCGAGATCCGTCACACCGTGGCGCTGGTGGACTTTGCCCGCGCCGAGCTGGACAACAAGGGCATCCCCTACGGTCCCATCAAGCTGGGGGCCATGATCGAAGTGCCGGCTGCCGCGCTGATGCTCAAGACCTTTTTGAAGTACTTTGACTTCCTGTCCATTGGCACCAACGACCTGATCCAGTACACGCTGGCCATTGACCGTGCCGATGAATCGGTGGCGCACCTGTACGACCCGCTGCACCCCGCGGTGCTGCGCCTGGTGGCAGAGACGATTGCCGAATGCAACGCCCAGGGCAAAGGCGTGAGCGTTTGCGGCGAAATGGCCGGCGACATCACCTTGACCCGGCTGCTGCTGGGGCTGGGGTTGCGCAGCTTTTCCATGCACCCCGCGCAGATCCTGGCCGTCAAGCAGGAAGTGCTGCGCGCCGACACGCAGCGCCTGGCGGCATGGGCGCAGGACGTGCTGCAGGCCGAAGATCCGGCCCATTTCATGGCGGGTTGAGCCCGTCGGCCTGAGCAGCCCGCCTGCTTTTGCACGCCGCGGTCGCGGCAAATGCTCCGGTTTCTCCGGACTTATCGCTCGATTGGCAAGCCCATTTGGCTGGTCCACTTGGGTGATGCCGACGTTTCCCACGCTTGTTCGGCGATGCAGTTCACCTTGAGCGTGGCAACACGGGAACAAGAGCCATGAAACCCTCTTACGAAAGAACCACCGGTCGTGCGCACCTGCTGGCCGCCGCCATAGGCCTGCAAAGCCTGGGTGCGCTGGCGGACACCGACACCGCCAACCTGTCCATCACGGCCACCGTCGCCCACCAATGCGCCATTGGTGACGCCACGCTGGCGCTGGGAACCATCTCGATGGTCAACACCAACGGCACGATGGGCGCGCCCACGGGTGGCGGCACCACGAACGTGCCGTGGGCCTGTACCAACGGCACATCGGCCACCGTCGGCTTTGGCTATGGGCAAAACTCCACAGGCACCGACCGGCGCCTGCGCTCGGTCACCGCGGGCGCCAGCAACCAGTACCTGGAATACGTGCTGCGCACCACCAATTCCAGCGGCACGCTGATTGGCGGCAGCGCGCTGGCGCTGTCGGGCGCCGACGGCACCGACAAGGTCCTGACCATCTGGGGCGGGCCCGTTGACAGCGGGGCCAACCGCGCGGTCAAGCCTGCGGCGGATTACGCGGATTCGGTGGTCATGACCATCACCTTCACACCATGACCCCCCCCCGAAGCGCCTTCGGCGCCTCCCCCCCAGGGGGGCGCCACCGGCGGCCCGGCCAAGCCGGTTCCGCGGTGGCACTGGCATTGCTGGCCTGTGCGGCTCATGCCCAGGTTCTGATCGATCCCGTCGTCGTGGAGCTGGGCGCGAAGCAGCGCGCAGCGCCGCTGACGCTGACGCTCAGTGCCAGGGCCAAGGCGCCGCTGGTGCTGCAGACCGAAGTGGTGCGCTGGCACCAGGACGCCGCGGGCCTTGCGCGCTACGAGCCCACCAGCGATCTGATCGTGGTGCCTCCCATCGTGCAGCTCAAGCCCGGCGAAAGCCAGCTGGTGCGCATCGCATTTCGCGGCACGCGCCAGGGCGCGGCCGAGCAGGCCTATCGCCTGTTGCTGGAGGATGTGTCCACGGCCACGCGCGGGCAGGACGCCGACAGCCAGGGCATCAACTTTCGCATGCGCTACGACCTGCCCGTGATGCTGGGCGCCGCCGAGGCGCCGCGCCAGGCGCTGCAATGGTCGCGCTGCGGTGATGAAGCACCGGGCCAGGCCTGTGTGCGCCTGGCCAATGAAGGCACCCGCCGGGTGACGCTGCACAAGCTGGAGCTCAGGGGCGAGGGCTGGCGTCTGCCTCTGGAGCAGCCCGGCACGGTGCTGGCACAAGGTATGCGCGAATGGCGGCTGCCGCTGGCTGCGGGCTCGTCGTCGCGCGCGTTGACCGTG
>CALRZF020000188.1:0-7590 GCA_943372585.1 Ramlibacter sp. 2FC | reverse complement strand
GCCAGCTTGTGCAAAAAGTGGTTGGCCAGAAGGGCAATGTCCTCGCGTCGCTCGGCCAGCGGCGGCAGCGACAGCGTCACCACGTTGAGGCGGTAGTACAGGTCTTCGCGGAACTGGCCGGCTGCCATGGCGGCTTCCAGGTCGCGGTGGGTGGCCGAGATGATGCGCACGTCCACCGGGATCGACTGGCTGGATCCGACCTGTCGCACGGCCTTTTCCTGCAGCACGCGCAGCAGCTTGACCTGCAGGGCAGGCGGCATGTCGCCGATTTCGTCGAGCAGCAGCGTTCCGCCGTCGGCGGCCTGGAACAGGCCCTTGTGGTTGGCCACTGCGTCGGTGAACGCGCCTTTCACGTGGCCGAACAGTTCGGACTCCAGCAGCGCTTCGGGGATGGCGCCGCAGTTGACTGCGATGAACGGGCGCCCGGCGCGGGGGCTGGCGCGGTGGATGGCGCGCGCCATCATTTCCTTGCCGGTGCCGCTGTCGCCGCGCAAGAGCACGCTGGCGTCTGACTTGGCCACCAGCCAGGCGTCGGCCAGCAACTCGGCCATGCGGCTACTACGGCTGATGATCTCGCTGCGCCAGGCCTCGTCGCCCTGCGCGGCGGCTTCGGCTGGCGCGCCCAGGGCGAGCGCCTGGGCGATCTTGTCCAGCAGCTCTCGGCCGTCATACGGTTTGGTGAGATACGTGAACACGCCGCGTGCCGTGGCCTCCACGGCGTCGGGAATGGTCCCGTGCGCCGTCAGCAGGATCACCGGCAGCGACGGATGGCGTGCGCGGATCTCGTCAAACAGCGCCAGGCCGTCGCGCCCGGGCAGGCGCACGTCGCTCAGCACCAGTTGGGGCCGCTCGATGTCCAGCTGGGCCAGGGCGGCTTCGGCCGAGCCCACGGCACTCACGCGGTAGCCCGCGGCATTCAGCCGCATGGACAGCAGGCGCAGCATGTCGGCGTCGTCGTCCACGACCAGCAGGCGGGGCTGGTGGCTGGGGCGGGTGGGTTCGGCCATGGGGTGCGGTGGGGTGGGTGAGGTGAGTGGCTGGCGTGAGTGGCTGGCGTGAGGGGGGCGTCAGGGCGCAGGGTTGCGCGGTGCCGATGCCGCCCCGGCCGGCCGCGCCGACAGGCTGCGCTCAATCGCGCGCACGGCCTCCAGCCGGTCGTTGAGCTGGTCGATGCGCCGCTGCGCGTCGCGCAGTTGCTGGGCCTGGCGTTCGGTAGATTCCTCCACGCGGCGCTGCTCGCCATACTGCGCGGCCAGCAAGCGGGTCAGCGGGTGCAGGGCGCGGGCTTCGTCGCTGCCGTTTTCCAGCACGCGCTGCAGCAGGCCCTGGGCACGCTGCAGGTCGGACGGCACGCGCGTCAGCGCCAGGGCCATGGCCAGCTGCAGCTGGCGGCCCGGCGCGGTGCCCGGGTCGCCCAGGCGCGAGATTTCCTGCGCCAGGTCCGGGACCGACATGGCGCGCAGCCGGTCGGCATAGTCCAGTGCCACCACGGCGGCGGCGGGTGGGGGCGGTGCCGGCGCTACGGGCGGCGCCACGGGCGGCGCGGGCGGCACCGGCGCGGGCGTGAAGATGATGACGGGCGGCGGTGCGGGCGGCTCGACCGGCGCCACGCTGCTGCAACCGGCCGCCACCGCGGCGCAGGCCGCCAGCAGCGCGCGCACAGGCAGGGTGGGGGTCAAAAAACGCACGACTGGAAATTCAGGTGGCATGGGGGATTTCTATACGGAAAACGGTGCCCGCGCTATCAGACAGGAGCTCAACCTGCCCGCCATGGGCCGCCACGTACTCGCGCACGATGGACAGGCCGATGCCGGTGCCGGGGACGGCGTCCTCGGGCTGGCGTTCACCACGGTAAAACGGCTCGAACACGCGGGCGCGGTCGGCCTCGGCTATGCCGGGGCCGGCGTCGGCAATTTCGATACGGGCCACACCCGGGCCTTCAGACAGGCCCAGGCGGATCGTGCTGCCCGGGGGCGAGAAGCGGATGGCATTGGACAGGACGTTGGCAATGGCCGTGCCCAGCTTGTCGGGGTCCACCGGCACCACCAGTGGCGCGCCCTGCACGCTGACGGCCAGGCTGCGACCGCGCCACTGCAGGCGCTGGGCTTCGGCCTGCTCTTCCAGCAGGGCCAGCAGGTCGGTGGGGCGGCGGTTGAGCTGGCGCGCCTCGAACGCCGCGGCGTTAAAGCGCAGCAAGGCCTCGATCTGGCGCTGCAGGGCAATGGTGTTCTGGTGCAGGATGCGCGCGACTTCGCGCTGGCTGCTGTTGAGCTCGCCGGTCACGCCGTCTTCCAGCAGCGCCACGCCCTCGCGCAGCGCCGCCAGCGGCGTCTTGAGCTCATGCGACACGTGGCGCAAAAAGCGCGACTTGTCTTCGTCCAGCTCGGTCAGGCGCAGGCGCAGCCATTCCAGGCGCTGGCTCACGCGGCGCACGTCCGACGGGCCGGGGATGTCGATGGCATGGTCCAGCCGGTTCTCGCCCAGCCCGGCAATGGCGGACTCCAGCCGCCCGAAAGGCCGCGCCAGCCAGATGCCCAGGCCAAATGCCAGCGTGACCGCGATGACAATGGCCAGCACCACCTGCTGTGTCAGCCGGGCGCGGCTGGCGTCCAGCTGTTCCTGCAGGGCGCGGTTGCGGCTTTCGATCAGGGCCTGCACCTGGCCCGACAAGGCGCCATTGATTGCACCCAATTCACGAAAGGCGGCGGCCACCGCGCGTTCGCGGTCCAGCGCGGTGAAGGCCGGGCCTTCCATCCATTCGGCGATCGTGTTCAGCTGCGCGTGCCAGGGGGCCGTGTCGGCGGCGGGCAGGCCCTCCTTGACCAGGCGGTCGGCGGCGTTGCGGGCATTGGTGGCCTCGGCCTCGAACTGCCGGCGCAGCACAGCATCGTTCAATATCAGCGACTGGCGCGCGGCCCGCTCCATGGCCGTGGCGCGCGAGGCCAGCGACTGCATGGCTGCGCTCAGGTCCAGCGCGCGCGCGGCCTCGGTGCTGCTCTGGGCCATCAGCCGGTCCAGGATCACCACGGCACGCAGGGCCGTGCCGCCCAGCAGCGCCGCAATCAGCAGGAAAGCAACCAGCAGCAGCTGGCGAAATGAACCCATGGACCCAGGCTCAGGCCAGCGCTTCCTGCGCAACGCGCACTTCGCCGCGCAGCGAGTGCGGGTACGCCCCGGTGATGTTGACGTCCACCATCTGGCCCACCAGGCGCGGGTGGCCCTTGAAGTTGACCACCCGGTTGCATTCGGTGCGCCCGGCCAGCTCGGACGCATCCTTGCGCGACGGGCCCTCGACCAGGATGCGTTGCACCGTGCCCACGCGCTCGGCGCTGAAACGGCGGATGTTGGCCTCGATCACGGCCTGCAGCTGCTGCAGCCGCGCCAGCTTCACGGCGTGGGGCGTGTCGTCGTGCAGGTTGGCCGCCGGCGTGCCGGGGCGGGGACTGAAGATGAAGCTGAAGCTGTTGTCAAACTCAATGTCGTCAATCAGCTTCATCATCTTGCTGAAGTCGTCGTCCGTCTCGCCGGGAAAGCCCACGATGAAGTCGCTGCTCATGGCCATGTCGGGGCGGATCGCGCGCAGCTTGCGCACGGTGCTCTTGTATTCCATGGCGGTGTAGCCGCGCTTCATGGCCATCAGGATGCGGTCGCTGCCGTGCTGCACCGGCAGGTGCAGGTGGCTCACCAGCTTGGGCACACGCGCATACACGTCGATCAGGCGCTGCGTGAACTCGTTGGGGTGGCTGGTGGTGTAGCGGATGCGCTCGATGCCGGGGATGTCGGCCACGTATTCGATCAGCAGCGCAAAGTCGGCGATGTCGGCGGTGTCGCCCATGACGCCGCGGTAGGCGTTGACGTTCTGGCCCAGCAACGTCACCTCGCGCACGCCCTGCGCGGCCAGCCCGGCGATCTCAGTCAGCACGTCGTCAAACGGGCGCGAGACTTCCTCACCCCGTGTGTAGGGCACCACGCAGTAGCTGCAATATTTGCTGCAGCCTTCCATGATGCTCACGAAGGCCGTGGCGCCATCCACCCGCGCGGGCGGCAGGTGGTCGAACTTTTCAATCTCGGGAAAGCTGATGTCCACCTGCGGGCGCTGCTGCCTGGCGCGTGCGTCCAGCAGCTCGGGCAGGCGGTGCAGGGTCTGCGGACCGAACACCACGTCCACATAGGGTGCGCGCTTGATGATCTCGGCGCCTTCCTGGCTGGCCACGCAGCCGCCCACGCCGATCAGCACGCCCTTTTTCTTGAGGTGCTGCACGCGGCCCAGGTCGCTGAAGACCTTCTCTTGCGCCTTTTCGCGCACCGAGCAGGTGTTGAACAGGATCAGGTCGGCCTGCTCCACGTCCTGTGTGGGCTCGTAGCCCTGGGCTGCGTTCATGACATCGGCCATCTTGTCCGAGTCGTACTCGTTCATCTGGCAGCCGAAGGTTTTGATAAAGACTTTTTTGCTCATGCGGCCCCCGGTTTACTTGCGTGCGCCAAAAATGAGCGCCAGCAGCTCGGCCAGGCGCTTGTAGCCTTCCGCGCTGCTGGGGTCCACACCACCCAGGCGACGGTATTCGTCGGGCGTCAGGATCCAGGCCTCATGCACCAGCCCCGCGGCGTCGCGGCGGTACACGACAGGAATGTCCTGGCCGGTGATGCCTGCCGACAGCACCAGCATGTTGTTCAGGTCGCGGATGCGCGAACCGGGCGACAGCCGGTCGGGCTTGCCGTCGAGGGTGATTTGCGGCGCGGCCGTGACGACCATGCGGGCCGGCCGCACGTCCTTGGGCGCTTCGCGCACGATGCCCTGCGCGGCGGCCGGTGGGGGGAGGGAAGTCAATGTGCCAGCCAACAAGGCCAGCGCGGCAAATGCATGCGCGGCGGCCAGGGGCCGGCTTCGTGTGCAGCGGATCATGGTGTACGTCCAGAGGCTGTGCCGTGAAGCGGGTGAGGGGCAGTCAGTGTACCAACGGCCCGTTAATGGGAGGATGAAAAAAGCCTTGCGGGCAGGGCCTGCAAGGCTTGGGGTGTCTGGTGGCGCTTCACGGATTCGAACCGCGGACCTGTGGATTATGATTCCATCGCTCTAACCGACTGAGCTAAAGCGCCAAAGCCCGCAATTATAGCCAATCGGCTGCGAGCGCGATCAGCCGGATTTCTTGACGTACGAACCGCACCAGCCCGTCGCACTCACCTGCTTGCCGGCGAACAGCGGGCAAGGCCCTGCAGCGGCGCCGGCCACGCCCTGATACAGCGCACAGTTGCCACAGGCCTGGCCCGGGGCGTGTTTGGGGTATTTGGCTTTGTCTACCCGCGCTGCGTCTGCCACGTAGCCCAAGGCCACTGCAGCCGCTTCTTTCTCGTCCACCATCGGGCCGGCGGCAGCTGCCGTGGGTGCCGCAGCCGGGGCTGCGGGCGGTGCTGCTGCAGGTGCTGGGGCGGGCGCCGCGGGCGGTGGTGCGGCAGCGGGTGCAGCCGGGGGTGGGGCCTTGTCTGAGCAGGCTGCGAGCAGAACGGCGCCTGACACGGGCACGATCTGGATGAAGAGGCGACGGGTGGTCATGGCTGGGACTCCTGAGGTGTGTCCGGGCTGGCTGCGGGTGTCGCAATCTGGCGACCGTCCACGTGGGCCCAATGACGATACAGGAATCTGGCGCGGATTGGCGCTTATTCGTGCGTAAACGCTGCCTTGCGTTTGTTCACAAAGGCGTCCATGCCCTCTTTCTGGTCGGTGGTGGCAAACAGGGCGTGAAACATGCGCCGCTCGAACATCACGCCGTCCGACAGGCTGGACTCAAAGGCGCGGTTAACCGATTCCTTGGCCGCCATCACCGCAATCTGCGAGAACTCGCTGATCACCAGCGCCGCACCCAGCGCCTCGTCCATCAGCTTGTCCAGCGGCACCACGCGGCTGACCAGCCCGCTGCGCTCTGCTTCGGTGGCGTCCATCATGCGGGCAGTCAGCGCCAGGTCCATGGCCTTGCTCTTGCCCACCGCGCGCGGCAGGCGCTGCGTGCCGCCCGCGCCGGGGATGATGCCCAGCTTGATTTCGGGCTGGCCGAATTTGGCGTTGTCGGCAGCGATGATGAAGTCGCACATCATGGCCAGCTCGCAGCCGCCGCCCAGGGCAAAGCCGCTGACCGCGGCGATCACCGGTTTGCGGATGCTGCGGATGGTTTCCCAGTTGCGGGTGATGTAGTCGCCCTTGTACACGTCAGCAAAGGTGTAGGTCGCCATGGCGCCGATGTCGGCCCCGGCCGCAAAGGCCTTTTCGCTGCCGGTCACGATCATGCAGCCAATGGCGGGGTCGGCGTCAAAGGCCTTCAGCGCGGCGCCCAGCTCGTCCATGAGCTGGTTGTTCAGCGCGTTAAGCTGCTTGGGGCGGTTCAGCGTGACGATGCCGACCTTGCCGCCTTCGGTGCGGACCTCAATCATTTCGTAGGCCATGGGCTTGCTCCTGATTTCTCTGTTGGAATGGGCGACTATAACCAAGGGAAACCATTAACCGACCGATTGGTTGGTTAATGGTAAATTTCATCGCAGGAGACATTTCAATGACCGAACCGACTGTTCTGTTCCGCGCCGAAGGTGCGGTGGCCATCGTCACGCTGAACCGCCCGCAGGCGCTCAACAGTTTTACCCGCCAGATGCACCAGGAGCTGTGGGCTGCGCTGGACCGTGTTGAGGCCGACAAAACCATTCGCGCCGTGGTGCTGACCGGTGCGGGGCGGGGCTTTTGCGCAGGCGCTGACCTGGCCGAGTTTGACTTTGCGCCCGGCCCCGATCTGGTCAAGCGCGCCGACCCTGGCCCCATCATCGAGCAGGCGTTCAACCCGACCACGCGCCGGCTCATGGCGCTGAAAGTGCCCACGGTGGCGGCCATCAACGGCGTGGCCGCGGGCGCCGGCGCCTCCATCGCCATGGCCTGCGACCTGGCCATTGCCGCGCCTTCGGCTTCGTTCATCCAGGCGTTCAGCAAGATCGGGCTGGTGCCCGATGCCGGCGGCACCTGGTTCCTGATCAAGAAGCTGGGCCTGGCGCGCGCCATGGGCTGCGCCATGCTGGGCGACAAGCTCTCGGCGAAAGATGCGAAAGAGTGGGGAATGATCTGGGACGTGGCACCCGAAGGCCAGGACTGCGTGGAAGTCGCCGTCAAGCTGGCGCACCGGTTGGCCGTGCTGCCCACCCAGGCCCTGGTGCAGACGCGCAAGCTGCTGCGCGCCGCCGCATCCAACGACCTGGACCGCCAGCTGGACATGGAGCGCGACACCCAGTCGGCGCTGGGCGGCACGCACGATTACATCGAGGGTGTCTCGGCCTTCCTGCAAAAGCGCGCGCCGCAGTTCAAAGGCGAATGATGATGACAGCCACGGACCTGGCCCGCCGCGTAGGCGATGCGATGTGGGCGCATGACACAGCCTCCAAAGACACCATGGGCATGGAGCTGTTGAGCTGCGAGCCCGGCCGCGCGGTGCTGCGCATGACGGTGCGCGAGCTGCACCTGAACGGCCACAAGATCTGCCATGGCGGCTTCATCTTTACGCTGGCTGATTCGACCTTTGCCTTTGCCTGCAACAGCCACAACAAGGTGACGGTGGCGGC
>CALRZF020000187.1:0-7619 GCA_943372585.1 Ramlibacter sp. 2FC | reverse complement strand
ATTGTTCGCATGAATCGCCGGCCAGTGCGGGGTTGGCATTACGCGACAGGCACAGCAGGCGGTGGCCGGCGGCAAGCAGTTGCTGCGCCATGGCCAGCCCCATGCCGCGCGAGGCGCCGGTGAGGATGGTGAGGTGTTGAGGTTGCGTCATGCCGCAATGATGACCGGAAAACTCGCCTGCAGCCCGTCGGGGCCTTTCGTGAAAGGCGTGGTGACTGCCGCGCGGTCCTGCGCGTCCATGCGCCGCCAGATGAAATCGCGCTCATTGCCGGGGTCGCCCGCCACATACACCTGCGTCGTCAGCAGCTCGCGCTGTCCCAGGCGCACCTTCATGTGGATATGGGGCGTGCGGCCCGAATACGCCACGGGCTTGATGGTGCGAAAACGGTAGCGTCCGTCGGCGCCTGCCACCACTTTGCCAAAGCCCTGGAACGCCTTGTCGGCCCGGCCGCCATCGCCCGGGTGGTGGTAGTGCCCGGCTTCGTCGCATTGCCATATCTCCACCTGCGCGCCGGCCACCGGCTTGCCCTGCACGTCGGTCACCGTGCCGTCCAGCCACACGGGCTGCCCGCGCGTGTAGCTGAGCGTGCCGTTGCGCAGCAGGTCGGCGTCGCTGTCCTTGGGCAATTCCACCGGGTAGAAGGGCCCCTCGGTCTGCGAGGGGGTTGCGCGGCGGGTCGCCGGAGCCTGGGCCCGCACGCCGGTCCAGACGGCGGGCAGGGCGACCAGCGCTGCCGTAACGGTGCGGCGGGACAGGGCGGGTGAGGCAGTGGCTTCGGGCATGGCGTGTCTCCAGTGGGGTTGCAGGTCAGAGGCCGGCGCGCGGTGCGGAGTTCCTCAGAACGGGGCGGGACTTTGCAGCGACAGCGGCTCGCCGGTGGCCGGGTGGGGCAGGGTGATGGCCGTGGCGTGCAGCAGCAGACGGGCCGCCATGGCCTGCACCGGCGGCGGCGCGTACAGGGCGTCACCCAGGATGGGGTGGCCGATGGCCTGCAGGTGCAGACGCAGCTGGTGGGAGCGGCCGGTGACCGGCTCCAGCTCCAGCCGGGTGGTGCCTGCCTCGTCGTCGTGAGCCAGGACGCGCCAGCGGGTCAGGCTTGGTTTGCCGTGTTCTGGGTCCACCTTGCTCAGGGGCCGGTTGGGCCAGTCAGGTATCAGCGGCAGGTCGATGACGGACCAGGCACCATCAGCCAAACCCTGCAGGCGGCCCTGGACGACGGCGGCGTACCGCTTGTGAACCTCCCGCGCGGCAAACGCCATGCTGAGTCGGCGCTGCACCTGCGGCCCGCGCGCCAGCACGCACAGGCCGGATGTGGCCATGTCCAGCCGGTGCACGATCAGGGCATCGGGATAGTGCTGCTGCACGCGCGCCGACAGGCAGTCGCGCCCGGCTTCGCCGCGCCCGGGCACGCACAACAGCCCGGCGGGCTTGTCGGCCACCAGCAGGTGGTCGTCCACATGAACAAAGGTCAACCCCGATAATTCCGCCATGACCGCGCTTCAATCCCTTCCGGTGTCGTTGCAGACCATCCTGCTGCTGGTGGCTTCCAACATTTTCATGACCTTTGCCTGGTACGGCCACCTGAAGAACCAGGCCACCTCGGCCTGGTACATCGCCGCGCTGGTCAGCTGGGGCATCGCGCTGTTCGAGTACCTGCTGCAGGTGCCGGCCAATCGCATTGGTTACCAGCAGGCCGGCTTTACCGTCGGCCAGCTCAAGATCATGCAGGAAGTCATCACGCTGGCCGTATTTGTGCCGTTTGCCATGTTCTACCTGAAGGAGCCCTTCAAGCTGGATTACCTCTGGGCCGCACTTTGCATGGTGGGGGCCGTGTACTTCATCTTCCGCAGCGGCTGAATGGGCAGGCAGGGCGGCGGTTAAACTCGCGACCTGTCACAAGAACGTCATATATCTGACACATCTCCCAGGAGCGAAGCGATGCTGTTTGGCAAGCTGATGCCGCGCGAAGGCAATTTTTTCGAACTGTTCAACCAGCACGGCGACCGCATCGTCGAGGCGGCGCGGGCTTTTTCGCAACTCGTGGCGAACTACAACGACCCGCACCTGCGTGAGCAGTACAACCGTGATGTTGACAATGCCGAACGTGCCGCCGACCGCGTGACGCACGACGTCAACAAGATGTTGCACAAGACGTTCATTACGCCGATCGACCGCGACCTGATCCACAAGTTGATCAACACCATGGACGATGTGGCCGATTTGATCCAGGACTCCGCCGAGACCATGGCGCTGTACGACGTGCGCCACATGACGGACGAAATCACCCGCCTGACGGACCTGAGCGTCAAATGCTGCGAGCGTGTGAAAGACGCGGTGCGGCTGCTGGACAAGATTGCAGACCCGGCCACGGCTGAGGCAGCGCTGAAGACCTGCGAGGAAATCGACCGGCTCGAATCCGACGCCGACCGCGTGATGCGCAGCGCCATGAGCAAGCTGTTCCGCGAGGAACCCGATGTGCGCGAGGTGATCAAGCTCAAGGCCATCTACGAGCTGCTGGAAACCATCACCGACAAATGCGAAGACGTGGCTAACGTGATCGAGGGCATCGTCCTCGAGAACTCCTGACCCGCGCGGAATACCCGGCATGGAAACGGTACAAGTGGCCCTGTGGGTCGTCGTCCTTCTGGTGGCGCTGGCGCTGGCCTTTGATTTCATGAACGGCTTTCACGACGCGGCAAACTCCATTGCTACCGTCGTGTCTACCGGCGTACTCAAGCCCGCGCATGCCGTGCTGTTCGCGGCGTTTTTCAACTTCATCGCCATCTTCATCTTCCACCTCAGTGTGGCGGCCACCGTGGGCAAAGGCATCGTGCAGCCCGGCATCGTGGACACGCACGTGGTGTTTGGCGCGCTGGTGGGGGCCATCACCTGGAACGTGCTGACCTGGTACTACGGCATTCCCAGCAGCTCGTCGCATGCGCTGATCGGCGGCATTGTGGGCGCGGTGATCGCCAAGGCGGGCTCGGGCGCTTTGTTGTCCGCGGGCATCCTGAAGACAGTGGCCTTCATTTTTGTGTCGCCTGTGCTGGGCTTTTTGCTGGGCTCGCTGATGATGTTGATGGTGGCGTGGGTGTTTCGCCGCACCACGCCGTCACGGGTGGATTCGTGGTTTCGCAGGCTGCAACTGGTCTCCGCGGGCGCCTACAGCCTGGGCCACGGCGGCAATGATGCGCAGAAGACCATCGGCATCATCTGGATGCTGCTGATTGCTACCGGGTACACGGCGGCGGGCGACGCGTCGCCGCCCGCCTGGGTGATCATCAGCTGCTATGTGGCCATCGCGGCCGGCACCATGTTCGGCGGCTGGCGCATCGTCAAGACCATGGGCCAGAAAATCACCAAGCTCAAGCCGGTGGGTGGTTTCTGCGCTGAAACGGGTGGCGCCATCACGCTGTTCCTGGCCACGATGCTGGGTATTCCGGTGTCCACGACGCACACCATCACGGGCGCCATCGTGGGCGTGGGCTCCGCGCGCCGCGCGTCAGCCGTTCGCTGGGGTGTGGCGGGCAATATTGTCTGGGCCTGGATATTCACCATCCCGGCCGCAGCCTTCGTGGCGGCCGTGGCTTACTGGGTCAGCCTGCAGATCTTCTGACGGGCCGTCTGGCCGGGGCGCTCACTGGCTGATCTTGCGGCCTTCTTCCACCTGGTATTCAAAGTACCGCTGGAAGCTGAAGACGATGCTGGCCATCAGCACCGTCGTGCCGAACAACAGCGACAACACCACCGCGCCGATCGTCAACCAGTTGGTGCGGCCGGGCAGGGCGTCCGGCACTGCACTGGGGTTGAAGCGGGCGTTCCATTTCTCAGGCGTCATCAGCCCGTAGATGATGGCCGTCAATGCGCAACCCGCCACGGTAAAGCCCAGGAATGGGATCAGCACCCAGCTCGCCTGGTCGTCCAGCCCGAACTGCTGCACGCGCTGGATGCCGTACAGGCCCAGGGCTGTGGGAATTGGCAGGGCCCAGCCCCACAAATCCCCCAGGCCGCGCAGGTAAAAACGATGCAGGCCCAGCGGCCCGCCCACAAAGGCCAGCCAGGCCGCGACAGTCTTGTTTTTCATGAATCCTCAGCGGGCGTGGTGTCCCCAGCGCCCAGAAATTTTTCCATCAGCACCACATCCAGCCACTTGCCAAACTTCCAGCCGCAGGACTTGAGTACGCCCACTTCATTGAAACCCAGCGAGCGGTGCACGCCCACCGAGCCTGCGTTGGCCGAATCGCCGATCACGGCGATGAGCTTGCGCACGCCCACAGATTCCGCTTGGCGGGCGAGTTCTGCCAGCAATTCCCGGCCCAGGCCCTTGCCGGCCGCACTGGCGGCAAGATAGATCGAGTCTTCTGCCGAGAAGCGGTAGGCTGGCCGCGGCTTGAACCATTGGCAGTAGGCGTAGCCGAGTATGCGCCCACCTTCCTCGGCGACCAGCCAGGGCAGGCCTTTGGACAGCACGTCAGCGCGCCGGCCCGCCATGTCGGCTTCGGTGGGCGGAGTGGTCTCAAAAGTGCCGGTGCCGTGCAGTACATGGTGGGCGTAAATCGCCGTGATGTCGGCCACATCGTCGTCACGGCTTGGGCGGATATTGGGCATAAAACACTAAGTTGATATAATGGAAGGCTTTTCAGCGTGTCGCTGGCCGGGTGGCTATGTCGCGTGTCTCAACGCTGAGAGATTACCGGAAGCAATTCCGACCACCCAAAGGATAAATCATGGTCGTCATTCGACTCTCCCGCGGCGGCGCCAAGGCCCGTCCGTTCTTCAACATCGTCGTGGCCGACAAGCGTGTGCGCCGTGACGGTCGCTTCATTGAGCGCATCGGGTTTTACAACCCGATTGCCAAGGGCAGCGAGGAAAGCATCCGCATCGCCCAGGACCGCCTGACCTACTGGAAGAGCGTCGGCGCCCAGGCTTCCCCGACCGTGGAGCGCCTGATCAACCAGGCCGCCGCCAAGGCAGCTTGAGCATCTGATGCTGCTGTCCGGGCTTGAACCCGCAGCATTGCCGGCTGATGCGATTGAAGTCGGACGCATCGCCGATGCCTGGGGCATCAAGGGCTGGTTCAAGGTCCTGCCCCACAGCGCCTCCCCCGAGGCGCTTTTTTCTTCCAAGCGCTGGTACCTGCAGCCGTCTGAACGAGGGGCCAAAACCTTCTCGGGCACGGTGTTGCTGCGCGTGCGCGAGGCCAAGGACCACTCCGACACCATCGTTGCCTGCTCTGAAGACATTCCCGACCGTTCGGCCGCCGAAGCTTTGAAGGGCGCGCGCGTATTTGTGCCGCGCTCCAGCTTTCCCACCGCTGGCACGGACGAGTATTACTGGGTGGACCTGATGGGGCTGGACGTCTTTAACCGCGAAGGCGAGGCGCTGGGCCGGGTGACCGACCTCATGGCCACGGGGCCGCAGACCGTTCTGGTTCTGACGTTTGAGGCGGATGGCAAGCCGCAGGAACGGTTGATCCCGTTCGTGTCAGCCTATGTGGACAGCGTGGACCTCGCGGCACGTCGCATCACCGTTGACTGGCAGCCTGACTACTGAGCGGGGCGCAAACACCATGCGCTTTGACGTCATCACCCTGTTCCCCGAATTGTTCGGCCCATTCCTGGAGGCCGGCGTCACGCGCCGGGCCTATGAAGCCCGGCTGGTCGATGTGCGCCTGTGGGCGTTGCGTGATTTTGCCGATGGCAACTACCGCCGCGTGGACGACCGGCCTTTTGGCGGTGGCCCTGGCATGGTCATGATGGCCGAGCCGCTGGCGCGCTGCCTGCAGGCGATCCGGGCTGAACGGGCAGACACCGCGCCGGTGGTGCTGTTTTCTCCCGTCGGCACGCGGCTGGACCATGCCGGTGTTGAGCAGTGGTCGGCCAGTGCCGGGGCTGTGTTGGTGTGCGGCCGTTACGAGGGCATAGACCAGCGCTTCATCGACGCGCATGTAGATGTGCAAATCAGCCTGGGCGACTTTGTGCTGTCGGGCGGCGAAATAGCCGCCATGGCATTGCTGGACGCGGTGGCCCGCCTGCAGCCCGGTGTGCTGAATGACGAGGGCAGCCACCAGCTGGACAGTTTTAACCCCGCACTGGATGGCTTGCTGGATTGCCCGCACTACACCCGACCCGAGACATGGAACGGGCAGTCTGTGCCGGCACCGCTGATGTCAGGCCACCATGCCCAGATCGAGCGTTGGAGGCGCGATCGCCGCCTGGAAATCACGGCGCTGCACCGGCCCGACCTGATCGCTGCGGCCCGGTCGGCCGGACGCCTGAGCGCAGCGGACGAAGACCTGCTGGCGAAGCACGGGAAAAATTGTTTATAATCAAAGGCTTTTCGATCCTCTGCCCGGCCGCCCACCGCAAGCCGTACTCTGTACGCACTGCACGGGCCCCTAGCGTAGCGCGGGCAAGATCCCAGAGGTAAACCATGAATCTGATCCAGACCCTTGAGCAGGAAGAAATCGACCGGCTCGGCAAGAAAATCCCCGTGTTCGCCCCCGGCGACACCGTGATCGTGAGCGTTAACGTCGTTGAAGGCACCCGCAAGCGCGTGCAGGCCTACGAAGGCGTCGTGATTGCCAAGCGCAACCGTGGCCTGAACAGCGGCTTCACCGTTCGCAAGATCTCCAGCGGTGAGGGCGTTGAGCGTACATTCCAGACCTACAGCCCGCTGATCGCCGGCATCGAAGTCAAGCGCCGCGGCGATGTGCGCCGTGCCAAGCTGTACTACCTGCGTGACCGCAGCGGCAAGTCGGCCCGTATCAAGGAAAAGCTCCCCAGCAAACTGGCCGCTGCCAAGTAAGCAGCCCGCTTTGCAAACAGCCGCCGCCAGCCCAGTGCTAGTGGCGGTTTTTTTATTCCCGGCCATCCGTCATGCCAATTGATCCGATTCCCGCGGATACACCGCTGTCGCGTCTGCCCAACTTCGATCCGCGTGCAGTGGAGGTGGTGCGCATCGACGGGCATTTGCCGCCGGTGGCGAACGACGTGCTGACGCCCTCAGCCATCCGGCAGCGGTTTGCGCAGCCCCCGCGCTGGGAGCCCGAGTTCTGGCTGGAGCGCAAGTTTGCCGAGCGCACACCCACCCATGCTGCGGTGCTGGTGCCGATCGTGATGCGGGAGCGGCCGATGGTGCTGCTGACCGAGCGCACGACGCACCTTTCCACTCACTCAGGTCAAGTAGCGTTTCCTGGTGGTAAGTCTGACGAAACTGACGCTGACGCCGCGCACACTGCACTGCGCGAGGCGCAGGAAGAGGTCGGCCTGGATGCGCGGCTTGTCGAAGTGGTGGGGACGCTGCCCACCTACACCACCGGCACGCAGTTCATCGTGACGCCCGTGGTGGCACTGGTGCAGCCCGATCACAAGCTGACGCTCAATGCTTTTGAAGTGGCCGACGCTTTTGAAGTGCCGCTGGATTTCCTGATGAACCCGGCCCATCACCGCCATCACGCGATTGAGTTTGCTGGCGTGCGCCGTGAATGGCTGTCCATGCCCTATATGGACGGCAATACAGAGCGCTTCATCTGGGGCGCGACGGCTGGCATGCTGCGCAACTTCTACCGCTTCCTCGCGGCCTGAGCCTCTGCGCAATAGCCCGGCGCTATCATTGC
>CALRZF020000186.1:0-7626 GCA_943372585.1 Ramlibacter sp. 2FC | reverse complement strand
GTCGTGGGCGACATGCCGGGCAACGCCCAAAAAATCGTGGATGCTGCCCGCGCAGCTTACGCGGACGGCGCCCGGCTGCTGCTGACCCCCGAACTGTCCATCTGCGGTTACGCCGCCGAAGACCTGTTTCTTCGCCCGGCCTTCATTGCCGCCTGTGATGATGCCGTGAAAACGGTGGCCCGCGAACTCGCCGGGTTAAAGGATCTGGCTGTGGTCGTGGGCCACCCGACCGGGGGCGACCGGCGCACGCGCAGCGTGGCCGTGCAGCAGCGCCACAACGCGGCCAGCGTGCTGCAGGGCGGCGAGGTCATTGCCACCTATGCCAAGCGCGAGCTGCCCAATTACCAGGTGTTTGACGAGCGGCGCTACTTCACACCGGGGCAGGGCACCTGCGTGTTTGAGGCCGGCGGCATGAAGGTGGGCCTGCTGATCTGTGAGGACGCGTGGTTTGACGAGCCTGCCCGGCTGGCGCGCGACGCCGGCGCACAGCTGCTGGCGGTCATCAACGCATCGCCCTTTCACGTGGGCAAGGGCGGCGAGCGCGAGCAGATGATGCGCGAGCGGGTGGCCGATTGCGGCTTGCCACTGGTGTACGCGCACCTGGTGGGCGGACAGGACGAGGTGGTGTTTGAGGGGCATTCGTTTGCCATCAATGCCGACGGCACCATTGCGGGGCGCGCGCCCAGTTTTGTGACGGACTTGTTCACGGTGCAGGTCAGCGGCACTGCCCAACCCATATTGAGCGCCACGTTGGCGTCCCAGCGCAGCCCCGAGGCCGACCTGTGGGACGCACTGGTGCTGGGCGTGCGTGACTACATTGGCAAGAACGGCTTCCCGGGCGTGATCCTGGGCCTGTCAGGCGGCATCGATTCGGCTCTGGTGCTGGCCGTGGCCGTGGATGCGCTGGGCGCGGACAAGGTGCGCGCTGTGATGATGCCTTCGCCTTACACGGCCGACATCAGCTGGATCGACGCACGCGACATGGCGGCACGCGTGGGCGTGCGCTACGACGAGATTTCCATCGTGCCCGAGTTCGAGGCATTCAAGGCGTCGCTGGCGGGCGAATTTGCTGGTCTGCCCGAGGACACAACGGAAGAGAACATCCAGGCACGCATTCGCGGCGTGATCCTGATGGCGCTGTCCAACAAGTTCGGCAGCATTGTGCTGACCACCGGCAACAAAAGCGAAATGGCCACGGGCTACTGCACGCTGTACGGCGACATGGCCGGCGGCTTTGCGGTGATCAAGGACGTGTTCAAGACAGCGGTGTTCCGCCTGGCACGCTGGCGCAATGAGCACGACCCGTATGGCACCGGCGCCAACCCCATCCCCGAGCGCATCATCACCCGACCGCCCAGCGCCGAATTGCGCCCCGACCAGAAGGACCAGGACAGCCTGCCGCCGTACGAGGTACTGGACGCGATCCTGGAGCGTTACATGGAAAACGACCAGTCGGTCATGGAGATCGTGGCGGCCGGCTTTAATCGCGCCGAGGTTGAGCGCGTGACCCGGCTGGTCAAGATCAACGAATACAAGCGCCGCCAGGCACCGGTGGGGATTAGGGTCAGCCACCGCAGCTTCGGCAAGGATTGGCGCTATCCTATTACCAGCAAATTTCTATAGGGGACAATTTTCATGAAGCAGATCACCGCCATCGTCAAACCCTTCAAGCTCGAGGAGGTGCGTGAGGCGCTGGCCGAATGCGGCGTGACCGGCTTGACCGTGACTGAGGTCAAGGGCTTTGGCCGCCAGAAGGGCCACACCGAGCTGTACCGCGGCGCCGAATACGTAGTGGACTTCCTGCCCAAGGTAAAGGTCGAAGTCGTGGTGAAAGACGATGACGCAGACCGTTGCGTGGACGCCATCGTCAAGGCCGCGCGCACCGGCAAGATCGGTGACGGCAAGATCTTCATCACCACGGTGGAGCGCGTCGTGCGCATCCGCACCGGTGAAACCGACGAGTCGGCCGTCTAGATCTCTGTCAGGTTGACGCGGTTGGCCGCAAGGCCGGCCGCCTGCACCAGCTCGGGCAGCAGGGTTTGGGCATCGGTGCCGGTGCGCAGCAGACCCATCTGCCAGTCGCTCATGAAGCCATGCCTGACGCTGGACTTCAGGAATGCCAGCAGTTCGTCGTAATACCCGCCGGTGTTGAGCAGGCCCACGGGCTTGTCGTGATAGCCCAGCTGGCGCCAGGTCCAGACTTCAAACAGTTCCTCAAACGTGCCGATGCCGCCGGGCAACGCCAGAAATGCATCGGCGCGCTCGGCCATCATGCGTTTGCGGTCGTGCATGGTGTCCACCACATGCAGTTCGGTGCAGTCCAGCTTGGCCCATTCCTTTTCGACCAGCGCCTTGGGAATCACACCCACCACGCGCCCGCCGGCCGCCAGCGTGGCGTCGGCCACCATGCCCATCAGGCCGTTGTTGCCGCCGCCATAAACCAGCTGCCCACCGTGGGCGCCGATCCAATGCCCCGTCTGGCGGGCCACGTCGGCAAAGCCTGCGTCGGCGCCGGGACGCGAACCGCAGTACACACAGACTGAAAACGCCGGTTTCATACCGCAAACCTCTGCCACAGCGCCGCCACCCAGATGCCGACGCACAGCACCAGGCTCAGCAGCACCGCGGCGCTGCCCATGTCCTTGGCGCGCTTGGACAGGTCATGCCATTCGGGGCCGATGCGGTCAATGGCAGTCTCAAGGCCGGTGTTGAGCAATTCCACGATCATCAGGATAAGCACCGAGCCGGCCAGCAGGGCCGTTTCAACCCAGGTGCGTCCCAGCCAGAACGACAAGGGCAGCAAAACCACGGCGGCGATGGCCTCCTGGCGAAAGGCTGTTTCATTCCAGCCGGCGCGCAGCCCTTCAAGTGAATAGCCCAAGGCATGCCAGACGCGGCTGAGCCCTGTGCGGGTTTTTTGCAGATTGACCTGAGTCATGGGCGGATTGTCGCCGTGCAACATGACGGTTTCAGCGCGACATCGGCGCGGACGTGATCAGCCGCGTGCCTGCCAGCGCGTCATGCCAGAACTGACGTTGGGGGTGAAACCGGCTGAGCAGTGCCCAAACCGCGACCCAGCCCAGCACCAGCACAGCCGACTCGAGGCCCGACAGCTTGAATGGCGCAATGGCTGCCAGTGGCGGCAGGAACCACAGCCAGCTGAGCACATACCGCCCGAGCGCACGCAATTGGGTCAGGGGCAGGCCGGCGCGGTCTACGACGCGGATGTTCCAGGTTTTCATCGCCAGGGTCTGGCCGCGGGCCCAGAACCAGGAAAAGTAGATTCCGAAAACCACGAAAAGAAAGCCCTGCAGCAGGTGACGCCGGTCGTCCATGGCGTTGCGCATTTGCCCCAGCGTACTGAACAGCCAGCCGGCGACGAACACCACAGCAAACAGCAGCATGCCCTCATACAGCCAGCACGCCATGCGACGGCGCAGGCCGGGGGTGGTGGACAGGGAGGGCAGGGTGGGCGCAGCAGGCCCCGGCGCGTCGGGCCGCGCGTCGGTCGGTACAGTCATCAGCGGTCAGAAGGGCTCAGTTGGATGGCGAAGAAGCAGGCGCCGGCATGGCAGCGACCGGCTTTTGCGGCAGGAGCGTATTGTGATCCACCTGGTTGGGCGGCGCGGCAATGCGCGTGCGTTCCTTCTGGTCTGCGGTGGCTTTGGGCGGAACCTTGGCCAGCTTCTGGGGCGCTACTGGCTTGACGGCGGCGGCCGCGCCAGCCGCCTTGGGCTTGGCGTCCGCGGCAAGCCGCGCTTTCTGTTCCGGGGTGAGCGACTGGTAGGCCTCCCACTTGGCTTTCTTGTCGTCTGGCGGGATCTTGCGCGTGTCGGCGAAATTAAGTCGTGCCTGGGTGCGCTGCTGGGGACTCAATGCGACCCATTCGGTCATGCGGCTGTGCAGCTTGGCCTGCTCTTCGGGTGAGAGTTTGGGGTAGTTCTGCGACAGGGCAATCCACTTGCGCTTCTGGGCTTCACTGATGGTGCCCCATTGGGCCGACAGGGGCGCAAGTGATTGCTGCTGGGCGGCCGAAAGCTCGCTCCAGGTGGCCCCGGCAGTGGTTTTGACGGCTTTGGAGGACACCGCTGCGCTGGCAGGGCGGGCTGGAGCTGCCGGTTGGGCCGATGCCATACCAGCCATAACCACACCCAACACTACTGCGGCGGCAAACGGGCGGGCTGCGCGCATGGCGTCAGGGCGCTCGGTCGCCGGCACCGTTGAGGAACTGCATGAACCCAGGATCGGCATAGGCTGCCGGGGGCAGGTCGTCAATCAGGAGCGCGGCATCTACTTCAGCAACTTCCTCGGCACGGTTGTCGTTCTGGATGACGTTGATGGCCACCAGGCCCGCAGCCAGTGCGACCAGAGGCAAGGCAGAGGCCAGGCGACCCCAGAAACCCGGCTGCCCGGCGTCAAACCCCAGGGTTGCAACGCCGCCAGACACACCAACGGCAGGGGTGGAAGCGATCTTGCGGCGGGCCAGGGCCCGAACCCGGGCTGCCCGCAGGCGCTCGGAAACTTCATGGGAAAGACCGGAATCTTCCGACAGGCGGGCTGTTACCAGCCGGCCAAAACGGTCTTGCAGGATCTGGACTTGTTGTTGGTCTTTAATAGTCATAGCTGTATTCCCTTTGCCTTCAGTGCTTTGCTGAGGGCCTGGACTGCCCGCGAACAGTGCGTTTTGACACTGCCTTCAGAGCATCCCATGGCCGCAGCCGTTTCGGCCACGTCCATGTCCTCCCAGTAACGCATGAGGAAGGCTTCACGTTGACGCGCCGGCAATTGGCTGACCGAGTCTTCAATCTCACGCAATATCTGGGCCCGGCTCGTCGTGTCTTCCGTACTCTCGGATCCTTGTGAGCCGTCCTGGGTCTGATAAGTTTCCAGAAGGTCGAAATCCCCTTCATCCGACGCGGATTCGAAGTCCCCCATATTGGAAAACAGGGCGTTGCGCGTCTTCTGGCGGCGAAACCAGTCCAGCATGCAATTGGACAGGATGCGCTGGAACAGCATGGGCAGTTCCGTGAGGGGCTTGTCGCCGTAGTGTTCAGACAGCTTCATCATGCTGTCCTGAACAATGTCCAGGGCTGCTTCCTCGTCGCGAACGTGGTACACCGCCCGCTTGAAAGCCCGTTTTTCAACGCCCTTCAGGAATTCTGAAAGCTCTTGTTCTGTAGCCAAGTGTCTGAAGCCGGGGCAGGGCGCAAGGTGGGAATGTCTCTTTTTGGCGGCGTTTTTCGCAGGAAATCAGCCGTGGGTAGCCCGAAATTATGGCATCTGTATATGTGCCTGGTCGCCAAGGTGTTGCTGCAATGCGATAATCCGCTCTGCAAGTCAAAAGGCAAACGAATCCTGATCCGGCGGTGCAAGCAGCCCGCCCATGGTTTGGGTTCTAAGTCCCGATGCCCCCCACAAGGGTCAGCGAAGGGGCACCCAAGGTTTTTCGTCAGAGAAAATCACAAAGGTTGATCATGGAAATCTCAAAAGCCGAAATCTCGGCGGCAGCGGCATCCGCTGATTCAGGCTCGCAAGAGCTGCGCGGTTCAGAAATCCTCGTCAAGGCGCTTCAGGCTGAAGGCGTCAAGTACATCTGGGGCTACCCCGGCGGCGCGGTACTGCACATTTACGACGCGTTCTACAAACAGGACACCATCCAGCACATCCTGGTGCGCCACGAGCAGGCAGCGGTGCATGCGGCTGACGGCTATGCGCGCGCCACCGGCGACGTGGGCGTGGCGCTGGTTACCTCGGGCCCGGGCGTCACCAATGCCGTCACCGGCATCGCCACGGCCTACATGGACAGCATCCCCATGGTGATCATCACCGGGCAGGTGCCCACGCACGCCATTGGCCTGGACGCATTCCAGGAGTGCGACACCGTTGGCATCACCCGGCCCATCGTCAAGCACAAATTCCTGGTCAAGGACGTGCGCCACATGGCCGAGACCATGAAAAAGGCCTTCCACATCGCACGCAGCGGCCGTCCGGGCCCTGTGGTGGTGGACATCCCCAAGGACGTGTCTTTCAACAAGACGGCTTACACCGGCTATCCCGACAGCGTCGAGATGCGTTCATACAACCCCGTTCGCAAAGGCCATGGCGGCCAGATCCGCAAGGCACTGCAACTGCTGCTGGCGGCCAAGCGCCCGTACATCTACACCGGCGGCGGTGTGCTGCTGGGCAATGCCACGCAGGAACTGCGCACGCTGGTCGACATGCTGGGCTACCCCTGCACTAATACGCTGATGGGCCTGGGTGCCTATCCGGCCAGCGATCGCAAGTTTCTCGGCATGCTGGGCATGCACGGCACGATTGAAGCCAACAACGCCATGCAGAACTGCGACGTGCTGCTGGCCGTGGGCGCGCGCTTTGATGACCGCGTGATTGGCAACCCCAAGCACTTTGCGCAGAACGAACGCAAGATCATCCACATCGACATCGACCCGTCCAGCATCTCCAAGCGGGTGAAGGTCGATATCCCGATCGTGGGTGACGTGAAGGACGTGCTGACCGAACTCATCGCCATGGTGCGTGAGTCGGGCCTGAAGCCCGACGCGAATGCCCTGGGCGCCTGGTGGGACACGATCGAAGGCTGGCGCAAGCGCGACTGCCTCAAGTACGACCGCAAGAACACCGAGGTGATCAAGCCGCAATACGTGGTTGAGACCCTGTGGAACATGACCAAGGACGCTGACACCTACATCACGTCCGACGTAGGCCAGCACCAGATGTGGGCGGCGCAGTACTACCGGTTTGACGAGCCGCGCCGCTGGATCAACTCTGGCGGCCTGGGAACCATGGGCGTGGGCATCCCCTACGCCATGGGCATCAAACTGGCCAAGCCCGACAGCGAAGTGTTCTGCATCACCGGCGAAGGCTCGGTGCAGATGTGCATCCAGGAGTTGTCCACCTGCCTGCAATACAACACGCCCATCAAGGTCGTGGCGCTGAACAACCGCTACCTGGGCATGGTGCGCCAGTGGCAGGAGCTCGACTACGAAGGCCGTTACAGCCACAGCTACATGGACGCGCTGCCCAACTTCGTGAAGCTGGCCGAGGCCTATGGCCATGTGGGCATGCTGATCGAGCGCCCGCAGGACGTGGAGCCGGCGCTGCGCGAAGCGCGCAAGCTCAAGGACCGCACGGTGTTCATGGACTTTCGCACCGATCCCACCGAGAACGTGTTCCCGATGGTCAAGGCTGGCGCCGGCATCACTGAAATGCTGCTGGGCTCCGAGGATCTTTAACCCTTCTTTCTGATGAATCTATTGGCTGCCAAGCCTGCGCATTACCGTGCGCAGGGGAGGGCACCGAAAAGAGGAGTCACGCTTTATGAAACACATCATTGCTGTCTTGCTGGAAAACGAGCCCGGCGCTCTTTCCCGCGTGGTGGGCCTGTTTTCGGCCCGTGGCTACAACATTGAATCGCTCACGGTGGCGCCGACGGAAGACCCGTCGCTGTCGCGCATGACGATCCAGACAACCGGCTCCGACGACGTGATCGAGCAGATCACCAAGCACCTGAACCGCCTGATTGAGGTGGTGAAGGTCGTGGATCTGACCGAGGGCTCCTACACCGAGCGCGAGCTCATGATGGTGAAGGTGCGCGCGGTCGGCAAGGAG
>CALRZF020000185.1:0-7644 GCA_943372585.1 Ramlibacter sp. 2FC | reverse complement strand
GCTGGCGGTGTAGGTACCCCCCACGATGCGGTGGGCGAACGAACTGAACGCGGGCTCGATCTTCAGCAGCTCGTCGCGGCTGACCACGCGGCGCTGCACGCCGTATCGCTGCATGAGCCTGGCCGCGTCGCCCGCCGCGTCAAATGATTTCGGGTCGGTGAAATAGTGAGCGATGCCGCGTTCAAGACGCTGGTATTCGATGCCCGTGGCGTTCACCACGTCCTTGAGCGCCGCGTGGCTGTAGGCGCCCAGCGCGACGAGCTGCTGCACGTTGCGCTCAAACGCGCGGTCATTGCACTGGCCCAGGAACTGCAGGCCCCAGCGCCATTGCTGCCAGTCAACCTGCGGGCGAAACAGCAGCGGCGCGTCGTTGCGGAACATCCATTTCAGAAGCTTCAGCGGGGCGTCGCGGTTGGCCCAGGGCTCGCAGTAGCTCACCGAGATCTGCGCGGCATTGGCAAAGCTGGTCTCCAGCGCGGCGCCCGGCTGGCGTTCCACCACCGTCACGTCATGGCCGCGCTCCAGCAGGTGCCACGCGGTGCTTGTGCCGATGATGCCGGCGCCCAGGACAAGAACTTTCATGGTGGCGAGTTTGGTGGAACTTGCCGCCGAATAAAAGAAAAATTAAACTCTAAGAGAAAACATCAGCATAACTAATGGAACGAGTTGAATGAGTACGTTTGATCCCGACGCGCTGGAGTGCCTGGCCGCCATCGTCGAAGAAGGCGGTTTTGAGCGTGCCGCCCAGCGGCTGTCCATTACCCAGTCGGCCGTATCGCAGCGCCTGCGGGCGCTGGAAGCGCAGGTAGGCACGGTGCTGATCGTGCGCAGCCGCCCGCTCAAGCCGACTTCGGCCGGGCAGCTGCTGCTCAAGCACACCAAGCAGTTGCGCCTGTTGCGCGCCGATCTGGAGCGTGACCTGAAAGAGCTCGCGCCCAGCTCCACCGGCGGTGGCCGTGAGGAAGAGCGCATTTCCATCGCGGTCAACGCTGACAGCATTGCCACCTGGGCCCTGGGCGCCCTGGGCGATCTGGCTCGCCAGGGGTTGCCGCTGGAGATCATCACAGACGACCAGGACTTCACCCACGAATGGCTGCGCGAAGGCCAGGTGCTGGGTTGCGTCACCACACTCAAGCAGGCGCTGCGCGGGTGCAAGGTGGTGCCGCTGGGCGCCATGGATTACATCGCCGTGGCCGAGGCCGGTTACGCCAAAGCCCATGTAGCACAGGGCCTGACGCCGCACAACTTCCGTGGCGTGCCGTTCATTGCCTTCAACCGCAAGGACGACGGCCAGACCGAGTTCGTGGGCAAGGCGTTTGGCCTCAAGCGCGTGACCCTCAACCAGCTGTTTGTGCCCAGCTCCGAGGGCCAGGTGCGCGCCGTGCTGGCCGGCTGGGGCGTGAGCATCCTGCCCGAGCTGCTGGTGCGCGGCCTGCTGGAACAGGGCACGCTGGTAGACATCGCGCCCGGCCACAAGCTGCCGATCCAGCTTTACTGGCACTGCTGGAACCTGGAATCCGACGTGCTGGATGCGCTCAGCGCGGCCCTCACAGGCGCCGCCAATACAGCCCTGACCAACCCCTGAACAGGGTCTGGCGCCCGGCGCAGCGGGGGTCCGTGGGAGTATCCTCAGCGCAGCACGCCCGCAACGCGGTGCGTCATGTGAACAAGGGGAGCCTGGATGCTGAAATCCCTGGGGTTGCGCGCACAGCTGGTCCTGGTGGTGGCGCTGGCGCTGGCGCCCGCTGCCGTACTGGCTGCGTTTGACGTCCTGAACCGGCCGATAGTGCTGGCGCTGGCATTGCTGGTGGGCATGGCAGGCGCGTTGTGGACCGGCATGCGCCTGATCGTGCGCCCGGCGCGCAACCTGCTGCGCATGGTGCAACAGCTCGAGGCGGGCGACCTTTCGGCGCGTGTTGAAGCCGCCCCGCCTGCGCGGCGGGATGAACTGTCCCGCCTGGGCCGCGCGCTGAACCGCCTGGCCGGCGCCATGCAGTTGCGCCAGGGCCAGGTGGACGACACCCTGCGCCAGGCCGAAAAGAGCCGCGGCCTGCAGGATCAGATCATCAACAGCATGCGCGAAGGCGTGATTGCCGTGGACCTGGACGGGCGGTTCCTGTTGTTCAACACGGCCGCGCAGCAGTTCTTCCAGGTGCTGCAGCCAGGTGAGACCCTGGCCGAATGGCGCCAGTGGCATGAGCTGTACCACACCGACGGCACGACGCCCATGACCGTGGACGAACGGCCGTTTGCGCGTGCCATCCGCGGTGAGAGCGTGGACGACCATGAAATGCTCGTGCGCGTGGAAGACATGAGCGACCGCATCCTGAGCTGCAGCATCCGGCCGTTGCTGGACGCGCAGCAGCAGACCGTGGGCGCGCTGGTGGTGTTCACCGACGTCAGCGCACGCAAGGCGGCGCAGCGGCTGCGCCAGCGGCAGGAACAGGTGCTGGAGCTGATTGCCGGCGGGGCGCCCCTGCCCGAGGTGCTGTCCGCGGTGGCCGGCCTGGTCGAGGTGCACGCGGGGGGCGGCCTGGGCAGCGTCATGCTGGTGCAGGGTTCGCAGCTTCGCCTGGCCGCCGCACCCAGCCTGCCCCCCGCCTTGCGCCAGAAGCTGGACGGCCTGCCGATCGGGGAAAAGGGCGGCGCCTGCGGAATGGCCGTGCAGCGGCGCGAGATGGTGACGGTCGTGGACATCGTGACCGACCCCCTGATGGTGGACTACCGCGAACTGGCCGCGCAATACGGCCTGCATGCCTGCTGGTCCATGCCGGTGCTGTCGGGTTCGGGGGAGGTGCTGGCGACTTTTGCCATCTATCACCACGAGGTTCGCCGTCCCGGCCCCCAGGCGCTGGTCCTGATTGAAACAGCAGCGCGGCTGGTGCGCATTGCCATCGAGCGTGACCGTGCGGCGCAGGCTGTACTGGCCAGCGAATCGCGCTTTCGCGAGCTGGCGGACACCATCGACGACGTTTTCTACGTGCGCGACCTGGCCGGCGGCACGCTGTCGTACGTGAGCCCGGCCTTTGAGCATGTGTGGGGCCACAGCGTGGCCAGTGTGATGGCGCGGCCGGCCTTATTCCTGGAGTCCATCCATCCCGACGACCGGGAACAGGTGCGCCAGATCCTGCTGCGCCAGGACGGCGGACCAGCGGGCGGGGCGGAGTTCCGTATCGTGCGGCCCGACGGTTCGCAGCGGTGGGTGCGGGGCGACGCATTTGCGGTCACCGGGCCCACGGGCCTGGTGGAGCGCGCGGTGGGGACGCTGCGCGACGTGACCCAGCGCAAGCTCGCCGAGCTGCGCCTGGCCTGGACCAACCGCTCGCTCAAGATGCTCAGCCGCTGCAACGAGGCCCTGATACGCCTGGACGACGAGCCCCGGCTGCTGGAGGAGGTCTGCCGCCTGGCGGTGGAGGTGGGCGGCTACCGCATGGCATGGGTGGGCTACGCCCAGGCCGACGGTGAATGCCTGATCAGCCCGATGGCCCACGCCGGCCAGGAGCAGGGCTACCTGAACGAGATCACCCTGAGCTGGCGCGACGACGAGCCGCGCGGGCGCGGACCCGCCGGGCGCGCGGTGCGCACCGGCCGGGCCTTTGTGAGCGAAGACATCACACACGAGAACAGCGGCTTCCTGTGGCAGGCCGCCGCCCTGTCACGGGGCTTTCGAAGCCTGATCTGCCTGCCGCTGCGCGACGAGTCGCGCAGCTTTGGCCTGCTGGCGTTGTTCGGTGCGGATACCCGACCGGTGAAAGACGATGAAGTGAACCTGCTGCAGGAACTGGCGGACAACCTGGCCTTTGGCATCGTCACCATCCGCGAGCGCAAGCGTTCCCACGAAGAGATCGTGCGCCTGAATGCGCTGCTGGAGCAGCGGGTGCGCCAGCGCACCGCGCAGCTGGAGGTTGCCAACCGCGAGCTGGAGGCCTTCTCTTCGTCGGTGGCTCACGACCTGCGCGCGCCGCTGGCGGCCGTGGACGGCTTCAGCGCGGCGCTGGAGCGCGACCCGCCGCCGCCGCCCGAGCGCGCGGCGCATTACCTGCGCCGCGTGCGCGCGGGCGTGCACCAGATGGGCGACATGATTGACGCGCTGCTGAACCTGGCCCAGCTGTCGCGCGCGAGCATGCGCTGGGAAGCCGTGGACCTGTCGGCCAGGGCGCGCGAGGTGCTGCAGCGGCTGCGTGAGCGCGAGCCGCATCGCACGGTAGACGCCACGGTGCAGGACGGGCTGCTCGTGCGCGGCGATCCGCGCCTGCTGGACCTGGTGCTGGAGAACCTGCTGGCCAACGCCTGGAAGTTCACCGCCACGCAAGCGCGTGCAGACATACGGTTCACCCGTGCGGACACGCCGGGGCGTGAAGGAACCCAGGCCTTTGTGGTGCGTGACAACGGTGTGGGCTTTGACATGGCGTACGCCGACAAGCTGTTCGGCGCGTTCCAGCGCCTGCACAGCGTGGACGAGTTCCCGGGCATCGGGCTGGGCCTGGCGAACGTACGGCGCATCGTCGCGCGCCACGGCGGCACCGTATGGGCCCAGGCGCAGCTCGACCAGGGCGCAAGCCTTTATTTCACGCTGGGTGACCAGCCGCCGGAGGCCTGAGCTCAATAAGACAGCAGGGTTTCGCGCAGCGCCGACGCCTTTTCTTCGCTGAACAGGCCTTCGGCGCGGGCCAGCACATCGCCATTGCGGTTCAGCACCACGGCATAGGCGCTTTGCGGGCCGTTCAGCCCGGCCGCGCGGATGAACGCAGCACGGTCGGTGAACACCGGCACCATGCGCTCACGGTCCGTCTGCGATGCATAGCGCGCCAGCAGGCGGTTTTCAATGGCGCTGCGGCCCTGGGCATGGCCGGGGTCCTGCAGCACGGGCATGCGCAGCCAGTTGATGGCGGGATCGCGGCGCAGTTGCAGGCCGTCGATCCAGCTTTCGACGTCAGGGTTCTGGTGCTTGCTGAAGGCAATCAGCGCCAGCGTTCGGTCAGACGGCAAGCCTTGCGGCAAGGGAACGGGCTGTTGGTCCAGTCGTTTGGCCATGAGCGAGGGCAGTTTGCCCATGACCGTGGATTCGCTGGGCGCGGCGAAAGCCAGCACGAGGGCCAGGGCTACCGCCATGCCCCAGGCGAATGTGTTCAGCCAGATGTTTTTCATGGTCCACGCTCCTGTGCTGGAGTGTTTCATACCGACCGTTTACTGCGCGACTGGCTGGTTGTAAAGTAAACCAGCTATTTGTTTTCAGACGTAACCGGTTAAACTTGAGACATGGGTATCAACGACAAAGTGGTGAAAGTCTCGTTCAAGGAGCAGATGCTCCGTGCACGTGAGGACGCCATCGTGCACACCGTCAACCGCCTGTTGGCCGAAAAAGGTTTTGACGCCATGACGGTGGACGAAGTCGCCGCCGCCGTGGGTATTGCGAAAGCAAGCCTTTACAAACATTTCCCCAGCAAGGAAGACCTCGCCGCTGCCGCCATGGTGCGCGTGATGCGCAGGGCGCAGGATTACCTGGCCAGCGTGCCTGCCGAACAGACTCCGCTGGACAAGTTGCGCACCGTGGCGCGCTGGACCATGGAGGTACAGCTGGCCGGTGAAATGCCGTCGCTGCCCAGCCAGAACTCGTCGCTGCGTGCCACGCTCATGGGCAACCGCGAATACCTGGACGGCCTGATGGCCATCAGCGACCAGCTGGGCGGCTGGATCGAAGCCGCCCAGAAAGAGGGCGCGCTGAACCCCGACCTGCCCGCCATTGCGGTGCTGTACACGCTGTATGCCCGCGCCTGCGACCCGGTGCTGGAATTCCTGAAAGCCGGCGGCCTGCATACCGACGCGCAGATCGTCGATATGGTGCTGAGCACGTGTTTTGACGGGTTGAACGCGCGCAAGGCCTGACAGGTCCCCACGCTTGGCACTGCGTGTACTACGCTGCCCCCCGGGGGGCTTCAGTCGGCTTGGGGCGGCCCGGCGCCGACTGAGTGCTTCAGGCCTTTTCTTTTCTCAGATTTCCACGCAGAACCGTTCGCGAAAGCCCTGCTGCTCGCCCTTGCCGGCGTAGCCCAGCGGGTTGGCCACCACGCGGCAGCCGTGATGGATGTAGTTGCTGGGACAGTGCAGGTGGCCGTGCATCCATACCTTGGCCAAGGGCAGCAGGTCGTCCAGCGCGTTGCAAAACCCCGCGGTGCCCGGCACCATGCCGTAGCGCGGGTCGGCACTGTGCAGGCTGGGGGCGAAATGTGTGACCACCACGGTGTCGCCGTCATACGGCACAGCCAGTGCCTCGCGCAGCCACTGCTGGCACACCAGCGCCTGCTCGCGCACCTGTTCGGCCAGCCAGGGCTCACCGTGGCGGGTGGTCCCGGTGGTGCGCAGGTACCAGTTGGCAGCGCGCAAGGCCTTCGCGCGTGCTTTCAGCTGCTGGGCTGGGCGGGCCTGCACCGCCAGCGCATCAAAGTCGCTCCACAGCGTGGTGCCGATGAAGCGCTTGCCGCCCAGCACCAGCGTTTCGCGTTCCAGCCAGGTGATGCCAAGGCGTTCGCAGGTTTCGCGCAGCCGGGCATGCGTGGCGTCAAACTCGATCGCGTCGTATTCATGGTTGCCGGGCACATACAACACCGGCACCGGCCAGCCGCGCAGCGGCGAGAAGCGCTCCAGGCCAAAATCCGCGCCCGGCAGGCGCGAGCCGTATTGGTAAGAGCCCACGTCGCCCGCCAGCACCAGCAAGTCGGCGTCGGGGGCAGGTCGCAGGGTGAAGCCCGGTTGGACTTCTAGGTGCAGGTCGGACAGCAGCTGGATTTTCACGCGCCCATTGTGGCTTCTTCTTCCATCGCACCCAGCTGCATCACGTCGGACAGCAACGTATAGGCCTGCGTCCACGCATCGCGCACGGCCGGCGTGAACTTGTCGCCCAGGCCTTGCTCCAGCGTCCACAGCAGGGCGCTGCCCACGGTGGCGTAGTGCTGGGCCTGCACGCCGTAGCGAACATGTCGTGCGCCCAGCTGGCGCACCACGGGGGCCAGGCGCTCCAGATCCTTCAGGCCGCTCACGGCCGCGCCGATCATGCTCATGAGCATCTGGCCCTGCTGGCCCATGTCGCCCTTGAACAGCGGGCGCAGGGCCGGGTCCAGGGTGAACAGGCGGTTGTAAAACAGCTCGGCGGCGGTGGTGGCGATCGGCTTGACATCGGCGAACGTGGCTTGCACCAGGGTGATTTGCTGGGGGGTCATGGGTGGCTCCTTGAAGGGGTTGGTATGCCTTTGTCATCTCAACTCCCGTGCCAACAGACAAACCCAATGAAATCAACAGCTTGCGACTCCTGGCGCGCGCCGCACTGTCGGCAATTGCCGACACGGTGGCTGCGTGCCGGGGCGCCGCGCCTTTGAAATCAACAACTTGCGTTGTCGGTGATCACAGACACCCGCGGGCGTGAATACGTCACGCCTTGAACGATGCGGGGTCGATCTGGTGGCGCCCGAGCAGCGCGTAAAAGTCGGTGCGGTTGCGCTGGGCCAGCTTGGCGGCCTGCGTGACGTTGCCGCGGGTCAGCTTGAGCACTTGGGTCAGGTAGTCGCGCTCGAACTGGCGGCGCGCCTCGTCAAACGGCAGGTGCTCGCCGACCTGGGTGGCCAGGGCGCGCTGCACCAGCGTGGGCGG
>CALRZF020000184.1:0-7649 GCA_943372585.1 Ramlibacter sp. 2FC | reverse complement strand
ATCATGGCGCAGCCCGCCGTGACCGAAAAGCTGCTGAGCATGGGCGCCGCACCCGACCTGCGCAACCCGCAGGAGACCAAGGCCTTCATCGAAAGCGAATCAAGGCACTGGCTGCCCATCATCAAGGAAGCAGGCATCAAGGTCTGACGCCTGCCCTGCCACGCTCAGAACGAGCGTGGCAGGCCGAGCAGATGCTCGGCCACATACGAGTAAATGAGGTTGGTGGAAATCGGCGCCACCTGGTACAGCCGGGTCTCGCGGAACTTGCGCTCCACGTCGTATTCACAGGCAAAGCCAAAGCCGCCATGGGTCTGCAGGCACACGTTGGCCGCCTCCCATGACGCCTTGGCCGCCAGGTACTTGGCCATGTTGGCCTCGCCACCACAGGGCTGGCCCGCGTCAAACAGGCTGCAGGCCTTGAAGCGCATGAGGTTGGCCGCCTCGGTCTCGATGTAGGCGTCCGCAATCGGAAACTGCACGCCCTGGTTGCGGCCGATGGGCCTGTCAAACACCACGCGGTCGCTGGCATAGCGGCGCGCCTTGTCAATGAACCAGTACGCGTCGCCAATGCATTCGGCCGCGATCAGCGTGCGCTCGGCGTTCAGGCCGTCCAGGATGTACTTGAAGCCCTGCCCTTCCTGGCCGATCAGGTTTTCCGCCGGGATCTCCAGGTTGTCAAAGAACACTTCGTTGGTTTCGTGGTTCACCATGTTCAGGATGGGCCGCACGTCCATGCCCTTGCCAATGGACTGGTGCAGGTCCACGATGAAGATGCTCATGCCTTCGCTCTTTTTCGTGACCTCGGCCAGCGGCGTGGTGCGCGCCAGCAGGATCATCAGGTCCGAGTGCTGGATGCGCGATATCCAGACCTTCTGGCCGTTGACCACGTAGCGGTCGCCCTTCTTCACGGCTGTGGTCTTGAGCTTGGTGGTGTCGGTGCCGGTGGTGGGCTCGGTCACGGCCATGGACTGCAGGCGCAGCTTGCCGCTGGCGATGGACGGCAGGTACTGGCGCTTTTGCTCCGGCGAGCCGTGGCGCAACAGCGTGCCCATGTTGTACATCTGGCCGTGGCAGGCGCCCGCGTTGCCGCCGGCGAAGTTGATCTCTTCCATGATGACCGATGCCTCGGCCAGGCCCAGGCCCGAGCCGCCGTATTCCTGCGGGATCAGTGCGGCCAGCCAGCCGGCTTCGGTCAATGCGTTGACAAACGCCTCGGGGTAACCGCGGGCCTCGTCCACTTTTTGCCAATAGGCAGAGTCGTACTGCCGGCACAGGGCACGCAGGGCCTCGCGCATGTCCTGGTGGGCGTCGGGGGTGGGGATTTCTGTTTTCATCAGTGGTCGTCAGATCAAGGTGGCGGTGGCCTGCATGGTGAGCCAGCCTTCATGGTCGCAGGCCCACAGCTCAATGGTTTTGCCGTCAGCCGACGGACGGCCGTTGACGCGAAAGGGGTGCAGGTCAAACGTGGGGCGCACCGCCTTGAAGTGGAACGTGCGCAGCACGGCATCCGGCGCGTGGTGGCGCAGCAGGTCCACCAGCAGCGTGGCAATCAGCGGGCCGTGCACGATCAGGCCGGGGTAGCCCTCCACCCCGGTTACATAGCGCCTGTCGTAATGGATACGGTGGCCGTTGAAGGTCAGCGCCGAATAACGGAACAGCAGCACGTCGTCGGGCACGATCTCACGCGACCACACGGCCGCATGGGGCGCGGTGGCGGGCGGCGGCGCCGGGTCGCCAGGCTGCGCCGCGGCGCGGTACACGATGTCATGTTCCTCGGAGATGGCCAGGCCCTGCGCGTTGGTGATCTCGTGCTTCACGCCCACAAACACCAGGTCGCCGGTGCGCCCGCTTTTGTGGCTGACCGATTCAATGCGCGATGTGCGCTGCACGCTGTCACCCACCCGTAGCGGTGCATGCCACGCAAGCCGCCCGCCGGCCCACATGCGCCGCGGCAGCGGCACCGGGGGCAAAAAGCCCCCGCGCTTGCCGTGGCCGTCCGGCCCTATCTCACTTTGGCGTTGGTGCGGCAAAAAGTAAAGCCAGTGCCACAGCGGCGGCAGCGGCGTGCCGGGCACGGGCGGCGGGTCGTCGCGGTCCAGCGTGGCGGCCAGTGCGCGCAGGGGGGCGGCCGTGATGTCGTCGTGCAGGGTCTCGGTGCGGCCCTGCCACTTCTGCAGTTCAGCAATCATGGCCTGCATGGTGCACCGCCCGGCGCAGCGGCGCAATGCGGCTTGCCCAAAGCAAGGCTTCAGGAAAGGCGAAGCCCGTACACTGCCGCCCATGAAAAAAGAGTTCATCGAACCGTTCTTTGCCACGCTGAAAGCCGCCAACCCGCAACCCAACACCGAGCTGGAATACACCAGCGTGTTCGAGCTGATGGCCGCCGTGCTGCTGAGCGCACAGGCCACCGACGTGGGCGTGAACAAGGCCACGCGCCGGCTGTTCCCGGTGGCCAACACGCCGCAGGCCATCCTGGACCTGGGCCTGGAGGGCCTGGAGGGCTACATCAAGACCATCGGCCTGTACCGCAGCAAGGCCAAGCACCTGATGGAGGCCTGCCGCATGCTGGTAGACCTGCACGGGGGCCAGGTGCCCCGCACCCGCGAAGCGCTGGAGGCCCTGCCCGGCGTGGGCCGCAAGACCGCCAACGTGGTGCTGAACGTGGCCTTTGGCGAGCCCACCATGGCGGTGGACACGCACATCTTTCGCGTAGGCAACCGCACCGGGTTGGCGCCGGGCAAGAACCCGTATGAGGTAGAGATGGGCCTGATGAAGCGCGTCCCGCCCGAGTACCTGGTGGACGCGCACCACTGGCTCATATTGCACGGCCGCTATGTGTGCATTGCGCGCAAGCCGCTTTGCTACAAGTGCGCGGTGGCGCAGTATTGCGACTTCAAGCCGAAGACGCCGGCGCCTTGAGCAGGCGCCCGCTCAAAGCCCCTGCCATCCCCCGCCCAGCGCCTGGATCAGCGACACTGCCGCCGTCTGCCGGTCGGCTTGCAGTTGCACCAGCGCGCGGCGCGCGCTTTGGGCTGACGCCTGGGCCGACACCACCTCCGTAAAGCTCACCTGCCCTGCCCTGTAACGGTTCAGCTGCTGCTGCTCCACCAGATCGGCCGCGCGCGCGGCCTCTTCGCGCAGGGCCTGCTGCTGTTGCAGCACACGCGCGGCGACCAGCTGGTCCTCCACGTCCTGGAAGGCTGTGAGCACGGTCTGGCGGTATTGCGCGGCGGCCGCTTCGAGCCCCGCGCGGGCGGAATCCACCTGGGCCCCACGCGCGCCGGCACTGAACAGGGTTTGCGCCAGCGACGCACCCACCGCCCATACCAGCGTGGACGCGCTGAACAGGTCGCTGATGCTGGGGCCACCGGTGCTGAGCGACGCGTTCAGACCGATGCTGGGGTAATACGCCGTCTGCGCTATGCCGATCTGCGCGTTGGCCTGCGCCACGCGGCGCTCGCGCGACGCAATGTCGGGCCGGCGCTGCAGCAGCGTGGACGGCACGCTGAGCGGCACGGCAGGCACGGTGGGTTGCCATTGCGGCAGCGCGGCCAGGCTGAAGTTCGCCGGCGCCTTGCCCACCAGCACGGCAATGGCGTGCTCGGTCTGTGCGCGCTGGCGCTCCAGCGTCAGGCCGTCGGCGCGGGCGTTGGCCAGCTGGGTCTGGGCCTGCAGCAAGTCGGTGCGCGGGGCAATGCCGGCGTCGTAGCGGTTCTGCGCGATCTGCAACGACCGCTCGTAACCCTGCACCGTTTGCGCCAGCAGCGCGCGCTGCGCGTCGGTCTGGCGCAGCGCTACATAGGCCACTGCCAGCTCGCCCTGCGACGCCAGCCTGACCGCTGCGAGTTCTGCGGCGCTGGCCTGTGCTGCAGCGTCTGCACTGCCCGTGGCCAGGCGCACCCGGCCAAACAGGTCGGGTTCCCAGCTGGCACCGATGCCCAGCTGGTAGCTGCTGCGGGTGCCGGCGGTGGCGCCGCGCCCGCCGCTGCGGTCCGCGCCCAGGTTCAGGCCCACGGTAGGGAACATCTGCGCGCGCTGCACGGCCACCAGCGCACGCGCCTGGTCATAGGCGGCCACGGCGGCCGCCACGTTCTGGTTGGACACATTCACCTGCCCCGCCAGCTCGTTGAGCACCGGGTCGTTGAACAGCGTCCACCACGGCCCGCGCTCCAGCGCGTCAGCTGGCGCGGCGGGCAGCCAGACGCCGGCCGGGCCTTGTGATTCCTTGAAGCCCGCAGGCGTGTCAACGGCCGGCACCTGGTAGGCCGGCCCCACGGCGCAGCCCGCCAGCAGCAAGGCCAGGGCCAGCGCGGTCAGTTTGGGTACAGGGTTGAGCGTGTTCATGGGAATCCTCATGTGGGCTGCGGCGCCGCCGGTGGCTGGATGTTGTGCGCCAGTTCGCGCTCATGCGGGCTGCGCCGGCGCAGCTTGTCCATCAGCAAATAGATCACGGGTGTGGTGATGAGCGTCAGCACCTGGCTGGCGATCAGGCCGCCGATGATGGCCACGCCCAGTGGCTTGCGCAGCTCGGCGCCTTCACCAAAACCGATGGCCAGCGGCAGTGCGCCCAATATGGCCGCCAGCGTGGTCATGAGGATGGGGCGAAAGCGCAACAGGCAGGCCTCGCGCACGGCCTGCAACGGGGTGAGGCCGCGTGAGCGCTCGGCGTCCAGCGCAAAGTCGATGATCAGGATCGCGTTTTTCTTGACGATGCCGATCAACAGGAACAGCCCGATCAGCGCAATGATGGACAGCTCCATCTTGAACATCAGCAGCGCCAGCACCGCGCCCACGCCGGCCGACGGCAAGGTGGACAACACGGTAATGGGGTGCACCAGGCTCTCATACAGTACGCCCAGCACGATGTAGATCACCACGATGGCCGCCAGGATCAGCAGCGGCTGCTGGCCCTGTGAATCCTGCGCCGCGCGCGCCGTACCCTGGAAGCTGCCGCGCACGTTGTTGGGCATGGCAATGGATGCCTCGGCCGCCTTCACGGCCTCCTGCCCCTGCTGCAGGTTGAAGCCATCAGCCAGGTTGTACGAGACAGTGGTGGCCAGCTCCGCGTCCTGGTGTTCCACCGAGCCCGCCGTGGGCCGCTCGGAGAATCGCGCGATCGCCGCCAGCGGCACCATGCTCAGCGCCGATGCGCTGAGCGCCTGGCCGGTGGACTGGTCGCGCAGCGCAGGGTTGATGGCGCTGGTGGCCGTGCCGGCCGAGCTGGTGGTGTTGCTGGCCGACGTGAGGCCGCGCGCGGGCACGTAGATGTCTTTCAGCGATTCGGGGCTGCGGATGTACTGCGGCGCCACGCCCATGATCACGCGGTACTGGTTGAGCTCGCTGTAGATGGTGGCCACCTGCCGCTGGCCAAAGCCGTTGTACAGCGCGTTGTTCACGTCGCGCGACGTGATGCCCAGGCGTGCGGCGGTCTCCTTGTCGACCTCCACATAGCTTTCCACGCCGTTGTCGCGCTGGTTGGTGTCCACGTCCACCAGCGCCTCCTGCTCCTTCATGGCGTCGGCCAGCCTGAGCGCCCATTTCTTCAGGTCGGCCACGTTGTCGGCTTTCAGTGTGTACTGGTAGGTGCTGTTGCTGGACCGGCCGCCCATGCGCAGGTCCTGCGTGGTGTTCAGGAAGACGCTGATGCCGGTCACCTGCGCCAGCTGCGGGCGCAACCGCGCGATCACGGCCTGGCCGCCTTCCTTGCGCTCTTTCAGCGGCTTGAGGTTGATGGACAAAAACCCCCCGCCCGCACGCGAGCCGCCGGTAAAGCCCACCACCGTGTCCACCGCCGGGTCGCGGCGGATGATGTCCACGATGTTGCGCATCTTGTCCTGCATGGCAGAAAACGAGATGGACTGGTCGGCCCGCAGCCCGCCGCCGATCTGGCCGCTGTCTTGCTGCGGGAAAAAGCCCTTGGGCGCCGCAGTAAACAGCCACACGTTCATGGCCACCACCGCCAGGAACATCGCCAGCACCAGCCAGCGCGCCTGCAGCGCCCAGTCCAGGCTGTACTCGTAGCCGCGGTGCAACTTGGCAAAACCGGCCTCGGCCCAGCGCGCAAGGCGGCCCGGCGGCTTGCTGGCATGGCCCGGCTTGGGCAGCCAGGCGCACATCATGGGCGTGGTGGTCAGCGAAATGACGAGCGAGATCATCACCGCCACTGACAGCGTGACCGCAAATTCCCGGAACAGCCGCCCCACCTGCCCGCCCATGAACAACAGCGGTATGAACACCGCCACCAGCGACAGGCTGATGGACAGCACGGTAAAGCCGACCTCCTTGGCGCCCAGCAGCGCGGCCTTGAAGCGGTCCATGCCGGCTTCGATGTGGCGGCTGGTGTTCTCCAGCACCACAATGGCGTCGTCCACCACAAAGCCTGTAGCCACGGTCAGCGCCATGAGGCTCAGGTTGTTCAGCGAAAAACCCATGAGGTACATGGCGCCAAAGGTGCCCAGCAGCGACACCACGGTGGCCACCGCCGGGATCATGGTGGCGCGCAGGCTGCGCAAAAACACACTGACCACCAACACCACCAGCACCACCGAGATGACGAGCGTCAGCTCCACCTCATGCAGCGACGCGCGGATGGAGTTGGTGCGGTCGGACGCCACCTGCAGCCGCACGTCGGACGGCAGCTGGGCCTGCAGTTCGGGCAGCAGCGCGCGCACGCTGTCCACCGTCTCGATGATGTTGGCACCGGGCTGGCGCGTGACCAGCACGATCACCGCGGGCTGGCCGTTGAACAGGCCCAGCGTGTTGACGTTCTCCACGCTGTCGCTCACCTCGGCCACGTCGCCCAGGCGGATGGCCGAGCCGTTGCGCCAGGCCACCACCAGGCCGCGGTAGTCCGACGCCATGGCGCGCACCGGCTTGCCGCTGTTGGACGGGTCGCCCTTGGCGCCGCTGCCGGTGTAGATCTGCAGGCGCCGGCCGTCGCCTTCGATCGTGCCCTTGGGCCGGTTGGCGCTGCTGGCCTGGATGGCGGCGCGGATGTCTTCGCTGCTCACGCCGTAGCGGTTCAGGGCAAACGGCACCAGGTCCACGCGTACGGCAGGCAGCGAGCCGCCGCCGATTTCCACATCGCCCACGCCTTTGACCTGGGCCAGCTTTTGCTGGACGATGTTGGACACCGAGTCGTAGATCTGCCCGGGCGATTTGGTGTCGGACGTGAGTGCCAGGATGATGACCGGCGCGTCTGAAGGGTTGGCCTTGCGGTAGGTCGGGTTGCTGCGCAGGGTGGACGGCAGGTCCGCGCGCGACGCGTTGATGGCGGCCTGCACCTGGCGCGCGGCCGCGTCGATGTTGCGGTTGAGCTCGAACTGCAGGCTCACGCGGGTCGAACCCACGCCGCTGCTGGACGTCATCTCGTTCACGCCGGCAATCGTGCCCAGGCGGCGCTCCAGCGGCGTGGCCACGCTGGTGGCCATGGTCTCGGGGCTGGCGCCCGGCAGGCTGGCGCTGACCGAGATGACCGGAAAGTCCACCTGCGGCAGCGGCGACACCGGCAGCACCATGAAGCCGGCAATGCCCGACAGCGCCAGGCCGATGGTCAGCAGCACGGTGGCCACCGGGCGGCGGATGAACGGCTCGGACAGGTTCATACGTCATCCCCGCGAAGGCGGGGATCCAGGGCGCCCTGGGTTCCC
>CALRZF020000183.1:0-7674 GCA_943372585.1 Ramlibacter sp. 2FC | reverse complement strand
CGCAAGGCCGCCGACATTGCGCGCCAGCTGCAGGACCTGGTGGACGGCTTTCGCACCGAGATGGCCGCGCTGCAGTCGCAGGTGGCCAGCGACCTGGTGTCGCTGGCCGTGGACATCGCCCGCCAGGTGCTGCGCCGCGAGCTGGCCACAGACGCCACATCGCTGCTGCCCGTGGCCAACGAAGCGCTGAGCGCCCTGGGTGAAGGCGCCAGCCAGCTGGAAGTGCGCGTGCACCCCGACGACGCGGCCTTGCTGCGCAACCATCTGCAGGCCGTGCCCGCCGCGCGCGCCTGGCAGCTGACCGAAGACACCACCCAACAGCGCGGCGGCTGCCGCGTGGAGGCCGACACCGGCGTGGCCGACGCCAGCTTTGAAGCGCGCTGGCAGGCGGTGATGAATGCACTCGGGCGTGAAGGGGAGCCGCTGCCATGACCGCTGCCACCGCCCCCACCGCATCGCGCCTGGGCGCCCACCTGCGCGCGCACAGCGCGCTCATTGCGCCCGGCGTGCCGCTGGCCGTCAGCGGACGGCTGGTGCGGGTGTCGGGCCTGATCATGGAGGCCACCGGCCTGCGCCTGCCGCTGGGCAGTGTGTGCCGCGTGCGCGACGGTGAACAGATGACCGAAGCCGAAGTGGTCGGTTTCTCCAAGGGCCGTTTGTTCCTGATGCCCACCGGCGACTTGCAGGGCCTGTCGCCCGGCGCGATCGTGCAGCCTATCACCTACCCGTTTGAAGGCCTGCACTACGGCATGCCGCCCCCGCCGGTGCAGGGCCGCAACCCGCACGCGCGCCGCCTGCCCATGGGCGACGCCCTGCTGGGCCGCGTGGTGGACCCCGCCGGCCAGCCGCTGGACCATGGCGGCCCGCTGTTTGGCGTGCATTCCGAACCGCTGGCGCGCGAACCCATCAACGCCATGGAACGCGACCCGGTGCGCGAGCCGCTGGACGTGGGCGTACGCGCCATCAACGCGCTGCTGACCGTGGGGCGCGGCCAGCGCCTGGGCCTGTTCGCAGGCTCCGGCGTGGGCAAATCAGTGCTGATGGGCATGATGGCCCGCTACACCAAGGCCGACGTGACCATCGTGGGCCTGGTGGGCGAGCGCGGGCGCGAAGTCAAGGAATTTGTCGAAGACATCCTGGGTGAAGAGGGCCGCAAGCGTGCCATCGTGGTGGCGGCGCCGGCGGACCTGCCGCCGCTCATGCGCATGCAGGGCGCGGCCTATGCCACGGCGCTGGCCGAGCATTTTCGTGACCGGGGCAAGCATGTGCTGCTGCTCATGGACTCGCTCACCCGTTACGCCATGGCCCACCGCGAAATGGCGCTGGCCCTGGGCGAGCCGCCCGCGACCAAGGGCTATCCGCCGTCAGTCTTTGCCCGCCTGCCGCAGCTGGTGGAGCGCACCGGCAACGGCCTGAACGGCTGCGGCTCCATCACGGCGTTCTACACCGTGCTGGCCGAGGGCGACGACCAGCAGGACCCGATTGCCGACAACGCGCGCGCCATCCTGGACGGCCACTTTGTGCTGACCCGCTCGCTGGCCGAGCAGGGCCATTACCCGGCGATTGACATCGAGCAATCTATCTCACGGGTGATGCACAACGTGACCGATGTACGCCAGCAGCAGCTGGCGCGCGATCTGAAGGCCCTGTATTCGCGCTACCAGCGCAACCGCGACCTGCTGGCCGTGGGCGCCTATGTGCCCGGTGGCGACCCGCTGTCGGACACGGCGATCCGCCTGTACCCGCAGGTGGCCGCCTTTTTGCAGCAGGACATGCGCCACGGCGCTTCGTTGGCACAAAGCACCGCTGCGCTGCAGGCGCTGGTGGCGCAGGCATCCATACCGGGAACCACACCATGATGAAAAACGTATTGCCCCTGTTGATCGAACGCGCGCAACAGCTGCGTGACAAGCATGTGGCCGAGGCCCGCGACACGCTGGCCACCTTGCAGACCGCGCAACAGGTGCTGCAGCGTCTGGACGAATTCCGTGCGGACTTCCTGGCGCGCTCGCCCGCGGCCAGCGGCGCCGCTGCCGACGCGCACCAGCTGCAGGACTACCAGCGCTTTGTGGGCCGGCTGGACGAGGCCATGGCCCAGCAGCGCCAGGAATGCACCCGCCGCCTGCAGCGCAACGACGCCGCCCAGCGCCAGCTGCTGGAAAGCCAGCGCCGTGTGGTGGCGCTGCAGGCGTGGCAGCGCCGCGAAGCGGCCGCAGTGGCCGCCAAAGACAACCGACGCACCCAGCGCGAGGCGGATGAATTTGCCGCCCGCGCGGCCGGCCGCTACACCGGCGAGGCGCTGCTGTGAGCGTGCCGGCCCTGGCCGCACGCGCACCGGCCGGTGCAGCCACCGCCAATGCAGGCACGGCGCCCAGCGGCGCCGCTGCCAGTGCCGGCGCGCCGGGTGATGGCGACAACGTATTTGCGGCCCTGCTGGCCGGTCTGGGCGAAGCAGCAACGGTTGCGCCGGCCAGTGAAAACGCGGCGGCCTTGCCGGGCGAGGTGCCGGTGGACGCCGCTGCGGCGGCGCTCGACCCCGCCGCGCTTGCAGCGGCACCCGACCCCCTTGCCGGCATGGCGTTGCTGATGGCGCAATACACGACGGTGGTTCCGCCGGGCAACGCGCCGGCCAGTACCGCAGCGCCTTCCGGTGCGCAGGCTGCAGCCGGTGCGGCCCTGTCTGCGGCCCCCGGCGCGGCCCCTGCGTCGGCCATGCCCGCAGCTTTGTCCGCAGCCCCCGGCGCGGCCCCTGCCAAAACATCTTCCCCGGTGCTGCCGGGCGCAGACCTGTTCAATACACCCGGGCCTGCGCGCCCTGATCCGGCCGAACCTGCCGCCCTGACCCTGCTGCCGGCCCTGGCGGCGGATGCCGGGCCGGGGCAGACCGCAACGGATGCCCAGGCCGCCCAGGCCGCACTACAAACCTTGCCCGACATGGCGTCGCTCACCGGTGGCTGGGCCGCAACGCCCACCCCTGCCGCCGCGCACGGCCCGGCTGCTGCGGCACCCGTCTACCAGGCCGAGCTGCCCTCACGCCCGGGTGACGCCGCATTCACCGGTGACCTGGCCGCGCAGGTCACAGTGCTGGTGGAAGGCGGCTTTCAGCAGGCTGAGCTGCGGCTGAATCCCGCAGATCTGGGACCGATCCAGATCCAGCTGAGCGTGAGCGCGCAGACCCAGACGGCCGACATCAGCTTTTCGGCGGTGCACGGCCTGACGCGTGAAAGCATCGAGCGGGCGTTGCCTGAACTGCGTGACCTGCTGGAAGCCCAGGGCCTGAGCCTGGGCCAGACCGGCGTGTCCGGCGGCCAGCAGCAAGGCGGCGACGCGCGCGATGGCGCCGCGGCGCAGGCCCGCCCGGCGCGGCCTGGCGCGGGGCAGGGCGCAGAGATCACGCCGGCGCAGTCCGGCCTGCCTGGCCTGGGCGGGCTCGCGGGCGCGGCCCGCGCCACGCGCGGCATGCTGGACCTGTACGCCTGATCGGGCTGATCGCGCCCCGGCTGCGCGAAAAGGACGGCTTTTCAGGCGGCTTATCGGCGCATCGAAGCACGCTGCTGCTTCGCACAATGGACTCATTCCACAGGAGCCATGATGTCCGCCGAAACACCCGCCGAAGCCCCCAAAAAATCCCGCAAGAAGCTGATCATTGTTCTCGCGCTGGGCCTGGTGCTGGCGTCCGGCGGCGCGGGCGCTGCCTGGTTCCTGCTCAAAAAGCCAGCGGACGGCACCCATGTGGCCGAAAAGAAAAAGCCGCCGGCCAAGCCCGTGTTTGCGCCACTGGACGTGTTTACCGTGAACCTGAAGGACGAGCGCGGCGAGCGCTTTGCCCAGGTGGGCGTGACGCTGGAGCTGAAAGACGCCGAAGCCGAAAACGAACTCAAGGAACGCCTGCCGGCCGTGCGCAATGAAATATTGCTGCTGCTGTCGTCCAAGCGCATTGATGAACTGCTGAGCGACGAAGGCAAGCGCGAGCTGGCCCAGCAGATCCGCGCCCGGGCCGCCCACGGCATGGGCGTGAAGCCGGACGACGCGGTGGTGGCGCACGCGGGGGCCGCCGCGCCCAAGGCTGCGCCGGCGGTGGAAAACCCCGTGCAGAACGTGCTGTTCTCGCAGTTCATCGTGCAATAAGGCCGCGCCATGGCACAACCCCTGTCACAGGAAGAAGTTGACGCGCTGCTGGCGGGCGTGAATGGCGAAGACCTCGCCGACGGCGCCGGTGACGGTGCCGGTGACGGCACCGGCGTGCGCACCTATGACCTGAGCAGCCAGGAACGCATCGTGCGCGGGCGCATGCCCACGCTGGAGATCGTGAACGAACGCTTTGCGCGCAACTTCCGCGTGGGGGTGTTCAACTTCATGCGGCGCAACCCCGACATCGCCGTGGGCGCGGTGAAGGTGCAGAAATTCAGCGCGTTCCTGCGCAATGTGGCCGTGCCGGCCAACATCAACGTGATGCATGTGCGCCCGCTGCGCGGCTCGGGCCTGCTGATTTGCGACCCGGTGCTGGTGTACACGGTGATCGACACCCTGTTTGGCGGCTCGGGCAGCAACCCGGCGCGCATCGAAGGGCGTGAATTCTCGGCCACCGAGCAGCGCATCATCCTGCGCCTGGTGGAGGTGATCGCGGCCGAGTACGCGAAATCATGGGCCGCCATCTACCCCATCGAGCTGGAATACGCGCGCTCGGAAATGAACACGCAGTTTGCCAACATCGCCACACCCTCCGAGATTGTGGTGACCACCACGTTCCGGGTGGAAATCGGCGAAACCGGCGGCGACATCCACATCTGCATTCCCTATTCGACCTTTGAGCCGATCCGTGAAATCCTGTATTCGCCGCTGCAAGGCGACCAGGGCGGCCCCGACCGGCGCTGGGTCACGCTGCTCACGCAGCAGATCAAGGCCGCTACCGTGGAGCTGGCGGCCGAGCTGGCCCACAGCCACGCGACCGTGGGCGAGCTCATGGGCCTGAAGGTGGGCGACTTCATCGAGCTGGACCGCCTGCCCACGCTGATGGCCAAGGTGGACGGCGTGCCCGTCTTTGAGTGCGATTACGGCACGCTGGGCGCGCGCTACGGCGTGCGCATCCGTGAATTCATGACCCAGACCAGCGCCGAAGCCGCGCCCGGCGGGTCTTTGCAATGACCCGATACAGGAGCTGACACATGGCAAACACCGCAACAGACCAGGAACCCCTGGCCGACGACTGGGCATCGGCCCTGGCCGAAGCCGGCCAGGCGCAACCCGTGGCCGCGGCGGCCAGCCTCTTCAACGAGCTGGGCGCGGGCGTTGCGCCCGCCAACCGCGACGACATTGACATGGTGCTGGACATCCCCGTGCAGCTGACCGTGGAGCTGGGCCGCACCCGCATTCCCATCAAGCACATCCTGCAGCTGGCACAGGGCTCGGTGATCGAGCTCGACGCACTGGCCGGCGAGCCGATGGACGTGCTGGTCAACGGCTTTCTGATTGCGCAGGGCGAGGTGGTGGTGGTGAACGACAAGTTCGGCATCCGCCTGACCGACATCGTGACGCCGTCCGAGCGCATGCGCCGGCTGAGCCGCTGAAGAGGCCCGGTGATGCATTCCACGACATGGTCGCTGTTGATGCTGGTGGTGGTGCTGGCGCTGATTCCCGCGTCTTTGTGGGCCATGAAACGCCTGCAGACGCTGCGCCCCGGTGGCGCCGCACGCCAGCTGGAAATCATCGACCAGCTGCCGCTGGGCCCGCGTGAACGCGTGGTGCTGGTGCGCGTGCAAGGCCGCGTGCTGGTGCTGGGCGCGACGGCGCAGCAAATCACGCTGCTGGGCGAGGCGCTCGAGCCGCAGCCCACTGCGACGTTCCCACAGGTGCGCGCATGAGGCTTTCAAGAATGGTGGGCCTGGCATTGCCACTGGCCCTGCTGGCCGGCGGCGCGCTGGCGCAAAGCCTGCCTGTGGGTGTGGGCGTGGTGGCACAGACCAATGGCAACACGACCACCTATTCGGTGCCGGTGCAAACCCTGCTGGTGTTCGGCGCGCTGTCGTTCCTGCCGGCCATCCTGCTGTTGATGACCAGCTTCACACGGCTGATCATTGTGCTGAGCCTGCTGCGCCAGGCGCTGGGCCTGCAGACCACGCCGCCCAACCAGGTGCTGGTGGGCATGAGCCTGTTTCTCACGTTCTTCATCATGGGGCCGACGCTGGACAAGGTGTACCAGGACGCCTACAAACCCTACAGCGAACAGAAGATGAGTTTTGAAGACGCCGTGGCCAAGGGCTCGGACCCGCTGCGCGCTTTCATGCTCAAGCAGACGCGCGAAGCCGACCTGGCCTTGTTCAACCGCATTGCCGGCGCCGACGCCAAAACCCCGCCCGACAAAACGCCGCTGCGCGTGGTGGTGCCCGCGTTTGTGACGAGCGAGCTGAAGACCGCATTCCAGATCGGCTTCATGGTGTTCATCCCCTTCATCGTCATCGACCTGATCGTGGCCAGCGTGCTCATGTCCATGGGCATGATGATGCTGTCGCCCGTGCTGGTGGCGCTGCCGTTCAAGCTCATGCTGTTTGTGCTGGCCGACGGGTGGAACCTGCTGATCGGCTCGCTGGTGGCCAGCTTTGGCGGTGCCACATGACGCCCGAGGCCGTCCTGGCATTTGGCCGCATGGCCATGGAAATCCTGATCGCGGTGGCGGCGCCTGCGCTGTTGACGGCGCTGGTGGTGGGCCTGGCCGTGAGCCTGTTCCAGGCCGTCACGCAGATCAACGAATCCACGCTGTCATTCCTGCCCAAGCTGCTGGCCGTGCTGGCGTCGCTGGCCATTGCCGGCCCCTGGATGATCTCGGTGCTGGTGGACTGGATCCGCCAGGTGATCACCAGCATCCCGGCGGCCGTGGGCTGAGGTTGCCCCGGCCATGATGACGTTTTCGCAGGTGCAGCTGGACGCATGGCTGGCCGGTGCGCTGCTGCCGTTCATCCGCATCCTGGCGCTGTTTTCAGCGGCGCCGCTGTTGTCACACAAATCATTCCCTGTGCGCGCCCGCGTGGCGCTGGCCGGTGCCATTGCGTTCGTGGTGGCGCCGTTTGCCAACGTGCCCCCGGGCCTGACCATGGCGTCAGCCACCGGCCTGGGCCTGGTGGCCCAGCAGGTGGTGATCGGCCTGGCGCTGGGCTTTGCCGCGCGCTTGCTGTTCGCGGTGTTTGAGATCGCGGGCGAATTCATCGGCCTGCAGATGGGTTTTTCATTTGCAGGCTTTTTTGACCCCAACGGCGGCAGTGAGTCGGCCGTGGGCAGCTGGCTGAACACGCTGGGCATGATGCTGTTTGTGGCGCTGGACGCGCACCTGGTGCTGATCGACGCGCTGGTGGCCACGTTCAGCAGCTTCCCTATTTCTGCGGATCCTTTCGCGGCTTTCTCGCGATTGCGGCTGGACCGGCTGGGCGCGGATGTGTTCCGCCTGGCTTTGTCCCTCGCGTTGCCGGCCACGATCCTCATGCTGTTTGTGAACATCGTGCTGGGATTTGCTTCGCGTGTGGCGCCGCAGATGTCGATCTTCTCGGTGGGGTTTCCGGTGACCTTGCTCACTGGCCTGGCTGTGCTGGCGTTCGGGACGGGACATCTGCTTGGGCCTATGCAGGAAGCCTTGACTATTTTTCTCGCGCCGCTCCGTTAGTTCTTCTCCGGCTGGCACGCCCG
>CALRZF020000182.1:0-7686 GCA_943372585.1 Ramlibacter sp. 2FC | reverse complement strand
GGCGGCGCTCGCGCTTGAGGTATTTGCGGATGTCGTGCTTGACCGCGTCAAGCACGCGGTCGGGGTGTTTGCCCTCGACGCTGAGGGGATAAGTTTTGCGCATGGGCGATGGTAACGCCCCCGGGGGCACTACTGGTTTTGCTGCTGGGGAATGCCGATGATGCGTGTGCCCTGCTGGCCGTCCATGGGCGGGATGCTGATGATCCGCGCGGCGGGCGGCTGGGGCACCGGCGTGGTCACCACCGGCTGGGGCGCGGGGCCGGGGCCGCCGACCATCGCCTCTGCGGGTACGCCACCTCCAAAGCCCGGCGCGCTGCCCCCATTGGCACTGCTGAATCCGCCGGGGTCCAAGCTGGACGGCGGCGGCTCCACCGGCGCAAACGATTCGCGCGGCGCACTGAACGCCACCTGGCCGTCCAGCACCTTGGCGCGCAGCGCCGCCTGAAAGAAATCGCCCACCATGGGCAGCGCACTGCGGGCGCCCTGCCCGTAGCCGTCGCTCATGGTCAGGCGGCTGTCGTTAAAGCCCACCCAGGCACCCGCCACCAGGTGCGGGTGCATCAGGATGAACCAGCCGTCGGTGTTGTCCTGCGTGGTGCCGGTCTTGCCCGCCACATCGGCCTGGATGCCAAACCGCCCCCGAATGGATGCGCCCGTGCCACGGTCGATCGCGCCGCGCAGCGCATCCAGCAGGCGGTCGGCCGCCGGTTGGCCCAGCGCGGGTTCAGGCACAGGCGCCGCAAAGGCCTCCAGCACCTTGCCGTCGCGGTCTTCCACCTGCAGGATGACCGTGGGCTCGATGTAGTTGCCGCCGTTGGCAAGGGTGCCGTACGAGGCCACCATTTCGCGCAGCGTCACCGGGCTGGTGCCCAGCGCCAGCGACAGCACTTCTTCCAGCTTGCTCTGGCGCACGCCCATGGAGCGCGCCAGCGCTGCGACACGCTGGGCGCCCACGCGGTTGACCACCTGGGCGGTGATGGTGTTTTTGGACAATGCCAGGCCATCGCGCAACGTCATGGGTTGGTAGCTGGGCTCGACGCCATCGGTGGGTCGCCACACCTGGCCACCGCCCAGCGCAATTTCCACGGGCTCGTCCATCAAGACTTCGCCAGGGCTCATGCCCTGCTCAAACGCAGCGCCGTACACAAAAGGCTTGAAGGTCGAGCCCGGCTGGCGGCGCGCCTGTGCCACATGATCGAACTGGTCTTTCAAAAAATCCCGGCTGCCCACCCAGGCCCGCACCTGACCGTTGCGCGGGTCCAGCGCCAGAAAGCCCGCCGACAGGCGTGTTTTTTCGTCGCGCAATGCTTTCATCATCGCGGCGTCAGCGCCCAGTGCCTTGAGCGCCTGGGCGTCAGTCTGGCCGGCCTCCAGCGCCGTCTTGTACTGCGGCGTTTCACGCAGCAGCGCCTGCACCACCGGGCGGTTGGGGGCAAAGCCACCGCGTGCACTCCACTGGCCGCTGGCCAGGTTCTGCAGCGAATCGCCCTGGCGTGCCACGGCCTGGTTGGCCATGGCCTGCAGGCGCGAGTCAATCGTGGTGCGTATCACCAGCCCATCTGAAAAAATGTCGTAGCCGTTGCGGTCAGCCCAGTCGATCAGGAAGCGGCGCAACTGCCGCGCCAGGTGCGGCGCCGGGCCCAGCGCCTCGGGCTGGCGTTCAAAGTCCAGCTTCAGAGGGCGCTTTTTCAGCACCTCCAGCTGCTTTTCAGGCAACTTGCCGTGCTTGACCATCTGCGCCAGCACAATATTGCGTCGCTGCACCGCGCGCTCGGGTTGCGTCACCGGGTTGTAGTAGGCCGTGCCCTTGAGCATGCCGATCAGCGTGGCGGCTTCCAGCACGTCGAGCTTGCCCGCGCCCTTGTCAAAGTAGGTGCGCGCGGCCATTTCGATGCCGTGTGCGTTGTACAGGAACGGCACCGTGTTGAGGTATGACTCCAGGATTTCGTCCTTGGAATACACGGCCTCGATCTTCAGCGCGGTGATGGCTTCGCGCAGCTTGCGCGTGATGCTGACCGAGCGGCCAATCTGCTCGGGGTACAGGTTGCGCGCGAGCTGCTGCGTGATGGTGGAGCCACCCTGTCGGTCGCCGGTCAGCGTGTGCAGCACGGCGCCCACGGTGCGTTTCACGTCAATGCCGCGGTGTTCGTAAAAGCGGTGGTCTTCGGTGGCAATCAGCGCCTGCACCACGGCGGGTGAAATGGCGGGCAGCTTGACCCAGTCGCGGTTGATGCGCTGGTAGGTCGCCAGCACCTTGCCGTCCAGCGACACCACGGTGGCAGGCTTTTCAGTGCGGGCCTTGCTGATGTCGCCAATGCTGGGCGTGAACGGGATCAGCACCAGCACATACAGCAGCGGCAGCGCCAACAGCACCGCCACGGCGCGCCAGGGGTGGGCACGAGCGAGCAGCCACAGACGCAATGCGGCGGATCGGGCCTGAGCGGCCAGGCGGGTCAATGTCTCTTTCATCAGGTGCGGGCAAGCCCTGGCAGTGAAGCTACCCACAGCTTACCCGCAAGACAGGCACGGCGCGAGGCGGCTGCGCCATGGCGGGAATTCCTCCTACAAAGCCCCTTGCAGAAAACCCGTTACCTTGCCCGGATTCATGATGCCCAGCGGGTCCAGCGCGGCCCGCACGGCACGCATCACGTCGAACGCCGCGCCTGCTTCTTCCTGCAAAAAATCCACCTTGCCGTGGCCGATGCCGTGCTCGCCGGTACAGGTGCCGCCCACAGCCAGCGCGCGGCGGATCATGCGCGCATACACAGTCTTCACACGCGCCATTTCAGCGGCGTCCGCCGGGTCCACCATGAAGCACAGGTGAAAGTTGCCGTCGCCCACATGGCCGCACATCGGCGCGATCAGGCCCTCGGCCTGCACGTCCTGCTGGGCTGCCTCCACCTGCTCGGCCAGTTCGGAAATGGGCACGCACACGTCGGTGGGCAAACCCTCTGCCCCCGGGCGCAAGCCCTTGTTGGCCCACCAGATGTCATGGCGGGCCTGCCACAGGCGGGTGCGGTCCTCGGGCCGGTGGGCCCAGGCAAAGTCCTGCCCGCCGTGGGCGGCGGCAATGCCGCGCACCAGCGCCACCTGGTGCGCCACCGCAGGCTCGCTGCCGTGAAACTCAAAGAACAGCGTGGGCGCCACCGCCATGCCCAGATTCGAATAGCGGTTGACCGCGTCCACCTGCACGGCGTCCAGCAGTTCCACCCGGCCCAGCTGCACACCGCATTGCAGCGTTTCAATCACTGTGTCGACCGCCGCGCGCAGCGTGCCGAATGCGCAGCTGGCCGCGGCCACATGCTCGGGCAGCGGGTGCAGCCGCACCGTGGCAGCCGTGACGATGCCCAGCGTCCCCTCGGCGCCCACAAACAGGCGTGTGAGGTCGTAGCCGGCCGACGATTTGCGCGCGCGCGTGCCGGTATGGATCAGCTCGCCGTTGGGCATCACCACTTCCAGCGCCAGCACGTTTTCGCGCATGGTGCCGTAGCGCACGGCGTTGGTGCCCGATGCGCGGGTAGACACCATGCCGCCGATGGATGCGTCCGCACCCGGGTCCACGGTGAACTGCAGCCCGGTGCCGTGCAGCTGGGCGTTCAGCGTCTTGCGCGTCACACCCGCTTCCACCGTGGCGTCCATGTCGGCCTCGTGCACGGCGCGTATGCGGTTCAGCCCGCTGGTGTCCAGGCTGATGCCGCCGCGCAATGCGGCGATGTGGCCTTCACACGAAGTGCCTGTGCCAAACGGCACGATGGGCACGCGGTGCGCCGCGCACGCCACGACGATGCGGCGCACCTCATCTACCGTGTTTGGAAACACCACCGCGTCCGGCGGCATCACCGGGTGAAAGGTGGTGTCGCGCCCATGGTGGTCGCGCACGGCCGCCGCGGTGGACAGGCGCTCGCCCAGCCAGCCGCGCAGGCCGGCAATGCAGTCGCGGGTTGCATCATTCATGCGGGGATCACTTTCTGTTCGATGCGCCCCAGCAGCTCGCGCCCGTCACCGGTGCTGAACGCCAGCGACACCGTGTCGCCCGGCTGCAGGTAGGGCGCCAGTGTGTCGGCGCCCTGCCCGGCCAGCTGCTGCAGCGTGCGCTGCTCCACGATGCAGGCCACGCCGCGAGACGCATCGCGGTTGGACACGGTGCCCGCGCCCACAATGCTGCCCGCGCCCAGGCGGCGCGTGCGCGCCGCGTAGCAGATGATGTCGGCAAAGCTGAAGTCCTGGTCTTCGCCGGTGCGCAGATCGCCCAGCAGCGCGCCGTTCACGTGCGCCTGCAGCCGGCCGATGGCCCGCCCATCGCGCCAGCCCGCGCCCAACTCGTCAGGCGTTACGGCAAAGGGGCCAAATGCGCTGGCCGGCTTGCTGTGAAAGAAGCCAAAGCCCTTGGCCAGCTCACCGGGGATCAGCGAGCGCAGCGACACATCGTTGACCAGCACCACCAGCCGTACCGCGGCCAACGCCTGCGCAGGCGTGGGTGCGGGGCCCACGTCGCCGGTGATCACCGCCAGCTCGCCCTCCAGGTCGGTACCCCAGGACGGATCGGCCGGTATGCCGTCGCACCAGGCCAGGTTCTGGTCTGACAGGCCTTGGTAGATGACAGGTTCGGTGCGCGCGGACGGCGGCATGTCGGCGCCGCGTGCGCGGCGCACGCGCTCCATGTGCGACAGGTAGCCGCTGGCGTCTACCCATTGGTAGGCGCGTGGCAGCGGCGCCAGCAACTGGGTCATGTCCAGCGGCTGGCCGGTGGCCGTATTACCGTCCAGGTGCGCAGCCGCAGCCTGAAGCAGCGGCTGGGCGGCGTCCCAGTTGTCCAGCGCTGCCTGCAGCGTGGCAGCGGCCTGTGGCACCGGCATGCAGCGTGCGCCGTCGGCAGACACCACCACCAGTTGCCCGTCGCGCGTGCCGTTGGCAAGTGTGGCCAGCCTCATGCAGCCTCCGCCACGGCCTTCGCCGTCTTGCCGGGCACGTCATCACCCAGGTAGCCGCGCCATGAGTCGGCATGGCCCGTGCGTTCGCACGCAGCCACTGCCGGGCCCATGTCCAGCGGGTCGCGGGTGTCGATGTTGATGGCGACCTCGTGCAGCTCGGTGCGCGGGTTGGTTAGGCTTGCACGGTAGGCCACCGGGTGCGGGCCGTGCGGGAAGCCTGCGGGGTGAAAGGTCATCATGCCCGGGCCCATGCCGTCGCGGCTGAAGAACTGGCCCGCGTGCAGGAACAGCAGCTCGTCGCAGTCGTCGTTGGAGTGAAAGAACGGCACCTTCAGCGCGCCGGGGTCGGTCTCGGCCGGGCGCGGGCAGAAGGTGCACACCGCCATGCGCTGCGTGACGAAGGTGGTGTGGGCCGACGGCGGCACGTGGTAGCGCGCGCTGAGCACCGGGCGGATGTCGCGCCAGTTCAGCCGCACGGGCGCGAGCGTGCCCTTCCAGCCCACGGCGTCCAGCGGGTTGTGCGGATAGGTCAGCGTGGAAACACGATGCCGCGCCTGGATGCGCAGCGCCCATTCGCGGCTGCCCTCGCTGCCATGCTGCTGCGCCAGGAAGGCGTCGTCGATCCGCGGCACGTCCAGCACGCCGGTATCAAACAGCGCGTGCTCGCCCAGCAGGCCCCGGTCGGGCAGCTGGAAGCTGTCGCCCGTGGCCTCCAGCAGCAGCACAAACGATGGCGCCGTGGGCTCATACCGCCAGGCTGTGCCGCGCGGCAGCACCAGGTAGTCGCCGCAGTTCAGCAGCAGGTGGCCGTAATCGCAAAACAGGTGGCCGCCGCCTTCGTGAATGAACAGCAGGTCGTCGCCGTCGGCATTGCGCGCCAGGTGGCGCATGGGCTCACGCGGCTTCCAGCAGCGCAGGCGCATGTGGGCGTTGCCGGCCACCAGCGGTGCGTCCAGCGGGCAATCCAGGGGCGCGAGCACGCCGTCCAGCCGGTTCAGGTCATAGGCGCGGGGGCGGTGCGGGCCGTCCCAGTGCAACCAGGCGGTGGGCGCATGGCGGTGGTACATGTGCGTGGCCGGGCCGCCAAAGCCCTCGCGGCCGATTTCTCGCTCAAAGGTGCCGGGCGGCAAATCCGCATGGGCCTGGCGCGACGCCGTGCCCGCGCGCATGGGGATGGTGATGGGTCTGTTCATTGGCCTGTTTATTGGTGTTTCTTCAGCTCGCCTTCAAGCAGCTCGGGTGTGTGCGGTGGTGTCATCTGGACCAGCGGCGTGATCTCTACGCGGGCAAACAGGCCGGCGGCGTTGTAGGGCTCGACGTCGATGAAGCGCTGCGCCTCTTCGCGCGACGCGACGTTCAACGCCACCACCATCCCGGCGGGCTCAACGCCCGCAGCATCCAGCATGGCGGCGCCAAACACGGTGCGCGGCAGCCAGGCCAGCATGTGGCGGATATGGTCAGCACGCACGGGCAGGCGCTCGTGTGCGCCGCCGTCGCGGTAAAGGCAGCGAACCAGGTAGGCCATGGCGTGCTCAGGCCGCAGTGCCGGCGGCCACGCCGCCCTGCTCGCGCTTGATGGCCTCGAACAGCGCCTTGGCATTGCCTTCGCCGAACGATGTATCGCCCTTGCGCTGGATCGCCTCGAAAAAGATCGGGCCGATCATCTTGCGCGTAAAGATCTGCAGCAAAAAGCGCGAACGCTCGTCGGGGTTCTCGCCCGTGGCGGCACCGTCCAGCAGCATGCCCAGCGACTTCATGCGCTGCACGTCTTCACCATGGCCGGGCAAGCGTGCATCCAGCGCGTCGTAATACGCGTCGGGCGTGGGCAAAAACTCAACCCCGCTGCCCCGCAGGCGCTGCACGCTGGTGTACAGGTCGTCGCTGAACAGCGCAATGTGCTGAATGCCCTCGCCTTTGTATTCGTCAATGAACTCCTGGATCTGCGAGGTGCGCCCCATGGGCTCCACCACCGTCACGCAAGCGGTGCTGGCCGGGTCGCGCACGGCAATGGTGTCAAAGCCATTGGTGGCGTCACCGGCCACGAACTTGAACACCTCCTGGAAGCCGAAGATGTCCTTGTAGAAGTTCACCCACTGCATCATGTTGCCCGGGTGCACGCAGTGCGTCACATGGTCCACCCGCACAAAGGGCGCGGCAGGCCCGGCGGGCGCATGCGCATCAAAGTCAAACTGCGCATACAGCGCCGCCTGCGCGGCGTCGTCCACCAGGTACAGCGCGCTGCCGCCAATACCCTGCAATGCACAGGCTGGCAACAGCGACTGCGCCTGCAGCGCCAGGGCGCCACGCGCAGAAGCCAGCGCCACGGCAGCGGCGCTGTCTGCCACACGAAACGCCATGCCCGCGCACGACGGCCCGTGCTGCGCCGCGAATTGCACCGCATGGCCGCCAGGCTGGGTGGTGAGGATGAAGTCCACCCCCGCCTGGCGCATCAGCAGCGCATGCCCCGCCCGGTGACGCGCCACCACCTGAAAGCCCATGCGCTGCAGCACACCGGCCAGCGCCTGCGGGTCGGGCGCGGCAAATTCCATGAACGCTGTGCCCAGCACCTGCACGTGATCCTGTCCCATGGGGGTCATTGAACTCTCCTGGCTTCAGCTGTCAATGGAAAAACCGGTGGACTTCACCACGGGTGCCCACTTGTCAAAGTCGGCGCGCACCATGGCGTCCAGCTCGCGTGGCGTCACGGCGCTGGGCGCAAACGCGCGCGCGGCATAGGCTTCCTGCAGTTCTTTGG
>CALRZF020000181.1:0-7686 GCA_943372585.1 Ramlibacter sp. 2FC | reverse complement strand
GTGGAGGCGTCCAGCGTGTAGAGGTTGCCGCGGCTGCCCAGGGCGTACAGCAGGCCGTTGGCCGGGCGGAAGTCAATGCCGGCCAGGGTCTCGCCGGACTGCAGGCCAAACACGTTGCGCATGCCCACCTGGGTGCCGGGCGTGGCTCGGTTGAACGACGCGACCTGGTTGGCCTCGGTCACGACAATCGTGTCGCCCACCGGGGCGGGGGCGGGCGCATCGTCGCCGCCGCCGCAGGCAGACAGCATCAGGGCAATGGCGGCGGCGGTGGGGGCGAGGATCAGGCGCATGGTGGTGTCTTGTCAGGTTGGTCAGGTCGGCACAGTTTGCCAGCAAAACGGCGCCCGTGGCTGCACGGCATGTCAGTCAAAACGCCGTGTCAGTTCGATGCCTGCAAACACGCTGCGTCCCGGCGCGGGCTCAAAGAACCGGCCGTTGCCTTCGTTGACGATGACCGAACCCGCATGGCGGCGGTTCGCGATGTTGTCCACGCGCACGAATTGTCGCCACTGCCACGGGCCTTGCTGTTGCTGGAAGCGCACCCCGAGGTTGGCCACGGTGTACGCCGGCGCGCTGTCGCTGTTGCGGTCGTTCACGGGCACGGCGCCGTTGTGGCGCAGCTCCAGCGTGAAGGTGCTGCCGGCCCAGCCCGGCTCCCACGCCAGGCGCAGCCAGGCCTGTTGCCGTGCAATGCCGGCCAGCCGGTTGCCCGCCGGCACGGCCACCGTGGGCGCGGCGCAAGGGCTGGCTTCGCAGGTCATGAAGCCGTCGGCATAGGTGGCGTTGAGCAGCGTGTACGCGGACGCCACGTTGAGCTTGCCCCACTGCGCCTCGCCCGACAGCTCCAGCCCGCGGCGGCGCGTGCGCCCGGCGTTCTGGAAGGTGCTGCGCCCGCCGGTGTTGGACAGCACAACGATCTCATCTTGTGTGAGCACGTCAAACACCGTGGCCGTCCAGGCGGCGCCGCCATGGCGCCCGCGCAGGCCGGCCTCCACGCTGCGGCTGCGGCTGGCGTCCAGGGCCGTATTCAAGCCGGTGCCGCCGGTCGCCCGGTAGGCGGCTTCGTTCAGCGTCGGGGTTTCAAAGCCGCGGCCTGCGCTGGCGTACACCTGGATTTGAGGTGACAGCTTCCAGCGCAGGCCCACCACCGGCAGCGTCGCGGCATGGCGCACGGCGCCGCTGTCATTGGGGTTGCCGGGCGCGATGTAGCGGTCGGCCGACGACAGCCGCACGCGCGAGCGGCGCACGCCCGCGGTGAATGTCCAGTCGGGCGTGTCCCATTCGGCCTGGGCGTAGGGGTCCAGCGCGTCGGCGCGGTTGGTCTCGTCGCGGCGCAGGCGCCCCATGACACCCAGGGTTGCGCCGGTGAAGTTCTCAAACCCCCGGCGCTCTTCGTCCTGCCGGTCCCAGGCGAGGCCAGCGGACGCGGTCAGCCGCCCGTTGTCATATTGGCGGTCCAGCCGCCAGCGGGCGTTCAGCCCGCCGTAGTTGCGGTTCAGGTCGATGATGCCGCCTGCCGCACCCGGCGCCACCTGTGCCGACGGCGGGATGGACTGGTATTGGACCAATGCACGCTGGCCGCCATAGCCCATGAGCTGCAGGCTGTGGCCATCCTCCAGCGCATGGGTCCAGGCCAGGCCCAGCTGCGTTTGTTGCACGGATTTGCGCGTGTTGAACTGCGTGGCCGCCGGTGTCGTCTGGTACGGATCGGCGTCAAATTCCGCTCGCGACAGCCCCAGCGGGTCCTGCGCATTGCTGACCTGCCGGTTGGCCACCAGCACCACACGCCCGCCGTCATAGGGGCGCGACAGCTTCAGATGCGCGGTGTCGCGCTGCGCGCCAGATTGAGGGCGCAGCCCCTGCGTGCTGAAGGTCGATGCATCCACGTTGAAGTGATAGCCGCCCACCTTGCCCGTGGCCTGTGTGGATGCGCGCCACAGACCGTCGGCGCCACCCGCCAGACCCGCACGCCATTCAGCCGGCCCGCTGTCGGCCGTGTACAGCGCCACCACGCCGCCGGCCGAGCTGCCGTACAGCGCGGAGTACGGCCCACGAATCACCTCAATGCGGTCGGCGCTGCCGATGGGGAAATTGGCCGCCTGGCCCTGTCCGTCGGGCGCGCTGGCCGGAATGCCGTCCACATACAGCCGCACACCGCGCACGCCAAAGGTGGACCGCGCCCCAAACCCGCGGATGGACAGCTGCAGGTCCTGTGCATAGTTTTGCCGGTTGTTGATGGACAGGCCTGGTACGCGGCCCAGCCCTTCGGACAGGTTGATCTGCAGGTTGCCCGCGCGCAGCTCTTCGCCGTCCACGATGTCGATGGAGGCGGGCGCCGTCCAGCGTTGCTGGTCCGGTGCCGCGCCGGTGATGACCACCGGGCGCAAGGCCCCATCGGACTGCGCCATACCCTGTGACGGGAGCCAAACGAGGGCGAATACGGCAGGGCAAAGGCAAACCGGGCGAATCGTCATGCTGTTTCGGGCAAGGGCAACTGGATTGCAGTCTGGCACAGCAGACGAAAAAAAGGCTGGATTCGCTCCAGCCTGTGCCTGAGGGTCAAAGGGACTCGCGTCCCAAGTCTCACGGCTTTTTGAACGCTTCCTTGGCGTCGTCCTTGACCTGCTCGCGGATGTCGCCAGCGATCTTCTGGGCCTTGCCAGCCTGCTCGCGGGCGTGGCCCTTGGCTTCCTGCTCCTTGCTGTTCACCAGCTTGCCGAACTGCTCCTGCGTTTCGCCAGCAGCTTCCTTGATACGGCCCTTGACTTGATCCTTGTTCATGTGAACTCCTTGGAATGGTTGAGACAGGAGTTCATGGTGCTGCGCAGCGGGGCTGTGAGGTGCCGGAGCAGGGCGCATGAATCTGTGCGCCCCCGCCTACAAGGCGTTCAAACCGCCCCGGCCTTGACCTTCAACCGCCAGGCATGCAGCAGCGGCTCGGTGTAGCCGCTGGGCTGCTCCTTGCCCTTGAACACCAGATCAGTCGCAGCCTGGTAGGCCGCGCCTGAATAGTTGCCCGTCATGGGCTTGTACAGCGGGTCGCCGGCGTTCTGCTTGTCCACCACCTTGGCCATGCGCTTGAAGGTGGCGTTCACCTGGGCTTTGGTCACCACGCCGTGGTGCAGCCAGTTGGCCATGTGCTGGCTGCTGATGCGCAGCGTGGCGCGGTCTTCCATCAGGCCCACGTTGTGGATGTCGGGCACCTTGGAGCAGCCCACGCCCTGGTCGATCCAGCGCACCACGTAGCCCAGGATGCCCTGTGCGTTGTTGTCCAGCTCCTGCTGCCGGTCGGCGTCGCTCCACTTCGCGGCCTTCACCACCGGGATGCTCAGCAGGTCATTGAGGATGCCGTCGCGCGCGCCGTCGGCGTCGATCTTTTCCAGGTCTTTCTGCACATCGGCCACCTTCACCTGGTGGTAGTGCAGTGCGTGCAGCGTGGCGCCCGTGGGGCTGGGCACCCAGGCGGTGTTGGCGCCGGCCTTGGGGTGCGCAATCTTCTGTTGCAGCATGGCGGCCATCAGGTCGGGCATGGCCCACATGCCCTTGCCGATCTGTGCCTTGCCGCGCAGGCCGCAGCTCAGGCCCACCAGCACGTTGTTCTTTTCATAGGCAGCGATCCAGGCGCTGCTCTTCATGTCGCCCTTGCGCAGCACGGGGCCGGCCTGCATGCAGGTGTGCATTTCGTCGCCGGTGCGGTCCAGAAAGCCCGTGTTGATAAAGGCCACGCGGCTGCCGGCCGCGGCAATGCAGGCCTTCAGGTTGACGCTGGTGCGGCGCTCTTCGTCCATGATGCCCAGCTTGACGGTGCTGTCCTTCAGGCCCAGCACCTTTTCCACGCGGGTGAACAGCTCGGCGGCGAAGGCCACTTCGGCAGGGCCGTGCATCTTGGGCTTGACGATGTAGACGCTGCCGGTGCGGCTGTTGCGGATCCCGTTCGCACCATGTCCCTGCAGGTCGTGCAGCGCGATGGTGGTCGTGACCACCGCGTCCATGATGCCTTCGGGGATCTCTTTCGTGCTGCCGTCGGCCGCCGTGTACAGGATGGCCGGGTTGGTCATCAGGTGGCCCACGTTGCGCACGAACATCAGCGAGCGGCCATGCAGCTTCACTTCGCCGCCCTGGGGCGACGTGTAGACGCGGTCCGGGTTCAGCCCGCGCTTGAAGGTGGTGCCGCCCTTGCTCACGTCCTCGGTGAGCGTGCCCTTCAAAATGCCCAGCCAGTTGCTGTACGCCAGCACCTTGTCCTGCGCATCCACCACGGCCACGGAATCTTCCAGGTCCAGGATGGTGGACAGCGCGGCTTCCAGCACCAGGTCGCTCACGCCGGCCGGGTCGGTGGCGCCGATCGGCGTCTTGCGGTTGATGCGGATGTCCAGGTGCAGGCCGTTGTGCTCCAGCAGCACGCTGGAAGGGTTGGTTGCCTCACCTTGGTAGCCGACAAAGCGCTTGTCCTTCTTCAGGCCCGTGGTCTTGCCGCTTTTCAGGGTGACGACCAGCTTGCCGTTGGCCACGGCGTAGCCCGTGCTGTCCACATGCGAGCCCTTTTCCAGCGGTGCCGTGCGGTCCAGCACATGTCGTGCGTATTCGATGACCTTGGCGCCGCGTTTGGGGTTGTAGCCCGTGCCTTTTTCGCAGCCGTCGGCTTCGGAAATCACATCGGTGCCGTACAGCGCGTCATACAGGCTGCCCCAGCGGGCGTTGGCGGCGTTCAGCGCATAGCGTGCATTCAGGATGGGCACCACCAGCTGCGGGCCGGCCTGCGTGGCCAGTTCTGCGTCCACATTCTTCGTGGTGGCCTTCACGTTCTTGGGCACGGGCACGAGGTAGCCAATTTTTTCCAGGAACTTGCGGTAAGTCTTCATGCCCTTGATGGGGCCGGGGTTGGCCTTGTGCCAGGCGTCCAGCTCGCTCTGCAGGCGGTCACGCTCGGCCAGCAAGGCGATGTTTTTGGGCGCCAGGTCGGCCACGATGGCGTCAAAGCCTTTCCAGAAGGCGGCGCTTTGCACGCCGGTGCCGGGCAGCACCTGGGTTTCAATGAACTGGTGCAGCTCGGTCGCTACTTGCAGGCGGTGGACTTGGGTGCGTGCGGTCATGGGGCTCTCCTTGGGCAATACCACCACTGTATTCGATACTTTGAGTGATATTAAGTCTTGGAAATGAGATTTATCCGTGACCAATATCGATGTAATTGCAGGCGCACCAAATTGGGGTAGCCCCGCATGGCGGGCGCAGCATTGCCGCATATATTTAATGTCTTAAATATTCTTCTGTTCTCATGATCTCTCTGGCTTCCAATGAAAACCCGCTGGGCATGCCGGCTGCCGCGCAGCAGGCTGCGGCTGCCGCCCTGCAGGGCGCAGGCACCTACCCCGACGCCAACGGCGCCGAACTCAAGGCGGCGCTGGCCGCCCGGCTGGACGTGCCCACGGGCTGGCTCACGCTGGGCAGCGGCTCCAGCGAAATCCTGACCCTGGCCGCGCAGGCCTGTGTGCAGCCGGGGCACAACGTGGTGTGGTCGCAGTACGGCTTCATCGTGTACGCGCAGGCGGCAGCGCTGGTGCGTGGCCATGCGGTGGTGGTGCCGGCGCGCGACTTCGGCCACGACCTGGGCGCCATGCGCGCAGCCGTCAATGTGGACACGCGCCTGATTTTTGTGGCCAACCCCAACAACCCCACGGGCAGCTTCATCGACCCGGCGTGGCTGCAGGGTTTTATTGCCAGCGTGCCGGCGCATGTGACCGTGTTGCTGGACGAGGCTTACACCGAATACCTGTCACCCGCGCAGCGCTACAACAGCATGGACTGGGTGCGCGCCCACCCCAACCTGATCGTGGCGCGCACCTTCTCCAAGGCCTATGGCCTGGCCGGCCTGCGCGTGGGCTATGGCGTGGCCCAACCGGCGCTGACCGCGCGGCTCAACGCCATACGCCCGCGTTTCAACGTCACTACGCCCGCGCTGGCTGCTGCCTGTGCGGCACTGGCCGATGACGACTACCTGGCGCGCAGCTACGCGTTGAACACGGCGGGGCGCGAGCAGCTTACCGCCGGCCTGACGGCGCTGGGCCTGCAGTGCCTGCCGTCGGCGGGCAACTTCGTGACCGCCCGTTTTGCCGATGCGCAGGCGGCACAGGCAGCCCACGCCCGGCTGCTGGCCGCCGGCATCGCCGTGTCCACACTTGAGCCCTACGGCATGGCCGATTGGCTGCGCATCAGCGTGGGCCTGCCCGAACACAACAGCGCTGTGCTGGCCGCGCTGGCCTGATCCATTTCATTCACAACAAAGGAGACACCCATGATCAAACGCCGCCATTTCAACGCCCTGGCTGCTGCGGCAGCCGCTCTGGCCGTGCCCGCGTTCGCGCAGGAGCGCACGCTCAAGATCCTGGTGGGCTTTCCGCCCGGCGGGTCGGTCGATGTGATTGCCCGGCTGCTGGCTGAAAAGCTGCGCGCGTCGCTGGGCCAGAACGTCATCGTGGACAACAAGCCCGGCGCTGGCGGGCGCGTGGCGCTCAATGAAGTCAAGCGCGCCGCGCCCGACGGCCAGACGCTGGTGCTCTCGCCCAGCGGCGCGCTGGTGATCCAGCCCTGGCTGTATTCCAACCTGGGCTATGACCCCATCAAGGACTTCACCGCCATCTCACGCGTGACCACGTTTGACTTTGCCGTCACGGCCGGCCCCGGTGCACCTGCCGGCGACCTGAAAGCCGTGCTGGCCTGGATGAAGGCCAACCCGGCCAAGGCCAACTACGCCACTTCCGGCGCGGGCACGGTGCCGCACTTTGCCGGCCAGATGCTGGCGCAGGCCGCGGGTGTGCCGCTGACGCACGTGGCCTACCGCGGCGGCGCACCGGCCGCACAGGACCTGATCGGCGGCCAGGTACCGCTGATGGTGGACACCGCATCCGAAACGCTGGAACACCACAAGGCCGGCAAGGTGCGCATCCTGGCGGTCACGGGCGAGGCCCGCACGCGCGCGCTGCCCGATGTGCCAACGCTGAAAGAGGTGGGCATCAACGTGAGCGCCGATGCATTCTTTGGCCTGTACGGTCCCGCAGGCATGCCGGCCGATGTGGTGGCGCGCATTGACCGTGCCGTGTCTGACGCCCTGAAAGCCCAGGACGTGCAGGACAAGATTTACGGCTTTGGCCTGGTGCCCAGCCATGCGGCGTCGGCCGAGCTGGCGGCCAGCCAGGCGGCACACCTGAAGAAATGGGAGGCCCCGATCAAGGCGTCGGGCTTCAAGGCGGAGTAGCCGCCACCAGCCCGCTGAGTGCGCGCGCGCCGTCCAGCACGGGCTTGACGTGGCGCTCGTCATAGCGGTGTGCGGGCATGGTCAGCGTGAGGGCGGCCGCAATCTGCCCGCCCGAATGAAATACCGGCGCGGAAATGCCCGCCACGCCCGCCAGGCGGTCGCCCTCGGCGGCGTAGTAGCCGTGCTCGCGAATCGCGGCGTACAGCTTGCGGTCGCGTGCGGCGGACTTGCTGCGCACCGGGTCAAAGGCAATGAGCACGCGTGCACCGGTGCCACGGTCGGCCGGCAGCACATCGCCGGCCTTGATGTGATCGCGCACGGGGTGGGGTGAATCCACTCGGTACAGGCACAGGCGCACGGCATCCGCACCCTGGCCCTGCAGCACATGGTAGGCCGCGCTCTCGCCGGTTTGCCCGACCAGGCGGCGCAGCACC